>JALFJC010000138.1:0-43841 GCA_022775595.1 Bacteroidales bacterium | reverse complement strand
TTACCATGGCGGACGGTTAATCCTTTCTTTAATACGACAAAAGTAAGGATTTAACCTCGGCTTCTCCAAATTTTATTATCTTGTTTGCTCTGAAAGCTCGCTACGCTCGCTTTCGTCTGCAAACTTAGTGTTACTATCGCTTCGCTCTGTAGTGCCTTCCAGGCACATAACACTTAATTCAACGAATAGGCAACCATAAAGTAGCTTTCCTCGTCTACTTGTCTACTCGTTTACTTGTTTACTAAATACATTATATATATGGTATCTTCAAAAAAGATTTTGGTTGTAGACGATGAGCCGGACTTGCGCGAGATTTTGCAATGCAATCTCGAAAACGCCGGCTACGAAGTGGTAACCGCCGCCTCGGCAGAAGAGGCCATCACGCTGCTCTCGCCCGACATCATGCTTGTGCTGCTCGACGTGATGCTCGGCGGCATGTCGGGCTTCCGCATGGCAGAAAAGATGCGCAAGGAACTCCACAACGATACGCCCATCATCTTTCTCACAGCCAAGGACGCGGAGAAAGACCTGCTCACCGGCTTTTCGGCAGGCGGCGACGACTACATCTGCAAACCGTTTTCCCTGCACGAGGTGCTGGCACGCATCAGCGCCGTGCTACGCCGCAGCGGCACGGAGGTGTCGAAACCGAAAATGCTGACCTCGGAAGGACTGACGATCGACTTTGAGCGCAAAGCGGCCTACGTGGAAGGTATGGAGGTGCGCCTTTCGCCAAAAGAGTTCGGCATTCTCAGCCTTATGGTACGGCAGCCGGGGCGCGTGTTCTCGCGCGACGAAATCCTCGCGGCGGTTTGGCGCGGCACCAACTGCATCGTCATCGACCGCACCATCGACGTGCACATCGCCCGCCTGCGCAGAAAGCTCGGCGCAGCCGGTCTGCGCCTCACCAACCGCCCGGGCTACGGCTATTGTTTTGAATAAAAGGGGATTTTGTCTACTCGTTTACTTGTCTACTTGTTAACTCGTCTACTCGTTTACTAAAAAATGATGCTTTCATATCGCAGCAAGTTGCTGCTTAACTTCACGTTGCTTTTTGCAGTTTTCACCTTGCTGCTCGTAGGTTTCCAGTACAACCGCGAACGGCAATATCGGCGCGAACTGCTCGAAGCGCGGCTTTTGAGTTATGCCGACCTCGTGGCGGGCGACATAGAAACAAACGGGCTGAACAGCACCACCGCCGTTGAAGAACTCAAAAAAGTGAAACTCCTTCTTCCGCAAGAACTGCGACTCACGGTAATCGGCAAGAATGGCACGGTGGTTTACGAAAGCGACGGCATGATGCCCCATGAAATGGGCAATCACAACGACCGCCCCGAGGTGCGCCGCGCCCTCAGCGAGAACGAGGGCAGCGACATACGCGCCTCCGTCACCGAGGGCAAAGAATTTTTCTATTTCGCCAAGGCCTACGGCAGCCTCATCGTGCGCGTGGCATTGCCTTACGACAACGAGGTGCGCAACTTCATGAAAGCCGACAACGTGTTCCTGTGGTTCGCCCTGATGCTCTTCCCCATTGTGCTCGTGCTGCTGATTTATATCTCCGACCACTTCGGCAAGGCCATAGCCCAGCTGCGCCTCTTCATCAGTTCCGCCGACAGGGGGCTGGTGGATTACGAGCAGTTGAAGTTCCCCCACAGCGAACTGGGCGACGTGGCGGCAACGCTCACCCTGAAATACCGGCAACTCGACGAGAGCAACCGGCAAATCGCCTTGGAGCGCGAACGCCTCTTGCGCCACTTCCTTTATTCAGAGGCAGGCATCGCTATCTTCTCGCCCGACAGGCAGAAAATCTTTGCCAACCCCAAGTTCACGCAATACGCCAACACGATTCTCGACCGCCCCACGGCCGACCTCAACGCGCTTTGGAGCAACGAGAGTTTCTATCCCGTCTGCGAGTTCCTCGACCAAAACGTAAACGGCGGCAGCCCCGTGCAAGAAACCCCGCTTTTCCGCTACACGGTGCAGGCTGGCAGTTCATGCTTCGCCGTACAGGTGCTGATTTACAGCGACCAGAGTTTCGAACTGTCGCTCACCGACACCACGCAGGCCGAGCAGACCAAGAAACTCAAGCAGCAGATGAGCAACAACATCACGCACGAGTTGCGCACGCCGGTGAGCAGTATACGAGGATATTTGGAAACGATAATGGAATGTGCGGGGCTGAACGAACAGCGCAAGGACGACTTCCTGCGGAAAGCCCACGCGCAAGCGGTGCGGCTCACCGACCTCATCCGCGACGTAGCCTTGATAACGAAAGCAGAAGAAGCGCCCGAGGCGTTGCCGCTCGAGACAATCGACGTGAGCCGCATGGTGGAAGACATTGCCGACGAACTGCGCGGCGGCATGGAGCAGGCGGGCATGGAGTTCCAGCAACTCATACCCCCTGTCACAACACTCACGGGCAACTATTCCCTTGTATACGCCATTTTCCGCAATCTTATGGAAAACAGCATCCGCTACGCCGGACAGGGCACGAAGATGTGTGCAGAACTCTACAACGAGGACAAAGATTTTCTCTATTTCTCTTTCCGCGACACGGGCTGCGGCGTACCCGAGGAGCATTTGCCGCGCCTCTTCGAGCGGTTCTATCGCGTCACGGAAGGACGCACGCGCGACTGTGGCGGCACGGGCCTCGGCCTCTCTATCGTGCGCAACGCCGTGCTCTGCCATTCCGGCGAGATCTCCGTGCGCAACCGCAAAGGCGGCGGCCTCGAAATCTTATTCTGCTTGAAGAAAAATCATAAAGGCGGGTTGAGAAACTAACAGATAAACATTTAAAACGAAGCGCGCCCGTGCCGAAATCCAGCACAGCGCGCTTGTTGTATTATTATAAACCCCGTTTATCCCCTCAATCCTCTTTTAGATAGAATATAAAACACGACGGGCACGCCGATAAATGGCGTGACGGCGGCGAGGGGCAGGATGCCGCGCTCGCCGGGCAGGCGGGTGAGCAGCAGGGCAAAGAGAGCCACGTTGCCGCCCCAAAGCATGGTGGCGGGGATAAGCAGGCGATGGTCGGCGCGGCGATAGAGCAGGCGCACGATGTGCGGCACAGCAAGGCCGATAAACGACACGGGGCCGCATACGGCGGTAGTGGCGGCGGCGAGCAAGCCGGCGGCGAGCAGCCCGAGGGTGCGCACGGTGCGGACGCGGTAGCCAAGGTTGTGCGCATACTCTGTGCCCAAGAGCAAGGCGTTGAGCGGTTTGGCCAAAAACAACAGGGCGAATAGCGTGAGCAGCACGGGCACGGCATAGAGCGGCAGGTTGCCAAGTGGCACGCCGCTGAAATCGCCCAGCCCCCAAATCACGAATGAGCGCACGCCTTGCGAGGTGGCGTAGAAGTTGAGCAGCGAAATGATGCCCGAGAGTAGGAAACTAATCATCACGCCGGCAATGAGCAAGGCCATATTGCCGCGCAGCACGGACGAGAGGGCGAGCAGCACGAGCATCACTGCCATTGCACCCAGAAACGCTGCCGCGAGCGTGAGCGTGAAACCGGCTATCATGCCGCCACTCGAAATCAGAGCCCCGCCGCCGCAAAGCAGCACAAGCGCCGCACCGAGCGATGCGCCGGAGTTCACGCCGAGCAACGAGGGGTCTGCCAAAGGGTTGGCAAACAGCGTTTGCATCACCAAGCCTGCTGCCGAGAGCGATGCGCCTGCCAACAGTGCCACCGCGATTTGAGGCACGCGCGCCTGCCACACGATAAACGCCGCCGGCGAACCGTCGGACGGCGCGGCGGCAAGTGCCGACAGCACCTCGCCGGGCGCGAGCCGCATGCTGCCTGTAAGCAAGGCCGCAGCCGCGAGCAGGGGCAGCAGCAACAGTCCTGCCGCAAAAGCCATGCGGGCGCGGTGGTTGGACGCGGGGGATAAGATGTCGTTGGCCATAAAAACTATCTTTAATCAGGCGTTTGTTTTCTAATGTCGGCGCATTCGGCGGGCGTTTTGCAAAAATAGTGCAAGGCGAGCGCAATCAAGTTTACTTGAAATTGCCGAGCCCCTACTTTTCCAAATAATTAAAATATCTCGGGGTAAAACCTTCGGGGCGCAGGGTGGGGTGGAAGATGGCGGCGAGTTCTTGTAGCAAACGCTCGGGGTGGAAAGGCACTTCCTCGAAATAGGGAGTCGCGAGCGTGTTGCACACCAGCACTTTGCCCTCGCGCCATGCCTTGAACCGCTCGGCGTGGGGAAACTCATCTGCCAGCATCTTGCGGCTGGGCGGTGCGGGCCAGCCCTGCTTGATCAGCCACCAGTCGGCATTGCGGGCGCGATCGAATACGCTTTCAAAAGTGAGGGAAAGCGAGCCCTTGTCGCCGTTGTCCTTCCAAAGATAGCAGATGCCCGCATCGGCAAATAGCCGCCCCATTGTGCTGCGCCCGCCCGGCACAAACCATGTGCCGCCCTGAGGCAGGTCGCACAGCGCGGTCGGTCGCTCCGCCGTAGCGGCGGCCTTCCGCTTGCAGTCCTCATATCGCTGCGCCACCAGTTCAAACAGACTGTCGGCCGCCGCGCCGCGCCCCGCGAGCCGTCCGTAGAGGCGCATCCACTCGGCGCGCCCCAAGGGCGACGTTTCCATATAGTCGGCGCACTCGATAATCGGCACGCCCAGCGTGGCCAGTGTACCGTGTCCCGCGTTCTCGAAGGGCGAGAGCAGCAGGGCGTCTGGGTGCAGGGCGTGCAGCAGTTCCGCATCGGGCTTCATGGAATTGCCCGCCGGTTTCAGCCGCCCCGCCTGTATGAGTTGCTTCAAGGCAGCCCCCACGGCGTATTCCGCGTCGAATAGTCCCGCCAAAGCATCTTCCGCACCGAGTTCCTGCAAAAGGGCGGCGTGGAGTGCCGTGCCCGACACGATGCGGCGTAGCGGCGTGCGCACGATGATGCAACCACCTGCCTCTTCCGGCACATCTGCGCCCTGCGGCACCAGGCAGTATCGCTGCATGGTGCGCCCCTCGTGCCACGGGTCGGCAATCTCGGCAAAGGTGCAGCCGAGTGTGTCGGTGAGGCGCAGCAGTTCGGCATAGCGCAGCGGGGCTGGCGCAAATGCGTGTTCGGCGCGGCGTTCCCCACACCCGAAGACCAGGGAAAGCCACGCCGTAAGCGTCAGAATTGATAGGATTTTTTTGAAACAGGTCATCACCCAATCGTAATCTCGCCGGCAATGCTCGTGTTCATCAGTTCGATAATTTCTGCTTTCGAGTGCCCATGCCCCATGAGGAACATGAGTTTCGTCACCATGCTCTCCACCGTGCTGTCGTAGCCGTTGATGACACCCGCTTGCAGCAGTTGAAGCCCCGTGCCGTAGCGGTGCATCTCCACCGTGCCTTTGGAACATTGCGTGATGTTCACGAGAATCACCCCCTTTTCGTTCAGTTCTTTCAGGCTTTCCACGAGCCATTCCTTCTGCGGTGCATTGCCCGAGCCGAAGGTTTTGAGGATCACGGCTTTCAGTCCCTTAATGCGCAGCACGGTGTCCACGTAGTCCTTGCGTATGCCGGGAAAGAGGGTGATGATCACCACGTTGTTGTCGAGCAGGAAGTGCGGCTTGAAGGGTGCGCCCGGCTGTGGGCGGCGGATAAGGTGCTCCTCGTATTTAATGTGTATGCCCGCGTGTGCCAACGCGGGGAAGTTGTAAGAGCGGAAGGCATTGAAGCCTTCGGCGTTGATTTTCATGGTGCGGTTGCCGCGCAGCAGGCGGCTTTCGAAGAAGATACACACCTCCGGCACCATCGGTCGCCCGTCCTGATCCTTTGCGGCGGCAATTTCGATGCTGGTCAGGAGGTTTTCCTTGCCGTCGGTGCGCAACTGTCCGATGGGCAGCTGCGAGCCGGTGATGATAACGGGTTTGCTGAGGTTTTCGAGCATGAAGCTCAGGGCAGAGGCGGTGTAGGCCATCGTGTCCGTGCCGTGCAGCAATACGAAGCCGTCGTAGGCATCGTAATGGTCGGCAATGATATGCGCCATCTTCACCCAGTAGCGCGGTTCCATGTCGCTGGAATCTATGGGCGGGTCGAAGGCAAGCGCGTCGATGTTATAATTGAAGCGTTTCAGTTCGGGCACGTGGTGGCGGAACTGCTCGAAGTCGAAGTTTTCGAGCGCGCCGGTCTCGGGATTTTCAATCATGCCGATGGTCCCGCCCGTGTAGATGATAAGGATGTTCGGGTATTGCAGTGTATCCATAGTGCAAAACTACGAAGAAGTTTTAACATCTCCCACATATAGGGCTGCTAACTTGATATAAGAAAATATGCGGCGGGGATTTCTGTTGCGCCTCATACTGTCCTATTCAGGCACGAAATAAGGCACAAGTATCTTATAATACAAATTTTTCTTCTTAACTTTGCACGCGGTAGAGTTTACTATTTTCAAAAATCATATCGCCTCTATCTATACATATTTATATATAGACCGACAAATGAAGAATACACAGATGCAGCGTGAAGACATACAGGACAATCAGTCAGAGTTGCTGCCCATTCTTAAAATCTGCTATTATCAATTTATTTCCAACTGGAAGTGGTTTCTTGCCTCCGTTATCGTATGCCTCGTTATCGGTTGGTTTTACCAGCAGCGGCAGTCGCGCGTGTTTCATCGCGAGGCTGTGATGCTTATCGAAGATGCCGAGGGCACGGGCACGGGCATATCTTCCACGCGCCGCACGCGCCGCAGCGTTAACGCCGCGATGGATTTGAGCGGCATCAGCGTGGGCGACAATCTGAAGAACGAGCTGTTTATCCTTTCCTCTTTGCGCCTGATGGAGCGCGTTGCCGACTCTTTGGGTTTAGACGTAGACTACACGATGCAACGCGCCCTGCACACCGTTTCACTCTACGACAAGCGCCCCGTCAATATCACTTTCGACGAGCCTGCGCAAAGAAATTATGCATTCACCGTTGAGAAAAAGGACGAAAATGCCTGCCGCCTCTCTTCTTTTAAGGGATTGGAGGACGACGATGCCGGCAAAGTCACGGTAGATGTGCGCTTCGGCGTTCCTGCCAAGACGCCCGTGGGCACGCTCACCATGCACCGCGCTGCTTTCTTTGCCGAATTGGCAGTCGGCGACCGCTTCAAGGTGACGCGCTACACGCCGAAAACGGCCGCGCAAATCTGCAAGATGAAAGTATCTGCCACAGAATACGACAAGGAAAGCTCGCTCGTGGTGATTAGCTGCAACGATGTGAACGCCCGCCGCGCCGAGGACATCCTCAACGAGATTTTCGAGGCTTACAAGCGCGACGTTGTGGACAACAAGAACCGCGTGGCGCAAAACACGGCGGACTTCGTAGAGGGGCGCATCGCTCTGATTGGCGAAGAACTTAGTCGCGTGGAGAACCAACTCGTGAATTTCAAGAAGCAAAACGGTATCATCAATTTCACGCAAAGCACGCAAACTTTCACCACCGAAAGTGCTGCCGCCCGCAAACTTACGCTCGACCTCGCCACGCAGCTGAGCATTGCCGAATATCTTGCCGACTATGTGAACAAGCATGCAAACAGCCACGAACTTATTCCCTCGCTCAATCTTTCGGGCGGTGATTTCAACAGTCAGATCACGGCCTACAATACCCTCATGAACGAGCGCAACCGCCTTGCCGAAAATTCCAGCGAATCGCAGTCGGTTGTACGCGAACACGACCGGCAGCTCGCCGAGATGCGCACCGCCATCTCCGCTTCGCTGCGCAGTTATGTGCAGACGGTGAAGATGCAACTTAGCGATGCACGCGGCAACGAGAACATGCTCTCCGGCAACATGGCGGGCGTGCCTGAAAAAGAGAAGCAAGGGCTTGACATTCAGCGCCAGCAGTCGCTCAAAGAAGCGCTCTACACCTATCTGCTCAACAAGCGCGAGGAGGTTGCCATGCAGCTCGCTATCAACGAAGCCAACGTGCGCCTTGTTGAAGCCCCGCTCGGCGCAGCAGCCCCCGTTTCGCCGCGCAGTGGCATCATCATGCTCATCTCCCTCATCATCGGCATTGCCATTCCCGCCATGGTGCTTTGGCTGCGCACCTTGCTCGACATCACCGTCAGCGGCCGCAAAGACATCGAGGACTATACGGACATACCTATCGCCGGCGAACTGCCGCGCTGGAAGACCAACGAGAAGCATCCGAACATTTCTTCAAGCAACAACGACGCGCCCATTGTCGAGGCGTTCCGTATGCTGCGCTACGGCTTGAACTTCATGCGCCGCAACGCCCGCGTGTTTGTCACCACCAGCTCCACGCCGGGCCAGGGAAAGAGCTTTGTCTCCACCAACCTTTCCGTCATCTTCGGCAAGACAGGCAAGAAGGTGCTGCTCATCGACGGCGACATCCGCAAGCGCACCATCAGCCACAACTTTGGCAAGAACGTGGGCCTTACGGGATTCCTCATCGACGACGGTTCGAGCGTGACAATCGACGACATCGTCATTCCCAACGCCGTAGACGCTAACGTGGACTTTATTCCTGCCGGCATGTTGCCGCCCAACCCCACCGAACTGCTTATGTCCGACCGTTTGGAGGAACTGGTACGCAGTGCTTCGGAGCGTTACGACTATATCATTATCGACACCACGCCGATGTTCTCCGTTGCCGATGCCGGCATTATTTCGCGCGTGGCAGAGGTGACGCTCTACGTTATCCGCGTGGGCGTTCAGGACAAGGCCTTCCTCCCCGATCTTGAGCGCATGTATCAGAACAAGCGTTTCAACAACCTTTGCATTGTGCTCAACGATGCCGACATTGCCGACCCGCGCTATTCCTGCTCTTACGGCTATGGCTACGGCTATGCTGTCGGCAATCGCAACCGCAGTCTGAAAGGCCGCTTGTTTGGTAAGAACAAAGGATAATCTATGGGGCGCACGCGCCGCTCATTTCTTATTACTACAAATCTCGCTATTGCCCTTTTTGCGCCTTTTCAAGGCAGGCAATAGCGATTTTTTTATAACTTTGCAGCGCATTTCAAGCCGCCCGCACACCCGAAAGGGGGTTATGGACAATGGAGTCCGGGCGGTTTAAGAAAGGCTTTTTTATATGTACTCCAAGTACTATTTCGTTTTGGTTCGCGTTAAGAACAAGGTGCACCGCTTCCACCACTGGGGCGTTTGCGTGCAAATCTGATTTCCCTCTTTTTTTCTTGAAGTAATCGCTTTCGCCCCGCCGCCTTTGCAGCCTTTTTCTGGGGCGCAGGCTTCATTGTATCTTATTAAAACCTGCTGGCGCAGAGCGTCAAGATACTCTTCGGCTGGACGCTCTATGCCGCCCTGTTCTTTGCGCTGCTGATGCTGCTTTGGGACATACCCGGCGTGCGCCGCCGCGTGAAACACATGCAGACCTGGCCGCGCGTGGGCTTGCAGGTGCTCGGCGGTTTCCGCCGCGCCCAAAGGCTGCGCCGAATCCGCCATGCGCGGAATGGCGGCAACGAGTAAGGCTGAGAGAAAATTTTCAGCAGGATATTTTTTACTATCAAGGAGAAATTTTTCCCTTTCTCCTTGATATTTTTTTCTATCCTATAAGATAGTTTTTGTTACAAACTTTGTAACATGTATTACAAACTTTCTAACACGTGTTACAAACTTTGTAATATGCGTTACAAACTTTGTAACAAACTTTTTCTGCGCAGATAATGAAAATTGTCTTATAGGAGCGGGAAAATTGTCTGCGCAGGAAGGGAAAAATAGTTCCGAGAAATTTTTTGCGCTCTGCGCAGATAATCGCATCAGGCACAGCAGATAGTCGCGACGGGCACGGCAGGAAATCTGTTCCGGCCGCCTTTGCGTGCTTTTAGAAAAGGCGGTTTGGGCGGCGAAAACCATCTTTTTTGCGCTTTGCTGCTATGACACTGCGTAAAATTGCCTAATTTTGCACTTTCATACAGCACATTATGAACAACGACAACAATATCTATCCCATTTTCGACCGTATGCTCGCGCGTGCCGACAAGGAGCAGTTGCTCGGGCAGCGGGGCGTGATGCTGTGGTTCACGGGACTGAGCGGTTCGGGCAAGAGCACCGTGGCAGTGGCCCTTGAACGGGAACTGCACCGCCGTGGACGGCTCTGCCGCCTGCTCGACGGCGACAATATCCGCACGGGCATCAACGCCGGTCTGGGCTTTTCCGCCGAAGACCGACGCGAGAACATACGCCGCATTGCCGAGGTGGGCAAACTTTTTGTAGACACGGGCGTCATCACGCTCGCAGCGTTTGTAAGCCCCACGGAGGAACTGCGCACGCTGGCACGCGACATTATCGGCGCGGACGATTTCAAGGAAATCTTCGTAGCCACGCCGCTCGAGGAATGTGAGCGTCGCGACGTGAAAGGCCTTTACGCCAGGGCGCGGCGCGGCGAGGTGAAAAACTTCACCGGCATCTCTGCGCCTTTTGAGGCACCCCGCAACCCCGCCCTCGTGCTCGACACCACCGATACACCCGTTGAGAAAAGCGTGGGAAAAGTGCTCGCACTACTGGAAAGCGCGGGCGTATTGACAGAAACTACACAATATTAAATATATATGTCCGAAAATTATTCACTCAGCCACTTGAAAGAACTTGAAGCGGAGTCTATCTACATTATCCGCGAAGTGGCGGCAGAGTTTGAGAACCCTGTGATGCTTTACAGCATCGGCAAGGACTCGAGCGTTATGGTGCGGCTGGCGGAAAAGGCGTTCGCGCCGGGCAAAGTGCCCTTCCCCCTGATGCACATCGACTCGAAATGGAAGTTTAAGGAAATGATTGAGTTCCGCGACTGGTACGCCCGCGAACACGGCTGGGACCTCATCGTGGAGAGCAACATGGAGGCGTTCAAGGCCGGCGTGGGACCGTTCACGCACGGCTCGAAGGTGCATACCGACCTGATGAAGACGAAAGCCCTGCTCGACGCGCTCGACAAGCATAAGTTTGACGCTGCTTTCGGCGGCGCGCGCCGCGACGAGGAGAAGAGCCGCGCCAAGGAGCGCATCTTCTCGTTCCGCGACCAGTTCCACCAATGGGATCCGAAGAACCAGCGCCCCGAACTGTGGGACATCTACAACGCCCGCATCAACCGTGGCGAGAGCATCCGCGTGTTCCCCCTCTCCAACTGGACGGAACTGGACATCTGGCAGTACATACGCCTTGAGAAAATCCCCATCGTGCCGCTCTATTTCGCAAAGGAGCGTCCCGTGGTGAATATTGACGGGCAACTTATTATGCCCGACGACGACCGTCTGCCCGAGGAGTATCGCTCTAAAATAGAGACGCGCAAAATCCGCTTCCGCACCCTCGGCTGCTGGCCGCTCACGGGTGCCGTGGAGAGCGAGGCCGACACCATCGAAAAGATCGTGGAGGAAATGATGACCACCACCAAGAGCGAGCGCACCACGCGCGTCATCGACTTCGACCAGGAAGCCTCTATGGAACAAAAGAAACGCGAGGGATATTTTTAATATATTCGCAATAAATCCTATTTCCCGAAATATGACCAACCAAGAAACAATCGGAAAGAAACTTTCCATTGAAGAATATCTCGACCAAGACGAGCGCAAAGACCTGTTGCGCTTGCTCACGGCGGGCAGCGTGGACGACGGCAAGAGCACGCTCATCGGCCGCCTGCTGTTTGACTCCAAAAAACTCTACGAAGACCAACTCTCTGCCTTGGAACGCGACTCCAAGCGCGTGGGCAATGCCGGCGCAGGCAAGATTGACTACGCCCTGCTACTCGACGGTCTGAAAGCCGAGCGCGAGCAAGGCATCACCATCGACGTGGCATATCGCTACTTCTCGACCAACAAGCGCAAGTTTATCATCGCCGACACTCCGGGACACGAGCAATATACGCGCAACATGATTACGGGCGGCTCGACCGCCAACCTCGCCATTATTCTCGTGGACGCTCGCACGGGCGTGATCACGCAGACGCGCCGCCACACCTATCTCTGCTCGCTGCTCGGCATCAAGCACGTGGCACTGGCTGTGAACAAAATGGACTTGGTGGACTTTGACCAAAAGGTGTTTGACAAAATCGTGGAGGACTATCGCGCGTTTGTCGCCCCGCTCGGCATCCCCGATATTCATTGCTTCCCCCTCTCCGCCCTCGAGGGCGACAACGTGGTGGAACGCTCGGAGCGCACGCCTTGGTACGACGGCCCCGCGCTGCTTGACTTCCTCGAAACGGTGCATATCGGCAACGACCACAACCTCACGGACTTCCGCTTCCCCGTGCAGTACGTGCTGCGCCCCAACCTCGACTTCCGCGGTTTCTGCGGCAAGGTGGCTTCGGGCATCGTGCGCGTGGGCGATGAGGTGATGGCGCTGCCCTCGGGCAAGAAGAGCCGCGTGAAGGAAATCTATACCTACGACGGCTCACTCGACTATGCCTTCCCGCCGCAAAGCGTGACGCTGCGCCTTGAAGACGAGATTGACATCTCGCGCGGTGAGATGATTGTGCATGCACCGGCGGAGGGCGGCACGGAAACGCAGCCCAACGTGGGACGCTACTTTGAGGCGATGCTCGTGTGGATGGACGAAGAACCGATGGACGCTTCCAAGTCGTTCTTTATCAAGCACGCCACGAACACCTCGCGCTGCCGCATCGACCACATCAGCTATCGCGTGGACGTGAACACGATGGAGCATTGCGACGCCGCAGGCCTCGCGCTCAACGAAATAGGCCGCGTCACGATTGCCACCGCCAAAGAACTCTTCTTCGATGCTTACGCAGTGAATAAGCCCACGGGCGCATTCGTTATCATCGACCCAGTGACGAACAACACCTCCGCCGTGGGCATGATCATCGCGCCCGTTGACGAGAGCCTGCTGCACACGGCCGCCGACAGCCTGCCCACGCTCGACCTGCCCCGCCTTGGCATCGCCCCCGAGCATTACGCCGCCATCGAAAAGGCGGTTAAGGAATTGAGCCGCCAAGGCATTGAAGTGAAGGTGGTGAAATAAGATTTCCGTATATTATTGGGGCGGGCTGTAAGCCCAATAGTTGCACTTAGCCCAGGGCAACGCCCTGGGTAGGCGATGATGCATTGATAAAAGTGTCGCGCTCTGTAAGAGCAGCCTCCTTTATGAGGGACAAGGCCCCGCGGCATTGCGTGTGAGGTTACGCGCTTGGGGCGCGTGGCATTTTTGCGCCAGCGCAAAAATGCCGAATGTATTAATCGCGGCGTACGTTTCCCCAGGGCGTTGCCCTGGGCTAAGTGCAACCATTGGGCTTTCAGCCCGCCCCAATAAACAATTACGCCCAACCGTTCTGCACAATGCAGAGCGGTTGGGCGTAAATCATTCTCGTTTGACTTATAGCTACGAAAGTAATCGTCTAGAACTCCACACTAAAGCCAACCGTCCACCAGTCTCCTTTATGCGCTTTATCAAATTTGAATTTGGCAAAGCTCCATTCGTAACCGCCAAATATGGTAACCTTAGTTTCCTTGTTTTTCGTGACAAATGCATAACCCGCCATTGGACGAATCGCCAAGGCTGCACAGCCATCCTTGGTTTCCTTCCATACATCTTTATAAGATGTCACATCCTTACCTAATATGGTTTTATGCGTCTCTTCCACACCTGCTTTATACTTTGACTCGCTACGCTGGTAATATATACCCAAATTGCCTTGAACAAACAAACCGCCTACGATGTATTGTCGGTACAGCGCACCGCCACCGACTCTCCACTGGCTATTTTCTGTTATGCTTTCGTTTGTTTCAAGACCAGCATAAGAAAAGCCAAGATAGAAATATTTAATCGCAATTTTAAAATCTATACCAAAACCTTTCTCTATACCCATATAACCAAACTCCACGCCGCCGCCGCTAACTCCTGAAAGGGGATCTTTTTCAGAGTCGCCAGAAGACTTTGCATTAGCCGACATTTTCATTACAGTTTTCAAGGAGTCCTTCTCGTCTTTTGCCGATTGCTTTGTGATTTGTGCGTTTAAGATGCTGCAAGAGCATAAAAGAAGAATGCACGTAAATAATTTCTTCATTGTTGAAAAATAAAAAAGGCGGAACTGCTTCATGCTTTTCCGCTTTCCCGGGTATCGCCAAACACCTCGCGTGAAGAGAAGCATAAACAGTTCACGCCCTCGACGGAACGTGAACTTCTTTGCTTGTTCTCTCACTGATTTTGAAATTGGCGATTTCGGGAAAGTCGAGAACAAGGACAAAAGTCCAAGTATTTTACAAAGTCATCAAAGCAGCCTCGCGGGTGAATAATTTTTGTTGAAAATAAAATTGTTCGCCAAAGCGAAATGCTGTTGTTGAATGATAACTACTGTCTGTTTCGTTATTACTTCCTTTCTTTTTAAAGATTAAGCTTAGGGTTAGTATAGAAAAGACTATTCCTAAATAGCCGTAACGCCATTATAGGAATAGTCCTGAATCTTTTACTTCTTCTCGGCCTCTTTGGCTTCGGGCAACTTCACCTTTTTGATTTCCACGGTGAAGATGAGCGTCGAGTTGGCGGGGATATTGCGCATGGCGCGGGTGCTGTAGCCGAGTTCGGCGGGAATGAAGAGTTCCCACTTAGATCCTTCGGGCATCATGGTCAAAGCTTCTTTCCAACCCTGGATTACCTGGTCGGGGCGGAACGTGGCGGGCTTGCCGCGCTTGTAGCTGCTGTCGAACACAGTGCCGTCGATGAGTTTGCCCTCGTATGCTACCTCAACCTCCGTGGTGTCGGTGGCTACCACGCCGGTGCCCTGTGTGAGCACGCGGTACTGCAAGCCGTCGGGCAACACCTTTACGCCTTCGGCCTTGGCATTGCGCTTCAGCCATTCGATGTTATTGAGGCGATAGTTTTCCTGCTGGTATTTTGCCTGCTCTTCCACAACCTTCTGCGCAGAGTCGGGCGTGATGGCCGTAGGCTCTTTGAGCAACACCTGCGAGAGGGCGGTCTGGAAAGCGGGGAGGTCGAGATAAGTGGTGTCGGCCTTACCCGTAGCGTTTTGGTTGAAACTCGGAAGGCTCTTGCGGTTCATCTCTGCAATGCGCAGACCGGCAGCGAAAGCAAGATACTTCTTGACTTCTTCTTCCGAATACTCGGCGTTCAGGCCTTTCACTGCCTCAGAGATATAGAGCGAGTCAACGCCCTCGCGCTGGATAAGATAGTTGCGCAGACCTTCGCCCTGCATCACGCCGAAGGCATAACTGAACGTCTTGCCGTCGACGGGCTTGTAGGGGTTCTGGGGCACTTCTGCCATAGTGGGCTTCTTCTTTCGGGCACGTGCCGAAACGGTAGTGGCGCAAGTCATTGCGGCCAAGCCGATGATAAGAATAGTTTTAAGTTTCATGTTTTTTTGTGCAGAATATTATTTAATTCCAACGAGCGTTACCTTGAAGATGAGAGCAGAGTAGGGAGGAATGGGACCCGTGCCGCGCTCGCCGTAACCGAGTTCTGCGGGAATGTAAAGCTCCCACTCACTGCCTACCGTCATTTCGGGCAGGGCAATCTTCCAGCCTTCAATCATGTACTGCAGGTTGAGCGTAGCCGTGCCCTCAGGGGCGTGTTCGCTGCTGTCGAATACGGTGCCGTCGGCCAGGCGGCCTTCATACTTCACGATAACCGAGTCGGTAGCTGCAGGCTTCTTGTCGCCCTCGCCGGCTTTGAGCACTTTGTAGAGCACGCCGCCGTTGAGTTCCTTAACGCCTTCTTCCTTCTTCTTTGCTGCGAGGAATTCTTCCGACTCCTTTTTCTGCTTGCCGAACATATAGTCCATCAAGTGCTTGTTGGCAGCCTCTCTATCCACGGCCTTGCCGTCGCGCTGCAATTCGATATTGCCGTTGATTGCGGCAGCGTAGCCTGCGAGGAAGTTCTTGATGTTGATTTTCTTTGTAGAGTCGCCTGCGAAAATTTGGCTTTCGATGCCGGGGAGCATCTGCGACTTGGCCTGCAAGCCCTGCATAAGGCCCATGTAGTAAGCCATCTTCTTTTTGTCGCCTGCGGCTTCGATGCCGGCGCGAAGGCCTTTCATGAACTCATCAACGCTGGCAGAGTCGCTGCCGCTTTGTGCGAGATAGCCTGCGAGCTGGTCGCCCGGCGACATCACGATGCCTGCTTCATAGCTCACGGTGTCGACATCGGTTTTGAGGTTTGCCTTCGGCGCGCTGTTGTGGCAGGCCGTGAAGAGCGTGGTGGCGGCAACGAGCGTTGCCATAAAAATCTTTTTCATTGTTGGTTTTAGTTATAAATTATATTATTGTACTTCAATCAGTTCAACGTCAAACACGAGGGCTGCGTAAGGCGGAATGCTTTCGCCTGCGCCGCGTGCGCCGTAGGCAAGGTTGTAGGGAATGAAGAAGCGGAACTTTGCGCCCTCTCCCATAAGTTGCAAGCCTTCCGTCCAGCCGGCGATAACGCCGTTGAGGGGGAAGGTGGCAGGTTCGCCGCGGCGGTAACTGCTGTCGAATACCGTGCCGTCGATAAGTCGGCCTTCGTAGTGGCACTTCACGCGGTCGGTGGCGGCGGGGTGCTTGCCGCTGCCCTCTGTGAGCACCATGTATTGCAGTCCGCTCTCGGTGGTGACCACGCCTTCCTTCTTGGCGTTGTCGGCGAGGAATGCCTCGCCCGTTTCGCGTGCTGCCCTGCCGGCTTCTTCCTGCATGGCCGTGAGGCGTTCGTTTACGATTTGCTGTGCCTTGCGGCTGTCGATGCGTGTCTGCGCGTTTTCCAGAACGGCTTTAACGGCTTCGGCAAATTCCTGGGCGTCGATGGCAGAGATGCCCGAGCCTTTCAGGTTGTGGCCGATTACCAGGCCGAGCGCGTAGCTAAAATCTTTCATTGGTTTTGAGTGTGGGGAATATTTTTACTATTGATTCTATTCTATATATATATTATATGTATGCTGAAAAGAAGGAAAATAGAACTTTCCGCGCACAAAAGTACAACTTTATTCTCGGTTTGTGTGCCGTTAGCGTTGATTTTTGCTAACTTCGCCGTATGATAAGCGCATATCCATGCCATTGTCATCATCAACCCCAATAGAAACCTTAATGTCGGGCGCGTCCTTCTGCGCCCCTGCTGCTATGAAGAAACTTGTTGTCCTCACCGGTGCCGGCATTAGTGCCGAAAGCGGTTTCGAGACGTTTCGCGACTCTGGCGGACTTTGGGAGAAATATCCCGTAGAGAAAGTTGCCACGCCCGAAGGCTGGCACGAAAATCCCGATTTAGTAACCGACTTTTACAACGGACTGCGCGCGCAGTTGATTGCCGCGCAGCCCAATGCCGCGCACCGCATCCTTGCTGAACTGGAAACGCATTTCGACGTGACGGTCGTGACGCAAAACGTGGACGACCTGCACGAGCGCGCCGGTTCGTCGCACGTCATTCACCTGCACGGCGAACTGATGAAAGTCTGTTCCTCTGCCGACCCCGACGACCCGCGCTATCAGGAAACGCTCACGCCCGAGCGCATCGCCGTGGCCCACGGCGAGCGTGCCGGCGACGGTTCGCTGCTACGTCCGTGGATAGTGTGGTTCGGCGAAGCCGTGCCCAATCTCGAAGCCGCCGCCGAAGAGACCGCCCGCGCCGATATCTTCGTCATCGTGGGCAGTTCGCTCAATGTCTATCCCGCCGCCGGCCTTGTGCGCTACGCACCTGCCGACTGTCCCGTCTACCTCATCGACCCGAAAGAAGTGCACGTGCCGTCGCATAGGCAGGTGCACGTTATCCAAGACATCGCCTCGCGCGGAATGAAAACGCTGCAAGACTTATTATTAAGATGAACTGGCTTTACGAAACCCTTTGGCAGCACACGCCCGTGCAGGCGGTGGTGATTATCTGCCTCATCTGCGCCCTCGGCCTCGCGCTCGGCAAACTGCGCTTTCGCGGCATCAGCCTCGGCGTGACCTACGTCTTCTTCATCGGCATCCTCTTCGGCGCATTAGGCTTGCAGCTCGACGCGCAGATGCTGAGTTACGCCGAAAGCTTCGGACTTATATTATTTGTCTACACCCTCGGTCTGCAAGTAGGTCCCGGCTTTATGAGCACCTTCCTCACGGGCGGCGCACAGCTCAACCTGCTCGCCCTCGGCGTGGTGGGGCTCGGCACCGTCATGGCACTCCTCGCCGCCCTGCTCGGCTATATGCCCTTGCCCGACATGATGGGCGTGCTTTGCGGCGCAACCACCAACACGCCCGCCCTCGGTGCGGCACAGCAGACGCTCAAGCAGATCGGTCAGCCCTCCAACGCCGCCGCCCTCGGCTGCGCCGTGACCTATCCCATCGGCATGATTGGCGTGATTATCGCCCTTATCCTCGTGAAGGGGCGGCTGCAGCGCCGCGCCGCCGCAGCCCGCGACGCAGAGAGCAGCGACGAAGCTTTCATTGCCTCCTTCACCGTGTGCAACCCCGCCGTGTTCCACCAAACGCTCCACGACCTTAGCGGCAGCGGCGTGGACGACTCCAAATTTGTCGTCTCGCGCCTTTGGCGGCAGGGCAAGGTTATTCTCCCCAACTCCGAAACGCGCATTGAAGACGGCGACCGCCTACTCGTCATCACAAAGAAGAAATTCGTCCAGACACTTACCATTCTCTTCGGCCGCCGCGACGAGACCAACTGGAACGCCAACGACGTGGACTGGAATGCCCTCGATGCCACGCTCGTGTCGGAGCGCATCCTTATCACGCGCCACGAAATCAACGGCAAGCACCTCGGCAGCCTCCACCTGCGCAACCGCTACGGCGTCAACGTGAGCCGCGTGCAGCGCGCCGGCATACAGCTTGTGGCCACGCCCGACCTCACGCTGCGCATGGGCGACCGCGTCACCGTGGTGGGCGAAACGGAAAGCATCGCCCGCGTGGCGGCAGAACTGGGCAACACCGTCAAGACGCTTGACGAACCGAACATGGTGACCATCTTCCTCGGCATCGTCCTCGGCCTGCTGCTCGGCAGCGTGCCCTTCTTCGTGCCCGGCATGAGCTATCCCGTGCGCCTCGGCCTTGCCGGCGGCCCGATCGTGATGGGCATTCTCATCGGCGCCTACGGCCCGCGCTTCCACATGGTGGCATATACTACCACGAGCGCCAACCTCATGCTGCGCTCCTTGGGGCTTTCCATGTACCTCGCCTGCCTCGGTCTGGACGCCGGGCGCGACTTCCTCGCCACCGTGGCGCGCCCCGCCTCGCTGGTGTGGATCGGTTTTGCGTTTGCCATCACGCTGCTGCCCGTGGTGCTGATGAGTTTCGTGTCCGTCCATTGGGGCAAGAAAAGCTTTGCCACTACCGCCGGCATGCTCTGCGGCGCAATGGCCAACCCCATCGCCCTCAACTACGTCAACGACACGCTCCCCGGCGACAAGGCTTCCGTGGCCTACGCCACCGTCTACCCACTCTGCATGTTCCTGCGCGTCATCATTGCGCAGATTATCGTGATGCTGTGGTTCGCGTGAGCGATATTGAGAACAAGATTTATCAATATTATAAAAAGCAAACAGGATGCACCGATTGGTGCATCCTGTTTTTGCGTATAGGGGTTAAGGCTTTTACCTTTTGTAGATATTCTTTATATGTCAGAAGACGAATTTAATAAGAATCTTCTTCAGAGTCGTCGCCGCCCATCCAGTCTTCGCAGTTCCAGCCTTTCTGCTGCGTCCACTGCTCGGCATGCTGGCCGCCGTCGATAGTGATGCTCATGGCCAATACCTGCTCTGCATGGATATCGAATGCCCGAAAGGTCGGGGAATTATATTGCTTTTTCATGGCTATATCTTTTTTGAGAAATTATAAAACTCATTTCACCAGCACTTTCTTGCCGTTCTTGATATACAGGCCCTTGCCCGGCGTAGCGATGCGGCGGCCGCTGCCTTTGCCCCGGCACTTATGAAAATATACTGCCCTACGGCCTGCCGCATCACTGTAGGGCAGAAAAACGGGAGGCACGCCCCAGAGCGGGACGTGCCTCCTTGTCGTTATTAAGCAGATAGTGCTCAAACTATCTCTTCAAGAGTTTGTGGGTACGCAGGGTGCGCTTGCCGTCGGTGAAGGTGACGAGATACGTGCCTTGCGGCAGGGCCTTGAGCGGCAGGACGGCACTTCCGCCGCGTACGGCGGCGCGGGCCACAACCGTGCCGCCCATATCGGTGGCGCGGATTTCGCTCACGCTTTCGGGCACGCGGGTGCAGAGGGCGGCTTCAAGGGCGCGGTCGTAGCGCACGAGGGCGGCATCGGCCGCAGCAGAAGAGGGCGGGGCGGCAATGCCAGATGCCGTGCCATTCACGGCGGAGAAGCGCAGGGTGTGGGTGTAGGTGCCGTAAGAGGGGCAGAGGTACTGGCTGATGGTGCCCGGGCCGCAACTGCCGTTGCCAAGGCCGCGCTGCATGTAGTCGAAGTGGGCGTAGACTTCGGGCTTCATCTCCACTTCCCACGGGTGGCTTTCGGGTACGAAGTAGTCGGGCTCATTGAAATGGAGCAGGGAGAAGGACACGGGACCGGAGGTCTCGACGCGGATTTCGTCGGCCGTCTGCGGGTTGCGCAGGGTGAGCGAGCGGAGGTCGAGGCGGAGGCCCATCGACTGCGGGTGGGCGTACATCTCAAAGAGGTCAGTCACGGTGGTGGTGTAGCGGCCGAGATAGGAGCCCAGGCAGCGGTCGATGTAGTTCTCCCACGGACCACGGCCGTAGTAGGACACGTCTTCAAAGCCTGCGGGGAAGCGCATATCAAGCCCGATGCGGCGCAGCCCCGACTTGGCGGGCGAGTAACTGACCTTCATGTCTACAACGCCCGTGGCATAAACTGTGTAGACAGCCACGTAGGGGCAGGCATCATCGCTGACGTTGACCGTCACGGTAACGGTCTGCCCGTCGGCAGCGCGGGAAGCAGTGACGGAGGCCGAGGTGATTTCGGCAGTGAGGTCGCCAAAGTTGTGGTTGCCATAGGGGCTTTCGTTTTCAATCCAGCGCACATTGCTGTAAATGGGCTGCTGCGGCATGGAAGAGGCGAGCATATTCACGCCGTTGGCCGTCCACGAGGAGATGAAGCCCGAGGTATCGAAGGAGATGGCGATGTTGGCGTTCTCAATGGTGCGGCTACCGTCGGCATTCTCGGTGAGCGCGAGCGGGGCTGCCGCTTCGCCGATGGCGGGCAGGGCTTCGGGGCGCGGCTGGAGGGTGAACTGCGCAGAGGCGGTTTCGTAGCCCGCAGCGCACCACGTGTGCTCTTCCGTCGTGAAGAGGCTTACGTTGAGCAGATATTCAGCAGAGGCATCGGTAAGCTGCGCGGAGTAGGGAATGGTGAGCGTGGCAGATGCGCCCGGCTCAACTGCGGGCACGGCAAATTCGCCGCTCTCTATCTCTTCGCCGTTGCAGAGCAGAGCGTAGCGCAACTTCTGCCCGGAGAGCGTGGTAAAGATATTCTTATTAGTGAGCGTGAGGGCATGGCCTGCGGCATCGTCGTAGGCAAAGCCAGCGTTCTGGTAAATTTTCTTCACTTCGGTGAGTTTGGCCGTCCAGGCGCGGTCGGCGGTGACGATGCCGTTGTTCACGAAGTTGCCCTGATGCGGGCCGGGATAGTCGTAGCCCGTCATGTATTTGGGGAAGCCGTTCACGGTGAGCCGGCCCGAGAGAATGGCCTGCGGGTCGTAGATCGACTGGTCCACCCAGTCCCAGATGCAACCGCCGATGCCAAGCTTGCTGCTCTCAATGATGTCCCAATACTCCTTGAGGTTGCCTACGCCGTTGCCCATGGCGTGGGCATATTCGCACATGAAGAAGGGCTGCGTGCCGCTGTTGCTCGCCGACTTGCTCTGCACGTAGGAGAGTTGCGGGTACATGATAGAATGGATGTCGGTCCACTGCGTGGTGCCGGCGTTGGTGGAACCTTCGTAGTGAATGGGGCGCGGGTCGAGGGCGCGGGTGGCATTGAAGGCAGCGGTGAAGCCTACGCCCACGCCGCTCTCATTGCCCAAAGACCAGAAGATGACGGAGGGGTGGTTGCGATCGCGCAGGACGGTACGCGTACTGCGGTCGGAGAACTGCCCCGTCCAGGAGGACTTGTTGGAGATGGCACCGTAGTTGCCCTTCTCGTTCCAATCCTTGTGGCACTCGAGGTCGAACTCGTTCATGACGTAGATGCCGTAGTAGTCGAACATGGCGTACATCTTGGCCTGACGGGGATAGTGGCTGGTGCGCACGGTGTTGACGTTGGCCTGCTTCATGAGCACGATGTCCTTAATCATCGTTTCCACGTCAATGCTACGGCCGTAGAGCGGATGCGTGTCCTGCGTGTTCACGCCCTTGAAGAAGACGCGCTTGCCGTTGATGAGCACCACGCCGTCGGAGATGCGCACGTCGCGGAAGCCGTAGCGCGTGGAGAATGCCATTTCCTCTGCGCCGGTCTCGTCCTTCTGGCTAATGGCCACGGTGTAGAGCACGGGCGTTTCGGCCGTCCAAAGGCGGAGGTCGCTTACGGGGATTACAACGGAAAAATCCTTTTCGAGGCCGTCGGCGGCATAGTCCACAGAGGCCGTCGTGGCGGCAACGGTTTCGCCCTCGGGCGAGATGAGCGCCACTTCCACTTGCTTGGTGCCGGCGCGGCGCTCGCGGTTGTCGAGCGTCATGGCCACGGAGAGCGTGCCGGAGGTATAGCCGGGCGCGGTGAGGGCGGCGGTGATATAGTGGTCGCGCACGGCGACGGCGGGCGTGGCATAGAGGTACACGTCGCGGTGGAGGCCCGACATGTGGAACATGTCCTGACCCTCGAGATAAGAGCCGTCGCTCCAGCGGAACACCTGCACGCTGATATTGTTTTCGCCCGTGCGGAGGTAGGCGGTGAGGTCGAACTCGGCGTCGTTGTTGCCGCCCTGCGTGTAGCCCACGTACTGCCCGTTGAGCCATACGAAGGCCGCGCTATAGAGGCCGTCGAAATGCAGATAGACGCGCTTGCCCGTGTCCCAGCCGTCGGGCAGGGTGAAGGTGCGGCGGTAGGAACCCACGGGGTTGTCGCCCACACCCTCAACCTTGTTGGCGATGTAGGGCGGGTTGTCCACGAAGGCATATTCCACATTCACGTAAAGCGGCAGGTCGTAGCCTTTCATTTCCCAACAAGAAGGAACTTCTATCTCGTCCCAGCCATTGGTGTCGGCATTGTCGGCATAAAAATCGGCTGCGCCGGGGCGCTGCGAGGGTTCGGGCACAAACTTGAACTTCCACGTGCCATTAAGCGAGAGATATTCCGCCTTCTCGGGCGTGAGCCAGGGCTGCTCGTAATTGACATCGGCACGCATGGCGGCGGAAGTGGCGTAAGGGATATAAGTGGCGTGGCCGTCTTCCTTATTATCCTTATAATACGTCTCGTCCTCCCACTCGGGGCGTACCTCTTCGGGCACTACGGAGAGGCGGAAGCGGGCAGCCTCGGCAGTGGCGTCGGTGGTAGTTTTGAGATTGGACGCGCCGTCCTCGGTGAGGTAGTATTTCGTAGAACCTTTCAAGGCATATATATTATATACGCCTTTCAGCCCGCTGACTTCCGTGAAGTAATAATTCTGGTTGGCGTTGGTGGTCTGAATGGTGTAGATGAGCGGCACGCGGTCGCCGTTGAGGTTGCAGTCGAGGGCGAGGCCGCTGAGGCGCGCATTGACGAGCATTTGGCTCTGCCTGCCTTCCTGCAGTTTCCACATCTGCGCAGTGGAGGCGACATTCGGCTCTTCGGGATAGAGGTACGCGCCGGCTTCGGTGTTTTGCTGAATGGAATAGGCCTTGCCGGAGGTGTGGCCGATGAGCTGGAAGGTAAGCCCCGTGACGGGCATGCTGAGGGGATAGTCGGCGTCGAGCGTCTCGAAGGTAAAGAAGGTACTTTCGTCGTCGGCTGTGGTCATGACGGGCGTGCCGTCGGTGGCGATGCCGAGGGCCTGGCTCTTGTCGGCGGCATTGAGAATGCGGTAAGCATCGGCCACGCCGTCGACACGTGCGATGCCGAGGATTTGGTTGGCATTGGTGGCATCGGCCGTCCATTGCACGGGGTGTCCCACGCCGGGCGCCATGTCGAAAGCGAGGCGTGCCGTGGGGTTGATGAGCATGAAACTGCTACCGCGCCCTGCGGCGTGGAGCGTCCACTGCTGGCCGGCATCGCCGTCGGCGGGCGCGGCATAGAGAATCTGCGCGTCCTTGGCAGCGGAGCCGCCGTTGGTGAGGGCTTTGCCCGTGGCACGGTGGACGATGCGATAGAGCCTGCCCGTCTGCGGCGGGTCGGCAGCAAGGGCGGGATGTGCGGCGGCGAGGCCGAGGCACAGGGCAAACAGGGAGATGATGAGTTTGCCGGGGGTGAAAGAGAATCGGTTCATGGTATTAGTTGTTGATAAAAAATGCTGCAGCAAAATTAACCAATAAACTTGAAGTCATCACAAGGAATAAGGCACTTTCATATGTAATAACTCCAAAATATAGTTTTTAATGTACACAACGATAACAATAAATTGCATAACTTTGCAACACAACGTAAACAAAAATATATATGACGAACCTCATCGCCTTAATTAAAAAATGGAATCATCGCAGGAAAGACCGCAGACGGTTAAACAAGCAGGAACGAATGGTAGCATATAAATCAATGATTTGTCGCAAAGCACCTTACGTACTGGTCACCTATATACCTTACGTATTTTACATAAACGAGAAAAAACTAAAATTCCGGCACCAAAATAACCAAGAACAGAAATCCATAGTAAAGGTACTAAACTGGCTGGGCTACAACGTCCTTGTGTTAGATTATATGAAAGGCACTGTACCAAAAGGCATGGACGTGAAAGCCGTTTTCGGGATACCACCCCTATTTGATAAAGCGAAAGAGATGTATCCTGATGCGTTACAAATATATTACGGAACAACAGCTTCTTGGCATCATCAAGAGCGCATGACCATTAAACGGATAGATGACTTTAACAAGAAAAATCATTGTTCCGTGGCATACCAACGACTACCTGAGCACTCTACTGCAGAAGATACAGCCGATATTATTCTGCAAATTGGCAGCGAATACACCAAAGGGACTTATGCAGAACAAATTCGAGATAAAATAAAACTCATTCACCAATCCACAACAGCCGACGCCTTGAGTTGTCCCACACCGATAACAAAGAGAACTGATTACGTATGGTTTGGCAGCGGCGGTAGTATACTTAAAGGCTTGGACTTATTACTTGATTATTTTATTCAACACCCCGAAAAAAGACTTCATGTTATTGGCGGACCGATAGAAGAAGACGTAATGGCCGTATACCGTGACCTACTGACTGCAAATATATATATATACGGTTGGCTCGACACGGCATCGGCACAATTTATGGAAGTTGTATCAAAATGCGCATTTATGATTTATCCCTCATGCTCCGAAGGCTGTCCCGGTTCTGTGTTGACAATGATGAAAATGGGAGTTATACCCATTGTTTCTCCTTGGGCTGCATGTGATGGAATAGAGAACTACGGATATATTATGCGCGATCTATCAGTCGATAGTATAGAAGAAGGCATAACTTGGGCCGAGAGGCTTACAGACGAAGAAAAACTGCAACGCAGTCATGGTGCTGCTGCTTTAGTGGCAAAAACATACAATTTGGAAAGATACGAGCGTGAATTGGAGGCTTTCTTTATAGATGTGCTTGGAAAGAACGTTTATTAGTAGCCGAGTAATTTACTCGGCTACTAATAAACAGGCCCCTGTTTCAACTAAAATCTTCTTCAGAAGCATTCCTGCCTATAAGGTCGCGTATCAGCAATTTAAAGGCATTGCGCAGGATTTTTACAAAACGCTTGAAACCTTTTTTATGATTGACTGCATAAATAATCTTACCCTCTATAAGCCCGCTACCATCAATGGCGGCAAGCAGACGCTGCGGTGTAAGTGCCTGCACCACCTCATACATTGCCTTACCCATTGCAAGCCAATTCTCTTTATTGGCCGATATGCCAGAAGGAGCAAAATCTGCAATTATCAAATCAATCCTTTGATAAGTGGCATTGTGGATAATAAGTTCATAAAACATCTGCTCCCAATCAGAAATGATACGGAAAGTTTCGTTATAGGGACGAACTTTGAGCATTGAGGTTTTAATAAACGTGGCCTGGTGATAAAGCGATTTCTCACGCATATACTCAAACGTGACTTCTCGCGGTGGACGTCGCACCTCACGTGGCACGGTTTGTATCTCAATAGCACCGCCATAAAAATCAAGCCCCTGCAAAAGCGGCAACACCTGCTCTACAACATCTGGGGTATGAAAAGTATCACCAGAGTTCATAAATAGCAAATACTCCCCGCCAGCTTGATCTATACCCTTATTCATCGCTTGATAAATGCCTGTATCTGGTTCGCTCACAAAGTAATCTAAATTATCCTCAAACTGACGGATAACATCTAAGCTCCCATCAGTCGATGCGCCATCGATTACGATATACTCAAAGGAACGGCAGGTCTGGCCAACAACCGATTTTATGGTTCGTGCCAAGCCATCACAGTCGTTATAATTGATTGTTACTATTGAGAGTTTTAGTCCTTGTCGTCGTTGCATATCGGGTGGTTCTTTTGAGGAAATAAAATAAGCTTTATGGCATTGCGCAGTATTTTAAAGTTGCGCGAGAGCGTTGGTTTTTTGGCGAGGGCATAGGCTATTTTTTGCTCATACAGATAACCAGGGATATTATAAATGCTGTCGCGCAAGTTTTTAGAGAAATACTTTTCAATGGTTTGCTTCCTCTCATAAATAATTACTTTTTCATTCGCCTTGTCACTAGAAACGCCCGTTGCATCAAAATAAGATATTGTATTGTGAAGGCGTTGATAACTGCGGTCATTAAACGAATATTCCACCAGCATTTGTTCCCAGTCAGAAGATATCTTGAGAAGTTCAGAATATGCCCTCTTTTTCAAAAGTTCCGTACGAATGAATGTGGCGGCATGGGGTAAATAAGAGTTTATGAGATACGCTACTGTAAGATATTCAGGAGCCTCGAAAATAATTGGCTTCTCAAAGAGCTGTACCTGATTCCCCGTGTAGAAGTCCTTATCGTTGAGCAGAGGAAGAACCTGCGCTATCACCTCGTTGTCATAGAGTTGATCACCCGAATTAATAAATATGCAAAACTCACCATTCGCTTTCTGTATGCCCTTATTCATAGCATTATAAATGCCTTTATCTGGTTCGCTCACCCAAAAATCAATATTGTTGGAGTATTTGCGAATTAATTCATCGCTCCCATCGGTAGAACCGCCGTCGATGATGATATATTCAAAATCCTGCGTGCTTTGGTTCACTACCGATTTGACCGTGAGTTCCAGTCCTTCCCGATTATTGAGATTAATGGTTATGATACTTAGTTTCATAATACTCGGTTCATAAATTTCGCCTCAACAGCGATGGAAAATATCAAATATGATTTTTTTGAAAATATTTCTTATCATCTTAAAATCGCCTGCAAGTGGAGTCTTTACATGGTAAGCATATAGAATTTTATCCATATATATATCTTTCAACTTATAATCAGCATATACCCTTGGAGGGAAAAGTTCTCGGCACACCTCGTCTCTTTCCTTATCCAAGAGGGCGTTATTATTCTTCTGATGAGACACACCCGTTGTATCAAAACATGCCACCATCACAGGAAGGGCCTCGTAAGAACAATTATTGAAGACCAACTCGTAAAGCATTTGCTCCCAATCTGATGCTATTCGCAAATCCTCACGATAGGGTCGTTTTCTCAAAAGGTCTCCCCAAATAAATGTAGCTTGATGGGACAAAAAGCCATTGAACAAATGGTAGGCTGTTAATGTCTTAGGCGGCCAAATAGTTTTTGGACGTTTATATAAGGAGATTTGCCCTCCCACATAAAAATGTTTACCTTTTAGGTACGGCAAGACCATTTCTATAACATCTTCGTCATAAAAGGTGTCCCCAGAGTTCATAAAAATCATGTACTCACCACTGGCGTATGAGATGCCTTTATTCATTGCATTAAAAATACCCTTGTCTGGTTCGCTCACCCAACGGGTTATATGTTCGGAATTTTGTTTGATGACATTCAGGCTATCATCAGTGGACCCTCCGTCAATCACAATATATTCAAAGCTGTGACAACTTTGTCTTGATACCGAAGCAATTGTCTTTGCAAGTCCTTTTGCATTGTTGAAATTGATAGTTATAATAGATATCTTCATGTCAATAAGTCTTTGTTTACTAAATTAGCCTTCTCACTATGGGTTTTACTATTCTACGATAGGCAATAGATGTATAAAATCGTGCACTGTTTTCTTTATTATATTTCGTAATATTTTCCAGTCGGCAGCCAGCCCTCTCTTCATGTGATATGCCTTTAAGATTTTCAGCATATATTTATCTTTTATTTGGTAGTCGGCATATATTCTTTCAGGCAAAGTCTTACGTAACACCTTCTCCATCTCATTTTTCCATATCGGCACGTTGCCTTCATTCATAGATAGCCCTTCCGTATTGAACCTTGAAACGACCATTGGCAGGGGCTCGTAAGTGCGATTATTAAAAACCAACTCATAAAACATTTGTTCCCAATCAGAAACAAGACGGTAATTTTCATCGTAAGGGCGTTCTTTCAATAAAGAAGATTTAATGAAGGTTGCCTGATGAGAAAGGGATTTATGAAATAAATAAAAGGCCGTCACTTTACGAGGGGGAAAAATTGTGCGAGGTTTTTTGAACATATATTCCATACCCCCTACATAAAAATCTTTCCCCTTCAACCATGATGAAGCTTCACTCACGATATGATCATGGTAAAACACATCACCTGAGTTTAGGAATAACAAATAGTCTCCCTGAGAATAATGAACTCCTTTATTCATAGCATCATAAATTCCGCCATCTGGTTCACTTCGCCAATACGTAATGTATTTATCATACTTCTTTATCACTTCACCACTGCCATCTGTTGAACCTCCGTCAATAATTATATATACATAGTGGGCATGATTTTGTCTGACAACAGATATGATTGTTTGCTCTAGCCCTTGACTATTATTGTAATTGATAGTGATTATGGAAATTTTCATATTTATATGTTATCCGTTTTATAACGCGAATCTAAAAAAGGCTGAGAATTTGCGGGCAAATATGGCGGGGCACGCGGCGAGATAGTCTGCATCGGCCTCTTGCCACACGTAGGGCGAGCCTCTCTGCCAGTCGATGGCGCGGACGGAGGCGCGAATCGTGTCGTCGGCTGCGCAGGCTATGTTGTTCCTAAAATCGGAGTTCCACAGAACAGTCTGCACAAATATTTCATCGGGACACAGCGTATGGGCGAAGCGCGCAAGGATTTCTGGCTTGCGGCTAAGCAAATATTGGCAGAAACCGTGCGTGATGCTCACCCAATTGCTGCCTTTACGAAACTCCCAATCGGTGCGGCGGCGGAAGCCCGTGATTTTTTGCAGCAGCAGCAGGCCGTTGCGCAAGGGGGCTGTGAGGCGGTGTACGGCGGTGCCCTTGTCTTTCAGGTGCTTCGTGAAGATATAGTAGCGGCTCACCTTGCGGCGCAAATCTTTATCGTGCCCCACCCCGCTCCAAAAGTGGACGAACTCCTTGCCGGCATTTCTCTCGAAAAAGCGGTGCAGGTAGTCTTGGCTTTTTATCGTCTGGTCTGTACCCGACAGCAGATGATAGTACAGATACGGGCCGCGCCTGAAAGCCGTGTCGAAGAGTAGCAGCTCGGTCTCCACCTGACTAATGTCGCCCCAACACACCGCATTCGGGTGCGGCAGGAGATAGAAGCCGGCGCGAAGGGGGCGGTAGGCGGCGAATTGCTCGCGCATTGCCGTTGAGCGGGCATCTATGTGCAGGTAGATGTCGTTGCGCTCGTCGTCCAACTGCCGAAGCAGGGCGGCAAGCACTTCGGGCTCGTTGTGGGCAATGATGAGGAAAGCGTGTTTCATCGCGCGAAGCCGTTAAAGTTTTGCAAGGAAATCGCGCAGGCGCGTGTCCTCGTAGATATAGCCTTCGGAAAGCAGGCGGTCGCGGACGTGCGTGCCCACCACGCGGTCGTATTCCTCGGCGAGTTTGCCTTCCTTATAGAGTTTGTAGAAATAACGCCAATGGCGGCCGCCGTGCCGGCCTTTGTGCTGTTCGAGCTGCTTGCCGCCGTTGATCATCTTTTGCATGAACTGCTCGCGGCCGCGCACGTTGAAGTGGAAGATGGTGATATCGGCACGGCGCTCCATATGGGGCAACATACTTACCTTATGGTTGCCCATGGAAATTTGCAGATAGCCGCGCGAGCGATGCAGCACCTTCTTGTTCTGACGCTCAAACATCGAGAAGCGCGACAGGCCGTAAGCCTCGAAATCGTCAACGTAGCGCACGAGTTTTGTCCACTCCTGCCACGGTTTTCCTTCTTCGGGCAGCACACTGTGCAACTCGCCGGCGAGCACGTTGGCGCGGGTGGCTTTGAGCAGTTCGGGAAACGAACCGCACGCTGGCAGCCAAAACTCGTCGGCATCGGCATTGATAATCCAGTCGGCATGGTGCTTGGCGCGTGCCAGTTCTACCATGCGGTCCACCCACGCCTTTTGCTCATAGTCGGTGGCGTGCTCTTCGATGACGTCAACTACCCAGCCTTTGTCCTGATAGCGGCGTATGATGTCGGGCGTGCCATCGGTAGAGTTGTTGTCGGTGACGATGAAATGGTCTACGCCCAAAGCGTGGTGAAACTCAATCTGCTGTGCGAGCATCTGCTCTTCATTTTTCACGAGGAGCGTCATCACGATGTGCGGGCGGCGGGGGCAGCGCAGCGTAAAGGGCAGGTCGAGCAGGGCGCGCGCTATTTTGTAGACGAGGGAGTGGGTCATGCTTCTTCGGGGTTGTTTTCAGTGGAAACGGGAATCCAAGAGGGGCAGTTGAGATAAGGCGTGGGGTAAAGGAGCGACCAGCGGTCGGGCGCGAGCACCGTCTTCTCTGGATTTCCGTTGAGCCACGCGCCCCACCAAGAGAAAGTGCTGTTGCAGATGATATTGTGGCGGCAGAGGCTCATGAGCATCATGTCCTGCCAGCTGTCTGCTTTCTTATTCCAATCTACGAAAACGGCTGTGTCGTCGAGCGGCAGGTTGGCGCGGCACCATTCGGGGTCGTCAGAGAACACATAGAAATTCGCCACGTCCACGCGCCGCCGCATCTCGGCTATGGCACGCTTGTAATAGGGCAGGCAGCACACGCCGCCCGTGTTGCGCCAGACACTCGGCTGCAAGTAGTCGCCGCGCCGCACATGCAGGCTCACAGAATGGGCATCGGCCTTTATTTTTTCTGCCAACGCCTGCGTCCGCTCCGAAGCCAATTCTGGATGAAAGGCGAATGCCGAGCGCACTTCGTCCGCCACGTCGGCAAAATACCGTTCGCTCTGATAGAAGCCTTTGAAGTAAACGAGCGGCCAGGCATAGGGACGGCGGTATGCCTCCAAGGTGTCGAGGTTCTGCTTGCGTTCGAGAATGGTTTTGAAAAAGAGAAATTCCACAACTTTCTTTACTTTCTGATTGATGCAGAACTCATCTTCTGGCAGTTTGAATACGCGGTGCATTTCGTAGCCGTTGTGCACTTTATAGTGCACCATATCCGAGAGGTCAATTCTCGTGTTCGGAAAGCGGCGGCGCATATTCAGGTACATGGCGTAAATGAACATCTGGTTGCCCAGCCCGCCAGTCATTTTTATGAGACGCATATATATTATATGTATAGGTCAATATTTTCCCAGCCGCTCGCTGATTCCGTCGCGGTAGGCCCGCCACAGGCGCGGGATGTCGGCGTAGGTCCAGCCTTTCGAGAACGGGGCAGTGAGGGCGGCGGTGAGGATATAGCCGCTCACGCCGATGAGGCCGCGCAGGTAGCGCACGCCGAAGTTGCGGCCGTAGCGGTGGTTGAGATAGGTGGAATTGCGTATCTGGTAAAAACGCTTCCACTTCTTTTTCTGCTCGCGCTCCGCCCAAGTGTCGTCGGCGAAGAACAGTTCTTTGTCCATCAGCGCGTCGGGCACATAGAGCAGGCCGAAACCTGCGAGGTGCGCCCGCAGGCAGTAGTCGGTGTCGTCGCAGAAGATGAAGAGGTCGCGGTTGGGCAGGCCGATTTTATCGATGACGGGGCGCATGATGAGCGGTCCCTCAAACGCGGTGCCTGCCACGGGGGTGGGCTCTGTGACGCTGCGCTTGGCGAGTTTGCCGCGATACATCGAGGCAAAGGGATTGGTGAGGTTGTATGCCGTGAAGTCGTGGCAGAATATCTTGCCGTTTTGCAACCGGCGCGGAGCCAGTATGCCCGTTTCGGGGTACGCGGCCTTGGCTTGCAGCAACCTTTCGAGGCACTCGGCTTGCGGAAACACGTCGTCGTCCATGCACCACACTGCCTCCGCGCCGTGCTCACACGCCTCCCTGATGCCCGCATAGAAACCGCCCGAACCGCCCTCGTTGCCTTGCTCCACGACATGCAGCCCCGTTTGCGCCGCGAGCCATTCGCCCGTGCCGTCGGTGCTTCCGTTGTTCACCACGATGATATCGCCCAGCTGGCGCGTTTGCGCCCACAAGGCTGCCACCGTGCGTTTCAGGAGCGGCAAGCGGTTGTAGGTTACGACAACGGCTATGATGTTCATCGGTTTATATATCTATTTAATACTTATCGTCAATCTTGCCCGGCTGCGTGCTGCGGTAGGCCTGCATCAGGCGGAAACATTCTTCGGGGTCGAAGCCGCGGTCGGCGGCGTAGGTTTCGGCCATAAGTCGGTGCATGTGGGGCGTGGCGGGCAGGCGCTCAAAGTTCTTGCAGCCGGCTTTGATGTCCAGCGGCCCGTGCGCCATGCGGTTAAGGTCTACGAGTTCGAGCCTCAGCCCGAGGCGTTCCGTCTTGTCAAACAGTATATTGGCACGGCCGTAATCCTTGTGCGCCAGTCCCGCGTTGTGGAGTTTTGCGGTGAGATGCCCTATGGCGCGGAGCACTTCGTCGGCAAAGGGAATATCCTCCTTAAAAAGGTCTTCGTAGCGGTAAGGGCAGGTCGAGGCCACGCTCACAAAGAAACTACGGTCGAAGAGCAGCCCCGCCGCCGAACGTATGTTGAGATACGCCACCGGCTCAGGCGTACCGATACCGAGACGGAGCAGGAGGCTGGCGTTGTCGAAGGCGCGCTTGGCCTTTGAGGCGCGGAGGAAACCGTAAACGAGGCGGTTCACGAACATCGGGCGGCGGTACGATTTCACCACGTAAGCCTGCCCTTCGTAACTGATGACGCGCAACTCGTTGCGGCTCTTGTGTATCACGCGCCCCTCGCCCCTGTCGAAGCGTTCGGGCAGCGAGCGCACAAAACTTTCAAGTTGCCGGTACTTCGGCGCGAGATGCAATATTTCGGGATGTAGGAATGACATTATTATAATAATATTATATAGCGGCCAACTCGTCGGCAGCGGCGAGCGCGGCGGCGATTGTGTCGTCCATATCGTAATAGGCATATTGCCCGAGCCGTCCGCCGAACGTCACGCCAGGACAGTTTGCGGCCAATGCCTTGTATTCGTTGTAGAGTGCCGTATTGCGGGCATCGTTTATCGGATAATACGGCGTTTTGCCGGGCTCATAACTGTCGGGATATTCATAGGTCACGGCGGTGACGGGCAGTTGCGCCCACCTGCCGCACTCGAAGTGCTTGTGCTCTATGACGCGCGTATAGGGCACGCGGGCTTCCGTGTAGTTCACCACGGCATTTCCTTGGAAATCACTCACGGGCAACACCTTTTCCTCGAAGCGCAGGCTGCGGTAGTCGAGGCGGCCGAGGCGGAAGTCGAAATATTCGTCTATGCAGCCCGTAAACACCGTATGCTTCGCAAGTCCTTCCAGTGCGCCGCGCTCTTTCATGAAATCCGTGCCGAGACGCACGTCGGCTTTCGCCAGCAACCGGTCAAACCACCCGTTGTAGCCGCCCACGGGAATGCCCTGAAAGGGGTCGTTGAAATAGTTGTTGTCGAACGTAAACCGCAGGGGCACGCGACGTATGATGAATGCGGGCAACTCCGTGGCGGGCTTGCCCCATTGCTTCTCGGTGTAGCCCTTGATGAGCGTTTCGTAAATCGTTCTGCCGCAGAGGCGCAAGGCCTGCTCCTCCAGGTTGCGGGGCGCGTCGCTGGGACAGTTTTGCATAATGTCGGCTGCGATTTCTGCATCAATGCGCTCCCGCGCCTCCTCGGGCGTAATCACGCCGAAGAGGCGGTGAAACGTGTTCATGTTGAACGGCAGGTTATAGAGCCTGTCGCCGAAGCGGGCCAGCGGCGCGTTGACGAAATGGTTCATCGTGCCGAGCCGGCACACGTAGTCCCATATTTCGGATTTGTCGGTATGGAAGATATGCGCCCCGTAGGCGTGTACGGGTATGCCCTCCACGCTGCGGCAGTAGAGGTTGCCGCCCGCGTGACCGCGCTTGTCGACTACGAGCACGCGCTTGCCCCTTTCGGCAAGTTCGTGCGCCACGACTGCGCCAAACAGCCCTGCGCCTACTATCAGGAAGTCGTATTTGCTTTGCATATCGGTTATTGAGTGGGCGTTTTTGCTTTGCGCCCAAGGCGGGCGTTTTTCATAATGTCGGCTGCACTCGGCATAGCTCGAACAAGTTCGGCTCTGCGCTCGTTTGCACGCCATTTGCCAAATGCCCCGTTTCCCAGGGCGTTGCCTTGGGCTATGCGCAACAACTGGGCTTACAGCCCGCCACACTCGTTTACTTGTTTACTCGTTTCACTTCGTGATTTTCGGCTGCGCTCGGCATAGCCCGAACAAGTTCGGCTCTGCGCTCGCTTGCACGAAAATATCCTTGTTTACTCGTTTACTATATCTTATCCAATCCCTTCGTAAACTTTTTCCAATAATATTTCAGAGGGTTGGTATATTTGAGTTGTTTCCACGGGCGGCTCTGGTGCGGGCGGTGCACTACGGGAATGTCCGTGGCGAGGTAGTTTTGCAGTCCGAGGGCGGGGGCGGCGTGCGAAATCGTCACGTCGTACCAGTTTTTCTCGGGGTTGAGGCTGCCGAAGTCGAAGCGGCGCAGGAGTTCGTGCGAGAGCAGCGAGCAGCAGAAACTGCAATGCTTCTTGCAGGGCGCGATGCCCTTGGCATATCCCTTGGCATAGAGGTAGGGATAGTTCACCGCGCCTTGGTCGTCCACCGTCACCGCCGCCATGATGCCGCAGTCGGGGCGGGCATCGGCCGCATCGTGCAAGCGGCGCAAGGTATCGGGGGCTACGGTCACGTCGCTCTCCACGATGATGAGGTCTGCCCCCGCATCAAGTGCTTTGCGGCTCGCCGTTTGCAGCACAAGCAAATAGTTGGGCGAGGGGTGGTCGGTAAGGTCGGCGAGGTTCACGAGCGTGAAGCCCAACTCCTTCGCCGCCGCCTCAAGCCGCGCCGTATTCTCGGGTGTAGAGAAATCGTTGTACACGGTAAGCGCTTGTGCCGCGCCCGGCAACTTACTCGCGCAGACGGCGCGGAGCGTGAGCAGCGTGCTTTCTATGGAGTCCTTGACGGGCGTTATGATGTGCAGGTTGTTCATAGCCATCGCGTAATTGGAACCTATACAATTTGAGAAATTTCTTGTCGTCGCAGCTGCGGTGGCGGCTGTCGTACACAAGTGTCGGGGCATATTGGGGATATTCCTTCTTAAATTCCTCTATCTCTTCGTTGCCCGTTAGAAGCCAGCCCTGCGCGGGTGCTTGCGGGGCGCAGTCGATGGGAATGATGCGGTCGTGGAGATAGAAGTTCACGGTGAAGGGATGCATACGGTTGGCGAGGAGCACGTCTGCGCGATAGGAATAAATCGTGCCCTCGGGCGCAAGCAGCGCGATATGCTCCGCCACCCGTTTGTCCGACTTGGCGTTCAGCACGAGCGGCTGGTACGCCCCGTCGAGCGCGAAGAAGAGGGCGGCGGGCAGCAATGCGCTCCATAGGGCGAAGCCGAACTGCAATCGCGGCACCCTTTTTCTAAAGAAATATAGGCATCCCGCCATCAGCGGCACGGCGATGACCGCCATTTGCCACCAGGCAGGTTGCTGCAAGGCACGGAAGAAGGCAATGTTCAGGTCGGCATGGCGGCCGTGAGCCACAATACTCTCGGGCACAAGTCCCGCCAGTATACATATATATAATAGGGTGAGCACGATGCCGAGCGTGGCAACGATGCCGCAGAACACGCGCACCGCGCCCGCCCGCTTTTGCGCGAGCCACAGGATGCCCTCCGCCACGAAATACGACAGGAACGGATAGAGCGGCAGCAGGTAGGTGCTGCGCTTGCTTGCCGGAATGCAATAGAACACGAAGATCACCGCCACGCACGTCGCTGCATACAGGCGCACAGCCGGCATCTTTTTGTAATAGGCCTTTACTTTTTGCCACGCAGACGTGCTTTGCTGCGGTTCGCCCGCGCGCTTGCCGCGCTTTATGACAAACGGGGCGATGAGCAGCAGCAGGGTGTAGGGCAGCATGCCGACCAAAACGGTCTGCACGTTGTACCACCACGGATTGATGTGCGACTCATAGGTCATCTTGCCCATCAGGCGCAGCACGTTCTCTTCGTAAATGAGTTGCAGGAAGCGCTCGCCGCCGTGGGGCTGCACATAGGCAGCGCAGTACCACGCCGCAAGGGGCAGCAATGCCGCCAATGCCACGAGCGTGAGTCGCCACACCGCGCTCCAAAGTTTCACACCGCGCAGCAGATAGAACAGTCCCGCGCAGGCACAAGGCAGCAACGCGCCCACCGGTCCTTTGGTCAGCGCAGCCCCGGCGAGGCACGCCGCCGCAGCCCAGGGCACACCGCGCAGCCCCCTCTCCCACCAACGATAAAGTGCCAGCAGCGCCAGCACCATCAGTGCGGCGAGTAGCATGTCCACGCGGCAGGCGTAGCCGGCGCGGTGTACTTCAAAGTTTGTAAGGGTGATAAGAGCCGTAAGCAGTGCCGCGCGCCCGTCGCTCCGTTTGGCGAAAAAGGCAAACAGGCAGAGCGTCATCAGGCAGAGCGAGAGGGCCGACGGCAGGCGCGAGGTGTATTCCGTCACCGCGCCCGTCAGCGTGGAGGCAGCGGCGATACACCAGTGCAGCAAGGGCGGTTTGAAGGCGATTTCCGTACCGTTGTTTACGGGCAATATCCAGTCGCCATTATCAAGCATCGAAACCGCCACGATTGCCTCTCGCGGTTCGCCGCGCGTGTTGAAGAGCGCACTGCCCAGAAAGAGGAAAAAGGCCGCGATGCAGAAGAGCGCGAGCATCCACAGCGTTTTACGCGGATTGCTATAATTATTTTCAGATATATTCATTTGTTTTTGCAGGCATACGTTGCAAATTTATGAATAATCGTTGGATAATGCGCAGCAAAACGCCTGCGCTTTTGCTTTTCCCGGTAAAAATTGTAACAAAACCGTATGTTTCGCGTCATTTCCCCCGGCCTCACGAGCCCGGAGCCTTTGGCAAAACGCACCGATTCCAAGCAGCAGATGCCTTAAACGGTCTGACCAAAAACGTTCTTAAAAAGTGCGATTTCTCGCCATGGCAGAGTATTCAAGCAAGCTTGAACTCTGCTCATTTGGCTTAACGAAATCGTTCAAGGCAGAAGATTTTTACTAAGCCCGAGAAGTTTTTCACTAAGCCCTTGGAAGTTTTCACTATCTGCCTGAAAGTTTTTGTTACAAACTTTGTAACGCATATTCAAAACTGTTGAACATATATTCAAAAGTGTTGAACACATGTTACAAACTTTGTAACAAAAACTATTTTAAGGATAGGAAAAAAATTCAAGCAGAAAGGGAAAAATTGTTCCGAGGAAATAAAAATTGTCTTATAGGTTGGCGGCAGCGCTCACGTATAATCTCATTGCCATGTGCCGGTCCCAAACCTTTCATTCGTGAATGGTTTGGCGCGCAAACCGTTCAGCGATATCTTATTCGAAAACAACAAGTTAAGCAAAGAAATGAAGGGTTGAATAGTTTTTCGGGCAAAAAAATGCGTATAGGAGAATGGGGATTTTCCCAAAGGCGCGACCACTCTATTTTTATCCAAAAGCATCAGACTTTTCTTCTTTTTTCCGCTTTTGCTGCGCAGCAAGCGGCCGTTTCGCACAAAAATATTTACCTTTGCATATAAGATAGGCTGCGGCTCAGAAGTATCATAATGCCGCCCGCCTTACACTTACCATACATTGGCATGAAAAATTATTTCGAAAAATTTCTGATAAAATTGCTTCGCGCGTGCTCGCGCATGCCCCTGCAACTACTTTACCTCATCTCCGATCTCTGTTGCCCGGTGGTATATTTTGTGGTGCGCTATCGCCGTAAGGTGGTGCGCAAAAACCTTGTAACGTCGTTCCCCGATGCTTCGCCGAAACGCATCAGGCAGATAGAGCGCAGGTTTTACCGCTTCTTCTGCGACTATGCCTTTGAGACACTCAAACTGCTCACGGTGAGCCACGAGGAAATCATGCGCCGCATGTCGTTTGAGGGCATCGAGGATTTGGAGCGCGACTTGAAGGACCACCCCTTCGTGTTCGTCTACCTCGGGCATTACGGAAACTGGGAGTGGATCAGCACGCTGCCCATTTGGACCAAGAATCCCGAAACGCATTGTGCCCAGCTCTACCGCCCGCTCAACGACCGTTTGTTTGACGGCTTGTTCAACGACCTGCGCACACGTTTCGGAGCCGAAAACATCCCAAAATACGACGCGCTGCGCCGCGTGCTCACATTGCGCCGCGAGGGCAAGCGCTCGATTATCGGCTTCATCTCCGACCAGAAACCGGGCGAGAGCAACACGCACGACTGGGTCAACTTTCTCAACCACGACACGCCGGTACTCACGGGCACGGAGCGCATTGCCAAAAAGGTGAACGCTACGGTGTACTTCGCCGACGTGACGCGCCCGCACCGGGGCTATTACCGCTGCGTAATGCGCCGCATGACCGACCGCCCGCAGGACTTTCCCGACTACAAGCTCACGGAGACTTATATGAAGGAACTGGAAGACATGATACGCCGCGCACCCCACCTCTGGCTGTGGAGCCACAATAGGTGGAAGCATGAAAGAAAAAATGATTTTAGAAAACATGTAGACGAGTAAAAGTTAAAAACGACAACATAGACAACAAGAGACAACATCGAGTCTGACAATTATGCGCTTAATATGACGACAACAGAGACAACAGGGCGTATTTCATACGCCTGCTGCGCAGAAAGACAACTGAAAGTTGTCAAAAAGTTGTCCCAGTTGTCGTCATAACAAAACGGCAGCACTGAAACCAGTTGTCTAAAGTTGTCCCAGTTGTCGTCAAAATAAAATATCGTCTACACGTTTACTACGTAAAGTCGTCTACTAATTTATGAGCATCACAAGAATAATCCGCCCGTTTTTCAACGCTCGCCTCAAAGCCATTGGGCGATACGAAACCGAGGCCAAGGACATTCAGCTCGGCGTGCTGGCAAGGCTGCTCGCCGATGCCGCCGGCACGCAGTGGGCAGCGGCGCACCGCTATGCGCCGGGAATGGACTACGACCGCTTCGCGGAGCGCACGCCTATCTCTACATACGATGATTTCAAAGACGACATCGACCGTATGCGCCGGGGCGAGGCCGACGTGCTGTGCAAGGGGCGCGTGAAATGGTACGCCAAATCTTCGGGCACGACCAACGACAAAAGCAAGTTTATCCCCGTGAGCGCACGCTACTTGCGCGACACGCACTATGCCGGCGGCACAGACGCCGTGGCACTCTACCTGCGCAACAACCCCAAAAGCCGCCTCTTCGACGGCCGCGCCCTGATACTCGGCGGGTCGCACGCGCCGAACTACAACCTCCCCCACTCGCTCGTGGGCGACCTTAGTTCTATCCTCATCGAAAACATCAACCCGCTCGTGAACCTCGTGCGCACACCCCCTAAAAAGGTTGCGCTGCTGAGCGACTTCGAAGAAAAGCGCGACCGCATCGCCGCAGTCGCCTCACGGCAGAACGTCACAAACCTCAGCGGCGTGCCGTCGTGGATGATGGCGGTGCTCAACCGCGTGATAGAGCTCACCGGCAAGCCGATATGCGAGGTATGGCCAAACTTGGAGGTGTTCTTCCACGGCGGCGTGGCGTTTACGCCCTATCGCGAGCAATATCGCCGCCTCATCGCCAATCCCGGCATGCACTATATGGAAACCTACAACGCCTCGGAGGGTTTCTTCGGTTTGCAGGACGACCCTGCCGACCCCGCCATGCTCTTGATGATAGACTACGGCGTGTTCTACGAGTTTATCCCCTTGGAAGACGTGGGCATGCCCGAGGCGCAGGCAGTGCCGCTCTGGGAGGTTGAGACGGGGCGCAACTACGCCATGGTGATTACCACTACGGGCGGACTGTGGCGCTACATGATAGGCGACACGGTGCGCTTCACGCAGACCGACCCTTACAAGTTTGTCATCACGGGACGCACCAAGAGTTTCATCAATGCCTTCGGCGAGGAACTGATTGTGGACAACGCCGAGCGCGGTTTGCAAGCTGCCTGCGCCGCCACGGGGGCGCAGGTGAAGGACTACACCGCCGCGCCGGTCTTTATGAACGACCGAGGCAGCTGCCGCCACCAGTGGCTCATTGAGTTCGACCGCCCGCCACAAAGCCTTGAAGCTTTTGCCGAAAAGCTGGACCAGGCCCTGCAAACGCTCAACTCCGACTATGAGGCCAAGCGCTACAAGAACCTCACGCTGCAACGTCTCGAAGTAATCGCCGCCCCCAAGGGGCTCTTCGACCTTTGGCTGAAAAGCAAGGGCAAACTCGGCGGACAGCACAAAGTGCCCCGTCTCTGCAACGACCGGCGCATCATGGACGAGGTGCTGGGGATGATGTAGGGGCGTATTTCCCGCGCGACTTGTCATAGGCGTTGATTGAATTAAGATAAAAACCAGAAAAAACAACTTGTTCTGTGTGGGCCTGCGGCTCGCCTTATCGAATAAACCCCGAGCCAAAAAGCAGAGTTTTTATCTCGTGCTTTCTCCGCTAAGGCTGCGGTCGGTTTCCGCCCGCCCCACACAGAACAAGGGAAAAACCATGAAAAACCCGTCCCCAATGAAAAAATGTCGTTCCTATTTCGACGACATCAAGGTCTCACGGGTTTTTCCTTGTTTTTTCCTTGCGGCGTTTGAAGCGGGCGGGCACCGACCGCAGCCGCAGGGATTAAGGGCGAGCGCGAGCCGATAGGGTCGCAGGCTCGGCATTAAGACCGGCGGCGTAGCCCAAGGGCTTCAAACGAAGCAAGATGTTTTTCATGGTTTTTATCTAAAACCCTTTGAATTAAAACCCTTTGAATAATACTTATACGCATGTACAGAAAAATATATATTCCCCTTCTCCTTGCTTCCTGCTTCGCCTTGGTGCTTGCCACGCTCTACGGCTGCGCCAATCCCGGCAGCGGTCCCGACGGCGGCCCTTATGACGAGACACCGCCGAAAATCGTGAAGATGTATCCCGAACTGGGTGCCACGCAAAGGACGGACAAGAGGGTGAGCATTCTCTTCAACGAACTCATCAAGGTGGAGAACATTTCGGAAAAGGTCATCGTGTCGCCGCCGCAGATAGAAATGCCTGAAATCAAGGCTACGGGGCGCAAAATCTCCGTGTCGCTCCTCGACAGCCTCAAGCCCGAAACCACTTACACCATAGACTTCTCAGACGCCATCGTGGACAACAACGAGGGCAACCCGTTCGGCAACTTCACCTATTACTTCTCCACAGGTACGCAAATCGACACGATGGAGGTGGCGGGGCACGTGCTGAGCGCCGAAGACCTCGAGCCGCAAAAGGGCGTGCTCGTGGGACTGCACAAGAACTTGGAGGACTCGGCATTTGTCAAATTGCCTTTCGACCGCGTGGCACGCACCGACGGCAACGGCCGCTTCTGCATCAAGGGCGTTGCGCCCGGCAACTACCGCATCTATGCACTAAAAGATATGGACGGCGACTTCCGCTACGTGCCGGGTGAGCTGCTGGCATTTAGCCGCGACACGATTGTGCCCCGCGCCATAGCCGACGTGCGCCGCGATACGCTCTGGCGCGACACGGTGCATATCGACACCGTTAAACTCACGCCCATAACGCGCTATGCGCCCGACGACGTGGTGCTGCTCTCTTTCACCGAAAAACGCAACAGCCGCATGCTGCTCAAGACGCAGCGCGACGTGCCGGAATGGTTCCGCGTGTACTTCACCGCCCCCTCGGCCGACGTGCCCGTCGTCAAAGGACTTAACTTCGACAAAAAGGATGCCTTCTTGGAACAGCGCAATGCCACGGGCGACACCCTCACCTACTGGCTGCGCCCGGGCAGCCTGATTGAGCAGGACACGCTGCAAATGGCCTACACTTACGAAACGACAGACGACTCTACGGGCTTGGCCATCAGCCGCACCGACACGCTGGAACTCGTGCCGCGCCTCACTTTTGCCAAACGCGCCAAGCAGAAAGCCGAAGAATTGGAGAAATGGGAAAAGCAGCGCGAGAAGCGCCACAAGCGCGGCGACTTTTCCAACGAGCAGCCGCCTAAGGAATACCTCACTCTCGGCAAAGGCCTCGCGGGCACGCTTTCGCCGCTGGGCAACGTGCACTTTTCGTTTTCCGAACCGCCCGCACGCATCGACACCGCCGCCTTTCATCTGCAACTCAAGCGCGACAGTGTGTTTGTGGACGCGCCTTTCCGCCTCGAGCGCGACTCGGCAGCCTTGCTCGACTATACGCTCTACGCCGAATGGCGGCCGGGGCAGGAATACGAACTGACGATTGACTCGGCGGCCGTGACGGGACTGTACGGATTAGAGAATAGGAAAACCACGCAATCCATACATATACCCTCCGAAGAGTCTTACGGCGCGCTCTTTCTCATTATCCCCGATGTTGATACCACGGCCGTCGTGGAACTGCTCTCGGGCGAGAAGGTGGTGCGGCGCGAACGGGTGAATGCCCGCCACGGTGCGGACTTCTTCTATCTCAACACCGGCACTTACTACGTGCGCCTCTTCGTAGACGTCAACGGCAACGGGCGTTGGGACGAGGGCTGCTATGCCGAGGGGCGGCAGGCGGAGGAGGTGTTCTACTGCCCCATGCATTTCGATGTAAAAGCCAACTGGGACATCGAGCAGACGTGGCGCGCCCGCGAACTGCCCCGCACGCAGCAGAAGCCCAAGGAACTCATCAAGCAGAAAGATGCCGGGAAGGCAACGCCCAAAAGCCGCAACGCCGAAAGAGCGGCGGCAAAGAAATAATTGTATAATAAATTAAAATGCGTTGGTTGAATGTGCTAAGTGCCTGGAAGGCACTACGGAGCGCAGCGACGGTAACCGGGGACGAAGTCCTCGGATAGGCGAGGTGAAGACGATGTGCCTGGAAGGCACTACACCACAGGACATGCACTTTCAAATTCCACCAATGCGTCAACAGTAAATGATTAACGTAACTCCCATGAAAAAGCTTTTGTCCATAATAATCCTCCTTTCGCTGTGCTCCGCCATGCGGACGCAGGCGCAATGCACGGCTGAAAACACGGCGTTCAAAAGCGGCGAAACGCTGCGTTACGATTTGTATTTCAACTGGAAATTCGTATGGGTGAAAGTTGGCACGGCTTCGATGAACGTTTCTTCTGCCACCTATCAAGGCGAACCGGCTTACCGCACCTATCTCATCACGCGCGGCAACGCCAAGGCCGACCGCTTCTTCGTGATGCGCGACACGCTGATTACCTACACGGGCCTCGACCTCGCCCCGCGCTACTACTTCAAAGGCGCACTCGAAGGCAAGACCTACCGAAAGGACGAGGTGTGGTACAGTTACCCCTCGGGGCAGTGCGCCATGAAGATGCGTTTCCAAAGAAACAACGACTACGTCATCGACAACCAGTATTCGAGCCGC
>JALFJC010000131.1:0-7530 GCA_022775595.1 Bacteroidales bacterium | reverse complement strand
CCCTCCTGCCGCATCTCACGCCGCAAACGCGGGCGGTGATACCCGTGCACCTCTACGGTCACCCCTGTCCGATGGACGACATCAACGCCCTCGCCCACAGCCGGGGCATCATGGTGCTCGAAGACGCGGCGCAGGCGCACGGTGCCAGCACCGGCGGCAAGAAAACCGGGAGCATGGGCGATGCCGCAGCGTTCAGCATGTATCCCGGCAAGAACCTCGGCGCACTCGGCGACGGCGGCTGCGTGACGACCGACGACGAAGAACTGGCGCAGACCGTGCACATGTTTGCCAACTACGGCGCACAACAGAAATACGTGCACCTCGTGCAAGGCATCAACAGCCGCCTCTCGGAGATACAGGCAGCCGTGCTCAACGTGAAACTGCCGCGGCTCGACGCCGACAATGCCCGCCGCCGCAATGTGGCACGCTTTTACAACACCCATATCACCAACCCTTTGGTGCGCCTGCCTTACGAAGGGCGCGTGGCGCAGAGCGTGTTCCACATCTACCCCGTGCTGTGCCGCCGCCGCGACAAGTTGCAGCAATATTTGCAGGAGCGCGGCATCGAAACCCTCATACATTATCCCATACCCGTGCACAAGCAGGAAGCCTACGCCTCCTACAACGCCCAGTCGTATCCCGTGGCGGAACTCGCGGCGCGCGAAGTGCTCTCCCTGCCAATCACGCAGTTCCTCACGGAAGAAGAACTGCAATATATCGTTTCCGCCGTCAATGCGTTTAGGTAGCAGTAGGCGAAGCGTCCTGTTACAATGGCTTTCCTTGGGGCGGGCTGTAAGCCCAATTGCTGCCCATAGCCCAGGGCAACGCCCTGGGAAACGCGGTCAGCAAGCAAAACATTCGCATTTTTGTGCCGACGGCGCAAAAATGCATCGCGCCTAAAGCGCGAAACCCAAAACGTCACGCGGGGCGTTGCCCCTCATAAAGCAGGCTGCTCTTACAGAGCGCAACACTTAAATCAATACATCGCGCCTACCCGGGGCGTTGCCCCGGGCTGATTGCAGCATTTGGCCTTACAGGCCGCATCAATCTATAATCCATTCCTAAAATCACATCGCACCTCCTAAATTCCCCTCTATACCATGACCTTAGAAGTTCTCATCTGCTCACTCAACAAAGGCATCGTCCGCGTGCAGGAAGTCTTGCTTCCGCCCTGCGAGAACGTGCGCTACATCGTGTCGTACCAGTACACCGACGAGCGTTACCTCGACCTTATTCCCGAAAAACTCACGCAGCGCAGCGACGTGCAGATATTCCGATACAACGGGCAGGGGCTTTCTGCCAACCGCAACCTTGCCATCGAGAAAGCTACCGCCGACCTCATCATGTTTGCCGACGACGACTCGCACCTGCTGCCCGAAACGTTCGACACAGTGTTTCGCGCCTTCGAGCAATACGAGGATATGGACGCGGCCTTCTTTACCGCCACCACTTATACGGGCAAAAAACTTAAAAACTACCCTGACGAGCCCTGTGTGCTTAAAGGAATGCCCAAGGCTTACAGCATCTCCGCCCTCGAAATGGTGTGCCGCCGCCGCAAGGTGCAAGGCAGAATGCGCTTCGACGAACGCTTTGGCCTCGGCACCAAGTTCCTCACCTGTGGTGAAGAAGAAATTTGGATGGAAGATGCGGTCCGCGCCGGGCTGAACATGCGCTATTTCCCCGAGAAAATAATCGAGACCTCCACGCTCCTCAAAAAGTCGCTCGTATATGTAGATGCCGGCGTGCAACGCTCGCGCGGCGCAATCACATACTACCTGCACGGCCCCACGGCGTGGTGGATCTGCTTTAAGTTCGCCTTCAAAGGCGCGCGCAGCGGGCTTTGCCATTTCGTGCCGATGATGCGACATCTGACAGAAGGCATTCGCTACATGAAACGCACCCAGTCGTAAAAAGCCATGCCCAAGATCGAGGTACTCTATTGCGTGTTGGACGGCGACATACGGCACATTGCGGCACATCTGCCGCAGCCGCGCCCCGACGTGGCGTATCTCGTGGCTTGGCAGCAAAGGGGAGGGGAGGAGCAAAACGCACCCGGCGAATTGCTCCAACGGGAAGATGTGAAGATACTGGTCCACAAAAGCATAGGACTATCTAAAAACAGGAATTTCGCCCTTGCCAACGCAACGGGCGACCTTTTGATTTTGGCGGACGCAGACAATATATATATATATGAGTATTTCGACCGCCTCCTTGCCGCCGCTGCCGCTCACCCAGAGGCAGGCATCCTGCTCTTTCAGGCTGCCACGTCCGAGGGCAGGCTTTTGAAAAACTATCCCGCCGCGCCCTGCACCTATGCCGGGCGTCCGCGCGGTTGCAGTTTCAGTTCGTGCGACATCGTGCTGCGCCGTTCTGCCTCCCTGCCGCGCTTCGACGAGCGTTTCGGCTTGGGCGCGGAGCATTTGGGTTGCGGCGAGGAAGAATTATTCTTGGAACAGGCATCGCGCGGCGGTTGCTGCATCGTCTATACGCCGCAAGTCATTGTGACCACCCGCGCCGCCACTACCGGCGACCGCTTTTGGAGCGACCCGAAAGTGCGGCGTGCCAAAGGTGCGGTGCTGTGCTGTATGCACGGTCCCCTGGGCGCAACGCTGCGCTGCCTCAAATTTGCAGCCGTGCAGGGCAAAGCCAGTGTGGGGCAGCGCATCAGAGCCCTTTACGATATGATGTGGGGCATTTTCTACCTATAATTTTCCCGTTAAAACTTATTCCCCGTTATCGTGCCGATGCTCGTAACCATTGTAATCCCTTATCTCAACCGCGCCGCCTTTCTCGAAAAGACGCTCGCCACGGTGCAGCAGCAGACGCATAGGCCGCTGCAGGCGGTGCTTGTGGACAATGGTTCGCAAGACGCTTCGCCCGAGATTTGCAAGGCGTTTTCTGAAAAATACAATGCGGAAGAGTTTGAGGTGCTGCTGCTCAAAGAAGAAAAGGCGGGCGCCGCTTCGGCACGCAACAAGGGACTGGCGGCGGCGAAAGGGGAGTATGTCTATTTCTTCGATTCCGACGACGAGATGTCGCCCGATTTCATTGCCGATGCCGTGGCAAAGGCCCGCGCCTGCGGGTTGCCCGACATCGTGGCGGCGCATACCGTGGTCACGTTTCCCGATGGCCGCAAGCGTCCGCGCCGTATTGTGCGCAGCGCGGGCATTCCCGCCCAAATTCTCATCGCCACCTATCCCACGCAAAGCCTTTTCCTGCGCACAGATTTCATGAAAAATGCCGGCGGCTGGAATGGAAACGTGTTTCGTTGGGACGACTGGGAACTTGGCGTGCGCCTGCTGAAGCTTCACCCCAAAATAGTGTGGCTTAAAAAGAAAAAATACCACCGCATCTACCAGCATCCCGCCAGTCTCACGGGGGCTTCTGCCAGCGCAACGCTCAACGGCACGCGCCCCGCCCTGGAAGCTGTGGCAAAACTTGTTTCTGGCGATGCTTCCTCTCGCGCCGCGCTTCGGGGGCAGAAGTTGGCGATTGCCGGAGAGATTTGGCGCGAGGGCAATCGCCGACAGGCAGACGACTTGGCCCGAGAAGCATTTGACGGAGCCGGACGGCGGCAATGCTTTTTTCTAAAACATTTCTACGCTTATAGCAAACACATTGGCAAAGCTGCGCGGCGGCTATTCCTATGCACGCTTTGGCTATACAGATAAACAATGCCGGCTGTATCGAAACGCTTAATGATACAGCCGGCATTGGTATGTTTCAAAAAATTACTTTTTCTCCTTCAAAAGGTCGCGGATTTCGGCGAGCAGTTCTTCTTCACGAGTAGGTTTCGGCTCGGCGGGAGGCGCGGGAGTTTCTTCCTTCTTGCGCTTGAGCTTCATCAGCGCGCGTACCATCAGGAACACGCAGAAAGAGATAATAAGGAAATCGAGGCAGGTTTGCAGAAACGCGCCGTAGTTGAGCGTAACCTCCGACACAGTTCCGTCTTCGGCAACCTTAGTTCCGATGAGCAATTTCAGGTCTGTGAAGTTCACGCCGCCCGTCAGCCAGCCAATCGGCGGCATCACGAGGTCATTGACGATAGACGTTACGATTTTTCCGAACGCGCCGCCTACAATTACGCCGACAGCCATGTCAATGGCGTTTCCTTTTACGGCAAATTCCTTGAATTCTTGCAAAAATTTCGTTTTTCCCATAAGAAAGTTATTTTTTATACGTTTTATCACGTGCAAAAATAAAAACAAATTTGTACTTTTGCGTTGGAAAAGGCAAAAATCATATATGGTAACTCATACTTTGCCGTATCAGCCGCTTCCACAGAGAGAATAAATTTGAATACTAACCATTTTAACTGTTTATTTTTCAATTAAAACATCATGATTAAAGTAGGTATTAACGGTTTCGGTCGTATCGGCCGTTTCGTATTCCGCGCCGCTCAGAACCGCAGCGACATTCAGATTGTAGGTATCAACGACCTTTGCCCCGTAGATTACTTGGCATACATGCTGAAGTATGACACCATGCACGGCCAGTTCGAAGGCACTATCGAGGCTGACGTTGAAAACAGCAAGCTCATCGTTAACGGTAAGGAAATCCGCGTAACTGCAGAGCGCAATCCGGCTGATCTGAAGTGGAACGAAGTGGAAGCAGAATACGTAGTTGAATCTACGGGTCTTTTCCTCACCAAAGAGAAGGCACAGGCACACATCGAAGCTGGTGCTAAGTACGTGGTTATGTCTGCTCCCTCCAAGGACGACACCCCCATGTTCGTTTGCGGCGTAAACTTCGACAAGTACGTTAAGGGTACTCAGTTCGTTTCTAACGCTTCCTGCACCACCAACTGCCTTGCTCCTATCGCTAAGGTGCTTCACGACAAGTTCGGCATCACCGACGGCCTCATGACGACGGTTCACTCCACCACGGCTACGCAGAAGACCGTAGACGGTCCCTCTATGAAGGACTGGCGCGGCGGTCGTGCTGCCAGCGGCAACATCATCCCCTCTTCTACGGGTGCTGCTAAGGCTGTAGGTAAAGTTATCCCCGAGCTCAACGGCAAACTCACCGGTATGTCTATGCGCGTTCCGACTCTTGACGTTTCTGTTGTTGACCTCACGGTGAACCTCGCTAAGCCCGCTACTTACGCTGAAATCTGCGCCGCAATGAAGGAAGCTTCTGAAGGCGAACTCAAAGGCGTACTCGGCTACACGGAAGACGCAGTCGTTTCCAGCGACTTCCTCGGCGACGCCCGCACGTCTATCTTCGACGCTAAGGCTGGTATCGCTCTCACCGACACTTTCGTTAAGGTAGTTTCTTGGTACGACAACGAAATCGGCTACTCTAACAAGGTTCTCGAACTCATCGCCCACATGGCTAAGGTTAACGCTTAATCGCGTTCCCGGAACTTTGTTTCTGATCACTAAAAAGAGGATGCGCTCCGCAGAGTGCATCCTCTTTGCTTTTTGCCTATTCCAAAATTTAAATATTAGCAGACGAATAATGAAGTAGACGGGAAGACCCGTTTACTTCATTATTAATCATATTATTATTACGACATCTCGATTGCAAAGGTCGTGCCTTTGCCCACCTCGCTGCTTTTCACGTAAATGTGTCCGTTATGGTATTTCTCGACAATGCGCTTGGCGAGCGAGAGGCCTAAGCCCCAGCCGCGCTTCTTCGTAGTGAAGCCAGGCTTGAACACACTCTTGAAATGCTTTTTGGGAATACCCTTACCCGTATCCGTCACTTCGAGCAGCGTGCCAGTCGAAACGGCCGAGAGGGTGAGCGTGATGCTGCCGCCTTGCGGCATCGCGTCCACGGCGTTCTTGCAGAGATTTTCTATCACCCACTCAAAGAGCGGCTCGTTCACGCGTACCGGCAAAGGATGCGCCGCCGTGCGTGCCGTGATGGTTACGTTGTGGGGCGTGCGGCGTGCCATATAGTCTACCGCCCGCGCAACCAGCGGGCGCAAGTCTGCTACGTGCAGTTCCGGTTCCGAGCCGATTTTTGAGAAACGCTCGGCGATAAGTTGCAGTCGCCCGATGTCTTTGTCCATTTCCGGCAGCAGCGGGTCGTCGGGGTGGCTTTCTTTCAGAACTTCGCTCCATGCCATGAGCGAGGAAATAGGTGTGCCGAGCTGGTGTGCCGTTTCGCGCGACAGGCCCACCCACACCCTGTTTTGCTCCGCACGCTTGAATGCCGACAGCGCAAAGACAACGAGCAGCAGAAACAGCGCGGCAACGCCGAGTTGCACGTAAGGATATACCGCCAGCCGTTTCAGCAGGCTCGACTCACCGTAACATATATATATTGTGTCGGCCTCGCCGCCGCCGGCCTGCGATAGGTTCATCTGCATGGCGTGGCCGCTTTGTCGCATCTCGCGGGCCTGCTCGCGGATAAAGGTCAGCGAGTCCGCGCCGAGCGAGGGCTTGATGTTGCGCGAGGCGAGGATTTCGTTTTGCCCGTCGAGCACCACGATGGGAATGGTCGTGTTGCTGTTCACCACTTTCAGCACGAGGTTGAGGTCCGTGTTCTCGTCGGCGGCAATCAGCGAGCGCATCGCTTCAGCCCACACCTCAACCTTTCGCACCTCTTCCCGCGCCAGGTCGCGCGTCAGCAGGTGAGACACCACAAGCGACGCCGCCGCCGTAATCAGGGCAGCGATGACGATAATGGTGTTAATCGTTCTGTATCGGTCAGTCCAAAGCATTTTATTATGGCTTATTCAAGTGAACGCAAGTGCCCTTACGCGTCGATCGAATTGTTGCAACTTTCTATAAAGTCGAGCACATCGTCCTTGCCCAGTCCCGTTGCGCTGCTCGTCACGAAGTAGGGCGGCAGTTCTTCCCATTCCTCCGAGAGCGCTTTGCAAATGTTCTCCACATTATTCTTGGCGGCCGTTTTACTCAGTTTGTCAGCCTTTGTAAAGATAATGCCGAAAGGCACGCCGTTCTCGCCCAGCATGCGAATGAACTCCGCGTCCTTTGCTTGCAGCTCGTGGCGCGAGTCGATAAGAACGAAAAGGCAGGTCAGTTCTTCGCGTTCCAAGACATAGTGCTCAATCAGTCTTTTCAGTTTCGACATTTCCGACTTGCCGCGCTGCGCGTAGCCGTAGCCCGGGAGGTCCACAAGATACCAGTCGTTGTTGATTAGGAAATGGTTGATAAGGAGCGTTTTGCCCGGGGTAGACGAAGTCTTGGCAAGGGCCTTTCTGCCTGTAAGCATGTTGATGAGGCTGCTCTTGCCCACATTGCTGCGCCCTATAAAGGCATATTCCGGGCGGTCGTGCTTGGGGCACATGTCTGCGCGGCTATTGCTGATTATGAATTTTGCGTCCTTTATTATCATAAGGCTGTCGGATATTATGAGAATAAAAAAAGAAAAGAAGACGCGAGGGATAAACTTTCTCTGTGCATCTTCTTTTCTTTCGAGCCTCTTGTCGGATTCGAACCAACGACCCCGAGATTACAAATCACGTGCTCTGGCCAACTGAGCTAAAGAGGCTTCTCTAAGCATCCACCTCCCGAAGGAGTTGCTAACTGTCGGAAAGCGGATGCAAAGGTAGGCATT
>JALFJC010000099.1:0-18701 GCA_022775595.1 Bacteroidales bacterium | reverse complement strand
ATGAGCACCACCGTTTGGAAATGGGCGGTCACCACGTAGTTCTTCTGGTCGGCTTGCAGCAGGATTTGCTTGAAGTTCAAGTAGTAACCGATGAGCGAGGAGGCTGTGAACGACCAGAAGGCAAAGTAAATGATGCCTAAGTCGAACGGGCTCTTATGGAAAATGAGCGGCAGGACGAGGCTCGCCGCCGCCGCTGCCAGCAGCACGAATGTGCCGATGCGGCGGTAAAGTAGGCCGAATACGGCGATGATGCGGTTGATTTCCTCCCGGTTGCCTTGGCTGATGGGCTTGTAGAGGGCGTAACTGACCGATGTGCTGATGCCCAGTTCTGCGAGGTTCAGGAAGCCGAGAATGTTTTGCAGCGTGCCGGTCAGCCCCACGAAGTCTGCGCCTAAGTATTCGAGAAAGATTTTTCTCGAAATAAATAGGGCCAAGGTGTTTGCAAGGAAGAACGCGAGGTTCACCTTTGCATTGAGTATAGACTTGTGGGTTCTGCTTTTTTTGTCCATCAATTAAGTAAATCGGCCGAACGCCGCTGTTAATATGCCACGCTGTATCCGCTTTGCGGCAGGGTGTGCCATTTCCAAAATTCTACGTTTCCAATATTTTCTGCCCAATTTGGGAACAGATTATAGGCAGTCTTGATGCTTGCGCCTTCTTTGGGCCAGTGCCAGCTGCCTGCCACGAGTATGGCCTGCGGCATTTCCACGGGTTCGAGGGGCAGCGTGAGGTGATCCCCGCAGTCGTCGCAGGTGCCGCGGCGCACCTCGATGTAGAAGCGCTTGGCATCTTCGCTGGCGGTGTACGACTTCGGCCATTTCACGCTCGTTAACTCAACGAAGGGCGTGTTGGCATAGGGCGAGAGGGTGTTGATTTTCGTATCGGTTCGCTGGCGGAAGAGTTCGTGGAGTTCTCCGAGGTTTTGGTCGCCATCGGGTCCGTCGTAGTGGAGATACATCTTCGAGGTAGAGCCTACGGCCATGATTTCCACGTTGCACGTTTCGTTCTGATAGTCGGGCGTGATGCGGACAACGGCATCGTTGAAGTCGAAGTCGTGCTCGCGGTATACGTCCTCGAATGCTATGGTCCAGGGCATCTTGTCGGCGGCTGGCAGGAGCAAGTCGATTTCGGGAACGATGATAGTAGGCATTTCGCTATCCATGTAGGCGTGTACGCCGAAGAGCACGTCGTTGCAGTCGAAATCGCTAAAAGAGTTGCCGTCTTCCATGCCCATGATAGTGTGGCCGTTGTCTTGTATGAGTACGCTTCTGACTTTCCCGTCCGTGTTGAGCACCTTTGCCGACCAGTTCATCTCGTAGAAGGGTTCGGGCAGGCGGTTGGCGGGCAGGCCTCTCTGTATGGCGCGTTCGCGCTGCGCCTCATTCCTGCCGCCTCCTTTCAGGTAAAATCCGATGCGGTCGCCGGGCTTTGCGTCGATGGTCCACGTCAGGCCTCGGGCTTTGGTGACTCGGTCGCCGTATTTGTTTATTACGTGCTGTATGTTATAGGCATCGTCGCCCAGACGCTCTACCGTTTCGGTGAAGGGCGGCTCAAAGCCGTCGCGGTAGTCAAAGTTGGAGTCATACCATTTGTCGGTCGCTCCGTCCAGCTGATATTGCAGTTTTGCCAGGCCGTCGTAGTAGTCGTAAGTGTGTGTGTCTACAAGGTCCACAAACTCCAAGTCTTCGTATGTGCCGGGGGAGTGGCGGTAGTAGCCCAAGATGCGCTGCTGCATCATGCCGGTAAAGCCGTAATACATCGTGATGTTGAACGGGCCATTCGAAATGAGTTCGTAGTTAGTGTTGAGCCCTCTTGCCTCAACGTCCATGCCTTCTTCCACGTAGTGCATCACGGTCTCGATGCCCTCGCGATTCACTTCTGTATAGCCTATGTTCTTCTGGATATCCGTGCCGTAGAGCGAAGCGTCGGCGCGCGTGGCCGGGACTTTGTACGAGCGTGTGGCGGCTTCGGCGGCATCGTTGTCGACGGCCTGCTTGGCCATGTCGATTTTTACGGTTTGCAGGCTGACGCCGGTAAGTTTGATTTCTTGTGAAAATTGGCGTGTCTTTTCCTGCGCGATGAGCGTGAACTCCTGATTGCTTGTCTGCGGCAGCGTCATGACGAAGGTGCTGTCTTGCGTCACGCTTTTGTAGTCGCAGAGCAAGTTGCTCTCGCTGCTGGTGCTGTAAACGGCTACGGTGGTGGGCTCTTGTACTTTTATGTCCACTTTCAGTTGCACTGCCGTGCGCCACCATTGCATCGGGCTCTGCGGTGTGCCGAGCATTTCTTGGAACGATGCTTCTGTGAGGCTGAGCGCCGTCATCTCGTCCTTGTCGGCGCAGCCGGCCAGTAAGGTTGCCGCTGCCATGAGCGACGATACAATATAATATATATATGCGTGTTTCATTTTTCAATGATTTTAGTAAACGAGTTGGGGCGGGCTGTAAGCCCAATTGTTGCGCCTAGCCCAGGGCAACACCCTGGGGACGAGTTGGGGCGGGCTGTAAGCCCAATTGTTGCACCTAGCCCAGGGCAACACCCTGGGGACTGGGGCGTTTATTCTTCTATGACGACAGTGTCATTTTCGAATTTCCATTTCGCTTTGCCTTCCATGGCTTTGATGACGCCCGCGAGATAGGCGGCTTCTTGGGAGTTGCCGGCTTTTCGCAGGAAGTTCTTGGCGTCGGTGAGGCGGCGCATTCTGATTGACGCGCTCGCGGCGTTGAGATTGGCCGCAGGGTCGCCGGGGTGTTGCTTCGCCGCCGTCAGTAAGGCATCATACCAGCCGTCCGTGCCCTCGCCGAAGCTCTCGGCCACGCTGTACATCTCGTTTAGGCTCAAAGCCTCGGGGTGGGTATAGATGAGTTGCTTGGCTTCTGCGACGGGGTAATGCTGCACGATGTATTCTATGATGTAATCCGTGTGGCGCAGGCCGGGGAACACGTTGTCGAGCAGCCATTTGTAGGGCGCGCCGCCGTCCAGGGCTTTGAGTTGCCGCTCCTTCTCGTCGGGGTCGGCTGCGGAGTCGATGATACGGAGCAGGGCATCGCGCTGCGCCGCCACGAACTCGGGCATCACGGGCGTTTCCACCACAGTCTCGTGCTCGTACCAGATGTTGCCCTTTATGCGCCGGCTTTCGCCGAGCGTCTCAATGAAGTTGCGCAGGTTGAGCCAGTCCTCGGGCGTGTAGGTTTCCTCCACGATGCCGCTCGGAATGCCGAAGTTTGCGCACACGTAGTCTTTCAGAGCCTTGGTGCGCCCTCGGGCAAGCCGCGTGTTGTTGTCGTAGGGGCTCTCTGGCGAGGCATATCCGTGCAGCGACACGCTCTGCACTTTGAACGATTTGTCGAAGAGGGCGTTTTCGATGGTCTTTTTCAACCGTTGCAGCTCTTCGGGGTTGCGGCGGTATTCGGGATTGATAATGATTTCGTTGACGGGGAAGTCGAGGAAGGCGCGGCCCTCGATGGTGCGCACTTTCGTATCCTCCTGCTTGGGCATGATGTAGGGCAGATATGGAATAGTGCGCAGCCGGTTGTCGCGCACAACGGCCGCGGTGGGCGTTGCCGGTTGTTTCGGGGCGCGCGGGCCAAACGTGTAAGTGACGCCGACTTTCAAGTTCATGCGTGAGTCGAGCGGCACGCCTGCCTTCACGCCGTTGAAGTGGTCGCCGAAGATGTTGTAAGTCATTTCCGCACCTATCCGCAGCCTTTTGTTCAATTTGTAGGTGAGGCCGATGCCTGCGCGTCCAGCCAGCTCAAAGTGGCTTTTGGTTGAGAATGGGTCGGTGTAAGATAGGTAAATGTCAGTAGGATAGCCGAAGGCGTATGATGTCCCTATTCCGGCAAGCAACTTGAAGTTGAAGCGTCTGCCGCGCTTCTTTGGCTTTGCGAGGGCATCGGTGAGGTCGAAGGTGAGGTCGCCGAAGAGCCCGATGCTGTTCCAGCCCCATGTGTCGGAGCTTTCGCAGAGGGGCACGTTGCGGCTTTTGTTGCGGTTGTAGCGCAGGGCCACGCGCCAGCCCCAAAGCGGGTGAAACTCTTTGCCGATGCCAACGAACAAGCCTCCTGCCCAAGGGTAGGCGGTGTGCTCGGTAATGGGCAGGTGTTCGTTGCCCGACTTGTTCACGCCGGCATAGAACTGAAGGTAGAGGCTGTCGCGGCCTTTCCCCTTGCTGCCGTCGGCGCGCGCGCTCTGGCTGCCTGCCGCGAGCAGCGCGAAGACAAGGCAGACGATGCGCATGAAATGCAGGTTGCTATTCATTGTTTGTTTTTTAGTAGACGAGTTGACGAGTAAACAAGTAGACGAGACAGAAATGTTTTTTAGTAGACGAGTTTACAAGTAAACGAGTAGACGAGACAGAAATGTTTTTTAGTAGACGAGTTGACGAGTAAACGAGTAGACGAGACATGAATGTCCTGCTAATCATATTTTATATGGTAACTTGTCTTGTATACTCGTTTACTCGTTTACTTGTTTACTAAAACGTTCATTTTTTGCAAAGGTAGGGCGTTCTGCAGAACGCCCCTACTGCCGCCTTAAGATGAATAATTGTAGCCGTAGCCGTAAGCGTAGTATTTATACCCGTGCGTGTACCTCTCCACGGGCGGAATGGCATTGAGCACGAGCGAGAGGTTCTTGTATTTCCCGGTCTGTACGTAGACGTCGAGTTGCGTCACCTGCCGGCGTTGGAACAGCCCCGCCCGCACCACGTAGAGCGTGCGGTCCACCATGTGCTCGATAATGGAGGCGTCGGCCAGCGTTTCGGTCATGGGGCAGTCGATGAGGATAAAGTCGTAGTTGGCGCGTTGGTCTTCGAGCAACTGCTGCATCCGCGGGCTTGAGAGCAGTTCCGTGGGGTTGGGCGGCGTGGTGCCCACGGGCAGGATATGCAGCGAGGGATATTGCTCGTAGGGGTAGACCACCTGGCTGATGTCGTCCACCTTCTCGCCCAGATAGTCAGCCAGCCCCAAGTCGCGGTTGCCGAAGGTGCGCGTGGCGGTGGCGCGGCGCAAGTCGCCGTCGATAAAGAGCACCTGCCTGCCTTTGATGGCGAGCGCGAGCGCAAGGTTCATGCTTACGAACGTTTTGCCCGACCCGGCATACATAGATGTGACGAGGTACACGTTCTTGTGTTTCGGCGTGTCGGACATGAACTCGAGGTTGGAGCGCAGCAGGCGGAAAGCCTCGTTGAGCACGTCCTGGCTGTGGTGTTCCACTACGAGCGGCGTGGGCGGGCGTTGGCGGCGGCGCTTTAAGGAGCGTTTGCCGAATCGCCTCATCAGTTCCTTCAGCCACTTGAAGCGCGATGCCTTTTCGTAGTAAGGGATTTCGCCCACGATGGGTATGTTCGTGCGGCTTTCGATGTCCAGCTTGTTGCGCACGGTCGTGTCGAGGTTCACTTTTATGAAAATCACGAGGGCGGGGAGGAATAGTCCGAAGAGAATGGCGGCCATAATCGTGCTGCGCTTGTTGGGGAAGGTGGGGAGCTGGCTGCCGTTGGGCATGTCGATGACCTGTGTGGGCATAGAGGCGTAGGTCATACTGATTTCGTTTTCCTCTTTCTTCTGCAAGAGATAGAGGTAGAGGCTTTCCTTCACCTTTTGGTCGCGCTCTACCGAGATGAGGCGCTTGGCTTGGTCGGGCCCCGAGGACACTTTCTCCTTCGCCTCCTCATTGTAGCCTTGCAGCGACTGGATTTCGATTTGCAAAGTCTTGATGTGGTTGCCGATAGTGGCGATGATGTTTTTCCTCACGTCGGCGAGTTCGGCTTCTTGGCGTATGATGATGGGGTTTTGCGCCGATGTGCCCACGAGGTTGTTTTTCAGTTTGAGCAGCAGCTGGTTGTATTGGCCGATCATTGCCACGGCGTCGCCGTTGGCCAGTCCCGTGTGCGTGGGCAGCAGCTGGTGCGTGAGTTTCTCGTCTTTGAGAATGTCGAGGATATACTGCGCCATGTACATCTGGTTGGTGAGTTTCAGGATCTCGGCTTCCGACTCCGTCTGTTGTTTTAGATAGAGGTCGCTCACTTGGTCGAGGTTGGTGATCTTGTGGCGCGTCTTAAAGGTGGAGATGCTGTCGTCCACCTGGTTGAGTTCATTCTCGATAAGTCCCAGCCTGTCGTTGATGAAGGCGGCGGTGCTTTTGGCCATCTGGCTCTTCTCTTCGAGCCAGCGCACGTTGAACGCATCGATAATCGTGCTCAGCACGCGCTCGGCTTTCTCAGGCGAAGTGTCGTCGTATTTGAGATTGATGACGGTGGACTTCTCGCCGTCCATAGCCACGGTGAGCCTGCTGCGTATGTCTTTGGCTTCCATGAGGAGGTCGCGCCCGGCGGCTTTGGGATTGAGACGTGCCGCCACGTCGGTGAGGAGTGCGAGCGAGGTGTATTGCCGCAGCACGTTGGGCACATTGGTGGGCTGCTGCACGAGTGCCATGTTGCTGAAGTCTTCTCCGGCATTTTGCGCCACGAGGCCGCGCGTTGTTTCTTCTTTTACCATTACGGCCGCAGAGCTCGTATAGATATCGGTGGTGGAACTGAGGTAGTAGGCTGCGGCGAACACGGACAGCGTGATAGAAATCACGAACCACTTGGCTTGGCTGCGGCATATATACCAGAAGTCTTGGAGCGAGAGGAAATCTTCTACTTGTCGTATTACGGGAGTCTGGTTACTCATGGAGGGTGCTATTTTATGAACTATTTTAGTAAACAAGTAAACGAGTAAACTAGTAAACAAGACAAGTTACTCATGTTAAATATAATTAGCAAGACATCTCTGTCTCGTCTACTCGTTTACTTATAAACTCGTCTACTTTATGAAAATGGCGGTCAGCGTGGCGGCGAGCGAGAGGATAGAGATCCAGAGCGTGGGGCTTTGGAAGGCGTTTTGCGTAGGGGTGGACTGCCGCTTCTTCTTCTCGTTGGGCATCACGTACACGATGTCGTTCTGCTGCAGATAGTATGCAGGCGAGAGCAGCATGGTCTGCATGTTTGTCAGGTCGATATAATACACCTGGTTGGCGCCGTCCGCTTGCCGGTTCACCATCACGTTGGTGCGCTTGCCGTCGATAGTGAGGTCGCCGGCGCGCGCCAGAGCGTCGAGAATGGTGAAATGGTCCTTGGTGATGGCCACGTTGCCGGGCTTGTTCACCTCGCCCAGCACGTTCACGCTGAGGTTCACGTATTCCACCGTCACGATGGGGTCGGTCACCAGTTCGCGCGCCACGAGGCGCTCTTTAATATAGTTTGCCACCTCCGTGCGCGTCATGCCTGCCACGCGTATCTTGCCCAGCACGGGAAAGTCGATTGTGCCCTGCTCGTCCACGGTGTAAGCCGGCATTTGTTGGCTGCTGCCTGCGCCTGCCGTGGTGACGGGCTTGGTCTCTGCGCCGAGAATGCCGCCCGACGACGTGGGTGCCGTGAGCGTAAACTGCCGTTCGAGCATCGGGTTGCTGCTGTTCACCACGATGTTGATTTTATCCTCGGGGCGCAGTTTGAATTGCTGCTCTGCCTGCAAGGCCATGTTTTGCAGCGCGGGCGCGTCCTGGAAATAGGCGATGTCCTTCGGTGCCGAGCACGAGCAGACCAGCAGGGCCGCTGCGGCGGCAAAATTCTTCACAAGGAGTTTCAGGATAGATTTTGTCATATACGGGTATGGGCGTTTTTTTTCAGATGCTCAAGCCGCTTTCTCAACACCAGGTTGATGGCGGTCCAAAGCGCGATGTCCAAGGCGAGCAGGAGCGTCACGTCGATGCGGCGCGAGAGTTCCACGTTGATGGCAGTCAGCGCACCAGTCGAGAGGATAAGCGCCGCCATCGCCTGCCACGGCTTCATGCCCAGGTCGAGCAGTTTGTGGTGGATATGGTGACGGTCGGGCAGAAAGGGATTCTTGCCGTGGCGCACGCGGTAGAGAAACACGCGCACCACGTCGAGGCACGGTATCAGCAGCGGCGAAAAAGACAGCACGAACAAGTTGGGGTCATTTCCCCTCAAGTCCTCGATGTTGGCCACTTTGCAACTCAGGTAGCATATCATCACCGAAATCACCATGCACCCCGTGTCGCCCATGAAAATCTTGCGCTTGCGCTTCACGTTGCCAAACACGTTGTAAAGATACAGCGACGACAACGTGCCCAGCGAGGCCGCTGCCAGGAGCGCGTGCAGCATCATGCCCGCGAGGTAGAACACTGCGCCGTACACTGCGAATGCGCCGATGCACAGCCCGAGCGCAAGGCCGTCGATGCCGTCGATGAGGTTGATGGCGTTGATGATGAATATCGTGGCAAATATCGAGAGCGGCACGGAGGCCCACAGGGGCAGCACCCCGATGCCCAGCAGGCCGTGGAAATCCGTTATCATCACGCCCCCGCCTATCAGCAGCAGGCCGATGACAAACTGAATGATAAACTTCGAAACGTAGCGCACGCCCATCAGGTCGTCGATGATGCCCGTGAGGTAAGCCAGCGTCATGGCGCAATAGGTGCAAGCCACTTGCTGTACCTCCAAGCCAACGGCGTCCAGCAGCTCCGTTTGGCCTAAGTAGGCATTGGCGGCCAGCATTAGGGCGAGCGTGAAAAACACTACGGGGTTGAACGCCACGCCCCCGAGGCGCGGCACCAGTCCCTCGTGGATCTTGCGGTCGTCGGGCACGTCGAAGAGTTGCTTATGGTAAGACAGGCTCAGAATGTTCCACGTCACGAAGGCCGTGAACGCGTGGCTCAGCACAAAGGCTATAATGATATTTAGTATCCAAAACATAGTTTTCGCCTCCCTTTTCCTTGTGTTATCTGCTTGTCTGTTCGTTAAGTCGTTTTGTAGGTTCCCATCGATATCCTTCGCCCCCCCCTTCCCGTTGTTCGCGGGCGGGGGATAAATTATGCGAACGCGCGCCCGCGCACATAAAAACAACGTGCATGCTCCACATTCCAGCGTTTGGAATGCGAAGCATGCACGCAATTGCTATGTCCTAAAAATCGAAAAAGGGTTATTACCCCCCCCATTGGGCAAATTATGGTACGCATAAATACTTGTGCTTAATCGTGGTTGTAGCCTGAATTGGCAGGACTTCCGTAATCCCAGGCAGCGCGGCGGGGCGCGGGGCTGCCGTAAGGATAAACTTTCGCGTGCAAAATTACTTAATAGCCTTAAACCCGCCAATCCTATCATGTGTTTTTTTGCGCTTTTGCGTTAAAAAAATTCATATACATGCACCTTGTCTTGACATTTTCGGCTGCACTCGGCAGTAGGGGCGTTCTGCAGAACGCCCGCCCAAGTTCGGCTCTGCGCTCGCTTGCGCGAAAATTTGCTTTGACATTTTATATATACCAATTGGTTGAATTGTGCGTTAAGTGCCTATTGCAAAAGGCGGTACATACGCCGTGTTCACTGTGCTGGCTGCACAAGTGGGGCGGGCTGAAAGCCCAATTGCCGCACTCAGCCCAGGGCAGCACCCTGGGGGAGCGATGTTGCATTGATTAAAGTGTCGCGCTCTGTAAGAGCAGCCTGCATTATGAGGGGCAACGCCCCGTGTGGCGTTAAGGGCATTAATGGGTTACGCGCTTTCGGCGCGTGGCATTTTTGCGCCGGCGCAAAAATGCCGAATGTATCAATCGCGGTCTACGTTCCCCCAGGGCGCTGCCCTGGGCTATGGGCAACATTTGGGCTTTGCATAATGTCGGCTGCACTCGGCAATACGAGCAAGCTCTATTGCCCTCGTTTGCACGGCATTTCAGCCCGCCCCAATCATTTACCGGGCGTTTGTGCAAATTGGTTGGTAAATTGGTTCATATACATACACCTTTGGCTGCGGCTCGGCATAGTCCAAGTAAACTTGCCCTCTGCGCTCGCCTTGCACAAACGTTCTTTTTTTGTTCCGGGTAATTGGCAAAGGCGACGATGCGTGAGCGCCGAAGCTATCTGGTAAGACAATTTTTCCTTTCTCGGAGAAAATTCTTATTTTCTGCCTGAAAATTTTTGCGCCCATATAGGATAATTTTTATTCAGCACATTTGAATACATGTTCAAAACTTTTGAATACATGTTCAAAGCTTTTGAATATGCGTTACAAACTTTGTAACAAAAACTTTCAGGTACTCCGTGAAAACTTTTAAGGGCTTAGGAAAAAATATCACGGGATAAATAAAAAATCTCTGCCTGTTTCAGGACAAGACACACCCTAAATCTAATCGCTGAATAGTTACGAAAATATACGATTAACGCCCAGACGTCCTGCATTTGGCAGCGCGTCTGGGCGCATCGTGCCTAAAACGTGGCACACGCTTTGGCGGCAAATCGGGGAGGGTGGTTAACCCACGTTGCCTACCTTGATAAGGTATTCGGCAATCTGCACGGCGTTGAGGGCCGCGCCCTTGCGGATTTGGTCGCTCACGAGCCAGAGCGTGAGGCCGCAGGGGTTGGCGAGGTCTTGGCGCACGCGGCCCACGTAGACAGCGTCCTTGCCTTGCAGGAAGAGGGGCATGGGATATTCCTTTTCGGCTGGGTTGTCCATGAGTATCAGGCCCTCGCCGCCGGCAATGGCGCGGCGTGCCTCATCGGCGCTGACGGGCTGCTCGGTTTCGAGCCAGATGGCCTCGGAGTGGGAGCGGAGCGACGGCACGCGCACGCAGGTGGCGGAGCAGAGCACGTCGGAGTGCATGATTTTGCGCGTCTCGTGGTACATCTTCATCTCTTCCTTCGTGTAGCCGTTGTCTTGGAACACGTCGACCTGCGGAATGACGTTGAACGCCAGCTGGTAGGGGAACTTCTCAACCGTCACTTCCTCGCCGGCGAGCGACTGGCGGTATTGCTGCAAGAGCTCGTCCATGGCTGCCGCGCCTGCGCCGCTGGCTGCCTGATAGGAGCTGACGTGGATGCGGCGGATATGGCTGAGGCGTTCGATGGCCTGCAGGGCCACGACCATCATGATGGTGGTACAGTTGGGGTTGGCGATGATGCCGCGCGGGCGGTTGAGGGCATCGGCGGCGTTGCACTCGGGCACAACGAGGGGCACGTCCTCGTCCATGCGGAAAGCCGAAGAGTTGTCGATCATCACTGCACCATATTTCGTGATGTCGGCGGCAAATTCCTTAGAAGTGCCAGCGCCTGCGGAGGTGAAGGCGATGTCTACGCCCCGGAAGTCTTCCGGCTCGTGGCGCAATTCCTTGACGGTGTATTGCTTGCCGCGAAATTCGTACTGCCTGCCTGCGCTGCGCTTCGAGCCGAAAAGCAGGAGGTTGTCTATGGGAAACTCGCGCTGCGAAAGCACGCGCAGAAATTCTTGGCCAACGGCGCCGCTGGCACCGACGATTGCTACGTTCATTTTGTTATATTTATTTTAGGTTGTAAGTAGGGGTGTATGCACAGAAAGGGAGTTGCGTGTGCAAAATTACAACTTAATTCGCTCTTTCGCCGCTTTCTGCGCTGTTTTGTAGGGCTTTCTTAGCAGAAAGTGCGTTTTTTTTTGCAATTTTGCCGATGATAGACAGATATTTCCCGTGCCGATAACCGACCCTACCTGGAATTTCTTCGTGGTGCTTGGCATCATTCTCTTCGCGCCCATGCTGCTCGAACGCCTGCGCGTGCCCTCGATTGTGGGGCTGATTTTCGCCGGCGTGCTTATCGGGCCGCACGGGTTTGGTGTGCTCGAGCGCGACGATAGTTTCGAGTTGTTCGGCAAGGTGGGTCTATATTATATAATGTTCCTCGCCAGCCTTGAGATGAACCTGCAAGACGTGCAGAAAATCAAGGGGCGGGCTTTGACTCTCGGCTTGCTGAGTTTCGCCATTCCCATGGTCATCGGCTTCGGCGTGAACCGCGCCGTGCTGCCCGGCTACACCGTGGCGGCTGCCGTGCTGATGGCTGCGATGTACGCCTCGCATACGCTGATTTCCTATCCCATAGTGCTGCGCTACGGCATTTCGCGCCTGCCGAGCGTGAGCATCGCGGTGGGCGGCACGATCGTGGCCGACACGCTGACGCTCCTGGTGCTCGCCGTGGTGGGCGGCATGTTCAAGGAGCAGGTGACGGGGCTCTACTGGCTGTGGCTCGTGGTGAAGGTGATGCTCATCGGCGCGGGCATACTGATTGCGTTTCCCTCCATAGGGCGGTGGTTCTTCCGCCGCTACGACGACGGCGTGGTGCAATATATATTCGTACTTGTGCTCGTGTTCCTCGGTGCGGGACTTATGGAGATGGTGGGCATTGAGGGCATTCTCGGCGCGTTCCTCGCCGGCCTTGCGCTCAACCGCCTCATTCCGCCCACCTCGCCCCTCATGTCGCACGTAGAGTTTGTGGGCAATGCCCTGTTTATTCCCTACTTCCTCATCGGCGTGGGTATGCTCATTGACCTGCGCGCCCTCGGCCACAGCGGCGCAATACTGGTGGCGGCGGTGATGACCCTCACGAGCATCGTCACCAAATGGCTGGCCGCCTTTTCCACGCAGAAGATATTCAAGATGCAGCCCGACGACCGCCGCCTGATGTTCGGCCTGACGGGCGCACGCGCCGCCGCCACGCTGGCCGTTGTGCTCGTGGGGTATAAAATCATACTGCCCGACGGCACGCGCCTGCTCGACGACGACGTGCTCAACGGGGCGATGGTACTGATACTCGTGACGTGTGTGGTCAGTTCGCTCGTCACCGACCGCGCCGCCCGCAAGATGGCCACCCGAGGCACGCCTGCCGATGCACAGGCCGACGCGCCGAAAGGCGGGCGCATCGTGCTCGCCATTTCCAACCCCGAAACCGTGCGCCCGCTGGTACACATCGCTTTGATGCTGCAGCCCGAGCGCGAGGAGGGCAGCATCACCGCGCTCAACGTGGTGCTCGAAAACAATCCCGCCGCTGCTGCCGAGGGCGGCAAGGGCCTGCAGAAGGCGGTGAAGATAGCCGCCGCTGCCAATGTGAAGATACAGACGCATAGCCGCTGGTCGGTGAACGTGGTGAGCGGCATCTCCCACACCGTGAAGGAGCAAAACGCCACCGACCTGCTCATCGGCCTGCACCAGAAGTCGAAACTCACCGAAAGTTTCTACGGCAAACTCACCTCCGACCTGCTCGCCGTGGTGGACCGGCAAATCCTCATTTACAGAGGCGTGATCCCTGCCAACACGGTGCGCCACATGCACATCGCCGTGCCGCGCCGCGCGGAGTTTGAGACAGGTTTCGCGCAGTGGACGGAACGCCTGGCGCAGATTGCCGCCCAGACGGGCTGCGCCGTCACCGTGTATGGCGTGCGGCAAACGCTGGCCGCCGTGGAGAAGCAGTGGAAAGGCAAGGGGCAGAGCCTTGCGGCGACCTACCAGGAATACAACTCCTGGCGCGACCTGCTGCCGCTCGCCCACGACACGCGGCAGGACCACCTCATGGCGTTTGTATGCGCCCACAAGGGCGGCATCTCCTATCACCATTATTTCGAGCATCTGCCCGACCAAATAGAGCGCAACTTCTCCACCCGCAACCTGCTCATCGTCTATCCTTCCCGCGCCGGCAGGGGCGGCAACGCCTCGGCGTTCCTCGGCAACTGATGACTTGGAATTAGAGCAAAACGGCACTTGTCTGCCGTGAAAGACGCATTTAATGTATGCAAAAATCTTTGGCATTTGCAATTTTGTCCGTAATTTTGCGGCTTAATAGACGATTTGTCATACAGGCAAAGCCAACACATATCATTCGCTTTATGAAGCATTTTCTCACAGCAACGGCCGCCGTGCTCTTCGCGATACTTACAAGCGCATTGTTTTCTTGTAATTCGGACGATGAGATTACGGACACCGTCACCGTTTCCAACGACTGCATCATAACGGGCGTGACGCTCGGCAATATCCCTCGGGAGATGCACACCACTGGCTATTTCGGACAAGACAGCACCTATTGGGTGGGCATCAACGGCTCGTATTATCTGATGCACATCGACCAGCTTAACAATCGCATTTACAATACAGACTCGCTGCCCGTAGGAACGAATGCGGGCAAGATTGTGTTTTCGGCCTTCAATATGCGCGGCACTGCCACGATCCGCGACCTCGGCACGGGCAGCAACGTGGCGTTCAACGCTTCCGACAGTACCGATTTCACTACCCCTCGCCTGATTACTATTACTTCAACCGACCTTTCTGCCAGCAGGCAATACGTGGTAGAGGTCAATGTGCATCAGGAAGAGGCAGATACCTTCGTGTGGAAACAGTTTGCAGCAACCCGCCTGGCCGCCCTTTCCGACCTGCGCCTCTTTGCTGCCGACGGCACGCTCACGCTCTTTGCCCGCAATGCCGCCGGCAAGACGCTCTGCCTGAAAGCCGCTGCGGCGCAGCCCGAGGCTTGGACTGAAACCGAGGCGAACGCCGATATTGCCGACCCGCGCGGCATTCAGCGTTTCAAGGGTGCGTATTACGCCATAGGCAGCGCGGGATTGCTCACCTCCGCCGACGGCACGGTATGGACGGCGGTTGCCGCCGACGCGCCGCTCACTGCGCTCGTGGCGGCCGGACGTACGGAACTGGCGGGCATGGGAACAGACGGATTTTACGCCTCCCCCGACGGCGCGGCTTGGACAAAGGTTGCCGCCGATGCGCCCGCGATGCTGCCGAAAGAAAGCCTCGCGTCGGTGCGCGTGCCCTCTGTGGTGGACGACACTTACGAAAGCCTCTTGCTTGTGGGCAAGAACGGCGATGCGCCAGTGGTATGGAAGCGCGACATCGACTGCACGGGCGAGGAAACCTTCCCGTGGGTGTATTATCCCGTCACGGAAGAGAATATTTACGGTTGCCCCCTGCTCTCGTTGCCCTCGCTGTTCCGCTACGACGGCGCATCGGTGCTTACGGGCTTGGCCGCCGACGGCGCGTTTGCGCCCCTCTACGTGAGCCGCGACAACGGGCGCACATGGAAAACGGGCGAGTTCAAGACTCCCGGCATCTCGGGCGCAACCTCTATTGCCGCCGCTTCCGATGAGCAAAACTATATTTGGGTGGTTTGCGCCGGAGCGGGCGAAGTGTGGCGCGGGCGCGTCAATCGCCTCGGCTGGAAGAACGAGCAGGGCGCGTTCAATAAGATGCCAGCCAGATAGGATAGGCCTACTCGCCTACTCGTCTACTATAAACCATAGCCACAATAATTCTCCCATGCGCCAGACCGTATACCTGCTCCTTGCCTTCCTGATGCTTTGCGCCCCAAGCGCAGAGGCGCAGGACGAGGTGGTGTATCGCCTGGAACTCGGCGCCGGCATCGGCGGCGGCTTTTCGCTCAACGATGTCAACAGCAAGTGGTACGGCAAGACGGGGCTCGCCGCCGACCTCATCGCCCGCTTCCCCTTAAACCCGCGCATGGCCATCAAGACACAACTGGCGTACCAGCAGGTTAAGGGCAGCACCGACAATGCCAGTCGGTTTTACCCCGCCAACCCGAACGTCTCGGGCGCAGAACGCCTGTCGTATTCCGTGAGCGGCGGGCTCTTCGATCTCTCCGGCATGTACGAGTTGCATTTCCTGCCCTACGGTTATGAGCGCGGCTATCAGGGATACCGCCGCATCGTGCCCTACATTCAGATGGGCGTGGGACTCTGCTACGCCACCGAAGGCAAACTCTCGTTGCAACTGCCCTTCGGCGTAGGGATAAAATATAAAATCGCTCCGCGCCTCAATCTCGGGCTGGACTGGACGATGCACCTCACGCTCACCGACAAAATCGACGGGCTCGACGCGCCGCTCGGCATTAGCAGTTCGGGCTTCCGAAACAAAGACCATTATTCGCAAACGCTCATAACGCTCACCTACGACCTCAACCCCAAGTGCCCCACGTGCAACAAGGATTGAGGCAGCCTATACATATAATATATATATATATTGTATATGACCTACAAGGAACAATTAGACATGGCGCGCATTCCGGCGCACATCGCCATCATTATGGACGGCAACGGCCGCTGGGCGAAAGCCCGGGGGCTCGACCGCAGCATGGGGCATCAGGAAGGCGTGGCCATCGTCAGAGAGATAACCACCGCCGCCTCAAACCTCGGCGTGAAATACCTTACGCTCTACACCTTCTCCACCGAAAACTGGAATCGCCCGGCAGAGGAGGTGGCTGCGCTCATGGGGCTTATCCTCACCTCCCTCGAAGAGGAACTGTTTATGAAGAATAACGTGCGCATGCGCCTTATCGGCGACCTCACGCGCGTGCCGGAGGCAGTGCGCCGCTCAATCCTCGCCTTGCAGGAGCGCACGGCAGCCAATACGGGCATGACGATGGTCATCGCCCTCAGCTATTCCTCGCGCTGGGAACTCGCGCACGCCGTGCGCTGCATTGCCCGCGAAGTGGCAGACGGTCGCATCAAGCCCGGCGACATCGATGAGGAATATATTTCCCAAAACCTCGCCACGTCGTTCATGCCCGACCCCGACCTGCTTATCCGCACGGGCGGCGAGCTGCGCCTCAGCAACTACCTGCTCTGGCAGTGCGCCTATTCCGAACTCTATTTTTGCGACACATACTGGCCCGACTTCCACGAAGATTGCTTCTACAAAGCCATTCTCGACTATCAGAACCGCGAACGCCGCTTCGGCAAGACCAGCGAGCAGGTCGAAGGCCAGGCATAATTCCCATTTCCCACCGCAACACACACAATGAGAAAGTTCTTTCTTTTCTTCCTCCTGCTGCTTTCAGGACTGTGCATCGCGCCGAGTGCCTTTGCGCAAGAGTCCGTGCAGGTGAAGCCCGACATAAATTACACGGCCAACCGCCCGCGCTATATCCTTGCAGGCTTGACGATTGATGGCATCAAAGGGTTCGACGACAATCTGCTGCTCAGCGTTTCGGGACTTACCGTGGGCGAAACCTACGAGGTGCCCGGGCCTGAAATCAGCGAGGCCATTATGCGCTACTGGCAGCAAAAACTGTTCTCCAACGTCAGCATCTTGGCCGACAGCATCGTGGGCAGCAAAATCTACCTGCACATCAAACTTACCGCCCAGCCGCGCATCTCCTCCATCAACTACAACGGCGTGAAGAAGAGCGAGCGCGAGGAACTCGAAAAGAAGATTGACCTCCATGCCGGCAGCCAGTTCTCCACCGACCTTTCCGACCGTGCCAAGCACGTCATCAAGCGTTACTTCGAGGGCAAGGGCTATAAAAACGCCTCCGTAGAAATCGTGCAGAAAGAGGACGTCACGGCCGACAACCGCGTCATCGTCGACGTGAATATCAATAAGAACGAGAAGATCAAGATCCACAAGATTTATATCACGGGACTTGACAGCGCCAACCACCCCAGCATGAAGAAGGCGCTCGTGAAACTCAAGAAGTCGATGAAGAAGACTAAGGAGAAGAGTTTCCGCAACATGTTCCGTTCCAAGAAGTTCGTGCCCGAAAAGTATGAGGAGGACAAGGCCTCGCTCGTGCGCCGCCTCAATTCGTGGGGCTTGCGCGACGCCCTGCTGCTCAAAGACAGCGTGGCAACGGTCGACGAGAAGCACGTAGACATCTACCTCGACCTCCGCGAAGGCCGGAAATATTATCTGAGAAATATCAGCTGGGTGGGCAACACGGTCTATAAGACCGACTTCCTCGCCCACGTGCTGCAAATGAAGAAGGGCGACGTCTACAATCAGGAACTCCTCGACAAGCGTCTGCGCGAGGACGAAGATGCCATCGGTAACCTTTATTACAATAACGGCTACGTGTTCTACAACCTCGACCCCGTGGAGATCAACATCGACGGCGACTCCATCGACCTCGAGATGCGCATCACCGAAAACCGCCAGGCCACGCTCAACCGCGTGCGCATCGCCGGCAACGACCGCGTCTATGAAAACGTCATACGCCGCGAACTGCGCACCAAGCCCGGCGACCTCTTCTCCATGGAGGCCATCAAGCGTTCCGTCATGGACCTCGCCAACATGAACCAGTTCGACCCCGAAGCCTTGCAGGCGCAGCTGATGAGCAACATCAAGCCCGACCCCGTGAGCGGCACCGTGGACATCACCTATCCCCTCGTGTCGAAAGGCGGCGACCAAATCGAACTCTCAGCCGGCTGGGGACAGACGGGTATCGTGGGACGCGTGGGCTTGAAGTTCACCAACTTCTCCGTGCAAAACCTTTTCCGCAGGGGCTACAAGCGTGCCGGCTTCATTCCCCAGGGCGACGGGCAGACCCTCCAGCTCAACGTACAGACCAACGGCACGTACTATCAGAACTACTCGCTCTCATTCCTCGAACCCTGGCTCGGCGGCAAGCGCCCCAACCAGCTCTCCTTCTCCATTTTCTACTCCAAGCAGAGCGACATCAACTCCAATTATTATAACTCCAACTACTACAACAATTACTACAACTATCTCTACGGCTACGGCTCGAGTTATAATTCCTACAATTACGACAACTACTACGACCCCGACAAGTACGTCAAGATGCTCGGCGTGTCGCTCGGCTTCGGTAAGCGCCTGCGCTGGCCCGACGACTATTTCACCTTCATGGCGGAATTGTCTTACACGCGCTACATGCTGAAAGCCTGGCAGTACTTCCTCATCACCGACGGCAACTGCAACAACGTCAACCTCTCGCTGACGCTCTCCCGCTCGTCTACCAACCATCCCTTCTTCCCCACCAAGGGTTCCGAGCTTCTGCTCTCCGTGACCGCCACCCCGCCTTACTCGCTTTGGGACGGCAAGGACTATAAGAACCTCGCCACCAACTATCAGAGTGCCAACTATCAGGCAGAGGC
>JALFJC010000096.1:0-7448 GCA_022775595.1 Bacteroidales bacterium | reverse complement strand
AGAGTGAGGAGGTTCACAAATTCAAGGAACATCGTGGGGATTTTATCGTCCCACAGACAAATCATGCTTTCAATTCTTACTTCCATACTATTGGGTATTATAGGTTTATACTATGCCGCTTCCATCCGTTGGCGGATAAGGTTCACGTTGCTGTTCACAAGGTTTACAATGCGGTCGTGGTATTCGGTGTTCTCGTTGCATAAGCCACGACACTGCACCACCTCCAAAGTTTTCAGTGATACCTCTATCGTTTCTATGCGTCTGCCGTCAATGGTCGCTGAAAGGATAAGAGAATTTTCCCGATTGTGGTAGCCACCCACGCAATGGTGCATCATACGTCCTTCCTCTATCATTTCCTCCACGCTCTCTATGACCTTGATACGGATAAGGTTGTCGGAGAACACAAGTCCGAAGAAGATACCTTTGGCTTTTAGATAGTTCTTCTCGTCCTCAATCGCCTTTTGCCGTTGCTGTTCCGTCCGCTCACGTTCCCTTTGTCGGTTACGCTTCGCCACCAACTTGTCGTGTTCGGCTTTGAGGTCGGCAGGGCAAACGTACTTCGGGCTGTTCGTGTCCTTGCCGAAATGACGCAGGAGGTCTATGGTGTCACGCCACATAGAGCCGTTGGCAATGGTGTAGCCATTTCGGATACATATCTTCACGGATGCCCAATACTCTACGATATTGAAAGAGTGGTATATATAGTAACGCAACATGGGATATTGCCCTGCCTTTAACAGCGTTTCGGCTCGGCAGTCGGAAAGTATGGCTTTGAAAAGGTCGTAAGGCAGGATGTTGTGATAATCACCCTTGAAGCCGTTGCGTTTCACTTCGGGTATGAAACGCTGTCGGGGGTAGGTGCATACCGGATTTATGTCGTATGCCCGAAATTCTCCGTTCTTGCGTACTTCCATGTCGCTGTATTCATTCCATAGGTCGTAGTAGAACAAGGACATGCCACGCAATCGGGCAACGGTCGTTGTCTTGCCGTCGGGGGCAATCCACCTCTGCACCACTTCAAAGATGGAATACTCGGCTGGCTGCCCTGCCTTGTATCGTGACTTGACGGAAAAGAAGCGTATCACTTGGTATCGCTTGCAGGTGGTGACGATGGAGAAATACTCCATATCGCTGAAAACACTCTTTCGGGTGCGCAATGCTTCCAACTCCATACCGCAATGGGAGCAGGTGCATCCGCAAACGGTATCCGCAAGGTCGTGGTCGCTTTTCCACGAATGTCCGCATTCGGTGCAGATGTTCGTGCCGTCTGCCCTTTTGACTGCGTAATGCTTGAAGCAGTGGCGGAAAGCGTATGCCCTTTGTTCTTCGGTCAATCCCGGTAGTCGCTTGCTCAAACGTGCGACTTCCTGTTGTATGCGTGTTTTCGGTTTCATAATCAGAAGTCAAATAGTGATGGTTCAACTTTGGTTTCTTTCTTCGCTGTCGGCTTGTTGCGGTTCTGCAACTTGCGGAGTTCCTCGTCTTGGTATTGTCGGATAGCGTTCTGCCGTGCTTCCGCCTTTTCCTCCGCTGTGAGTTCCACCACATGGTTCACGGCTACCTTGCATTGGATAGGTTCGCCCACCTCTATCTCGTTCTCGTCATAGTAGTGGACGGCTTGTCCGTATATCTCTCCGTCCGTGAAGCCGTTGCAACCACTTTTCTGCACATAGTTCAGAATGTAGGTCACGCAATCGTCTATGTTCTTGGCTGGGTTGCGGTAGTTCTTGGCAAAGAGCGCATCTTCCGCTGCCCGCTGTTCCAAATACATCTGTATCGTTCTCTTGAAATGGTCTGTCGTTTTCATATCGCTGTCATTTTAGATTGTCTGTTTCAGTATCTCTCTCCAATAGGTCGGCTCAACCTCGCTCAAAAGGAAGTCTGTAAAATCCCTCCGTGCGTCCTTGTTCAGTTCGTGGTAGAGGTCACGGAACACGGATATGTTTCCGTTGATATACGTTTCCACCATGTACACGAAGATGTTGTCCACCTCGTAGTATCTGCACTGCTGTGCTGCCGTCTTGCTGCTTCTCTTTGCCATGTCGGTAGGGGTTAAAGGGTGAATAACCAAAGGATGAAGCCGAAGAAGGCGATTGTGGAAAGGATAGCCACGATTACGCCTATCGCCACTCGGAACACTCCGTTTATTATCTCCGTGATGATGCCCCAAAGGATGTCCAATATCCCGAAGGCGGTGCGCACGATTAAACCGCATATCGCAAGTCCTATGTATTGCGCCACTTGTCTGAAATTTGCCGTTGCCGTCATAGCCGTATCATTTTTCAAGTTCCACAATGTTGTCTATCCTGCCGTATAGGTATCTGCGAAGTCCGGTCTTGTCCGTTGCCTTGTATTCCGTCCAACGTCCGTATTGGCATACGAGGAACGTGCGGAGAACATCGGAGAAGTCAAACCTCCAGCCTTGCAAGGGGACTGCGCTCTTGAAATAGGTGTTACTGTTCACGTTTTCGGTGAGCCAATCCTTTTCCTCTCGGTTCATCTGTCCTCCGTTGTTCAGTTTCTCACGAAGGATGTAAGCCTTACTGCCTTTCAGTGTTTCCAATGTCGGCACTTCCCAAGCCACGAATTTTGTTGCCATTGTTGTTTCCATATCCGTTTTGTTTTTGATTTTTTGTTTTTAATGCGGATTCAAGAGCTGAGGGAGTTGAGTTTCAAACTATCTTATCTGCCTCTCGTTTATCCGACATTTTTTTTAATGCGTCTTTCTGTCGCATCGGTCGTTTTCGTTTCGGGTGCTTAAAAAGGTAGGGATTAGGGAATGCAAGGTTTTTCGCGGAAATACTACCCGCAGGGCTGGAGATTTCCGCAGAAAACAGGAGGCTTGACCTTGCATTCCCGTCCAATCCCGGAATTACCTTTGCGCCCAGAACGGAAATGACTGCCTGATGCGGCTCACTGAAAGGCGCGGAAATGGAGGTAAACGGAAGTGGAGGCAGATTGGACAGGAAAACTTCAAAAGAGAAATCCGTAAAAAAGAAGTCCACAAAAGAAAAAGGGAAACAGCCGGAAGCGTGGAACCGGGCAAACCACCGTGTGGAAAGTATGGTTTTATATGTCCGGCAGGACGTGTCCGGTCGGACATATAAAATCATTCTTTCAAGTTTGCCTGCCGTGGGTGACGGCTTGTTCCATTCATGGAGCGGGCGGTCTTGCACGGCTTTCCGCTTCCGGCTCAAATGGACAGCGAAAAAGAAAAACAGTCAGAAATCCGTAAAAGCACCTCTCTGGCATAAGCGCAAAAGAAATGGGCCTTGCATCATCAGTCTAAACTTCTGTTTAGGCGTGAGGCAAAGCCCTTTTCTCCGCTTATGCGGTAGTCGGCATACGTTCGTCCAAAATCTCTTTGGGCGATGGTGTGCCGACGGACAAAACCGCTTTTACGGAAAAACTTATATGTGAGGATAAAAAATCAGGAGATTTATTTCTAAATCTCCCGTTTAATTTCTATTTTTGCATACGAAGAGTTCTTTGAAGGTTACGCAACGCGCAGAAGGATAATGCAGTAGATAACTAACTAATTCGTAACCTATTACTATCATGAGCAATTAACCTACGCTCATTTCCAATAAATTACACTCTTTTCGTAACTTCACATTGCAAAGTTACGATTTCTTGCTCTGGAAAGCACACTATCACGGCAGATAACTTACCTCCTTAAATAAATATTGCCGCAAGTTGCCGTCGAGGTCGCGCAAATGGAGCGTGCCGTCGGGCGCGACCGTTTCTAAACGCGCCAAGAAATTGCCCTGTGCGTCGGCATACCGATGATTGCCCTCTCGGCGATACATCCTCCCGACGTATTCTTCAAGCACCTGCTCGCCCTTGTTGTTCTGAAGCAGACTGTAATAATGCTCAAAACGTTGCAGGAGATGGCGAAGCACGGCGGCGCGGTCGGTCTCCTTGCCGCGCACCTGAATGAAAGAAACGGGATTTGGCGCATCGCCTTCAAACGCCTTTTGATTGATGTTCAAGCCAATGCCTATAATGCTGCGGCTGATTGCGCTGCCGCAAAGGGTATGCTCCAGCAACATGCCGCAAACTTTGCGGTCTTCTATATATATGTCGTTCGGCCACTTGACGCACGCCTCGCATTTGCAATATTTCTGCACAGCGTCTGCCACAGCCAAGGCCGTAGCCGCAGAGAGCAAGAACTGCCTGGCGGGGGTGAGGAACGAAGGGTGCAGGCTGATGCCGAGCAAAAGATTTTCCTGCGCCGCGCTTTCCCAAACCGTGCCCTTCTGCCCGTGCCCTGCCGTTTGATAGTCGGCCGTGACGAGCAAGAACTCGGCGGTTTGCGCTTCGGAACCATCATCTTTCAAAAAGGACATCGTGGAATCAAGCTGCGCGTAATGCCTATGCTGCCAGCGGGGCGAGGGCAGGCGAAAGCCATAAAGCAGTTTCTGCGGCAGCGACTTAACGGTTTCGCCGTAGGCGTGGCGGGCAAGTTGACCTATCAAATCATCGGTTACGTCGCTATCGAAATAAACGTCGTTCCAATGCTGCTTGTTCCAATGCCAGGCAGGACGGATACCATCGTAATGCTCGCGCAGTTCGGCGGCATATTCCGGCTCGCATTTCATACACACCAGTTCCGTGCGTTCGAGGCTGAGCGCGGCGAATATCTTGCCGGCAATCCTATATACAAGGTAATCGGGGCCAAAAGGCTCGTCCTCTGTCACATCAGCAAAGCCCAGCAGGAGGGCGCGCATTGTTTCAATATTCATACCAAACGAGAAAAATCTTTATATTGCGGACGGCGGTTGCTGCGCACGGTTTCCGGGGTATAGGCATCGCGCAGATGAGTAATCTTGAAAGGCGGCTGGGTGCCTACTACCGTTATGATGTCGAAGCGGTATGGCGCATCCAGCCCCTTTTGTGACAGATATGCCTGCGCGGCTTTCACAAGGTGCTCCTGCTTGCGAATATTCACGGCAAATTCAGCTGGCGCGAACTGCTCGTTGCGCCGCGTCTTGACCTCCACGAAAACAATTTCGCCAAACCATTCGGCAATGATGTCCACTTCGAGATGCCCGCTGTGCCAGTTGCGCTCCAAGATGCGGTAGTTGCCCTTGGAGAGATAGGTGCAAGCCTCCCGCTCGCCGAGTATGCCGAACTCATTGTGCAGTGCCATGACGCGCTATCTCTTTTTCTTGAAAAAATCTTTCATCAACGCGGCGCACTCTTCTTCCATCACTCCTGCCGTGACCTCGGTCTTAGGGTGCAGAGCATCGGGGGCGTAGACGCTGAACCCGCGCTTGGGGTCGGCCGCGCCATAAACCAGCCTGCCGAGCTGCGCCCAGCCGAGCGCGCCGGCGCACATGGTGCAAGGCTCCACGGTGACATAGAGCGTGCATTCGTTGAGATATTTGCCGCCCAAATGGTTGGCGGCGGCGGTTACAGCCTGCATTTCTGCATGTGCCGTGACATCGGTGAGGGTTTCCACAAGGTTGTGCGCACGGGCAATGATGCGGTCTTTGCAGACCACCACCGCGCCCACAGGCACTTCGTCGCGGCCAAACGCCGCCTTAGCCTCATCGAGGGCTTTCTTCATGAAATATTCGTCGGGCATGGGGAATTTATTTTTTTCCGGAAGTTCCGGAAGTTCCGGGAGTTCCGGAATATCCGGATAATCCGGGCTAGTGATTTCTAAGGGCGTCGAGTTCGCGGCGAAGGCTGGCAAGCTCGGCTCTGAGTTGGGCGTTTTCGGCTTCAAGACGAGCAATGGTTTGCTTTTGCGTGCCACGCATATCGAGGCGGGCAGCGGTCATGCGCTCTTTGATACCTCCCTCCGTCACAAACTCCTTGTCGCGCTTCTGAATAAAGGTGGTCATCGCCCTGTCCACCATGTGGCACAGACAAATGGCAATGTTGCAAATCTCTTCGTCCGTCCAGCGAAGATAAAACGGGCGATAGTCCTTGTCGTCGCTATATTGCTTGCAAAAAGCACGCATCTTATTGAACCCCTCTTTGGCGGCGGCATCAGGGCTGGCTGCCCATTCGGGAAGCCCATGCTCTTTCAGGTAATCCTGATAATCTTCGAGCAATTCGCGATTAGAGCCTTGGGCAATGCCGAGCAACCTTATCTCAACTTCAAAACTGGTCTGCCCATCAGTAAGCCCTTCGGCAATGTTCTGCTTCACGGAACGCGCCGACTGTACCATCTGGTCTACCGTGCGGTCGCCATAACGCGGCAGGAAACGCTTGCAGAATACTTTCGTAAGCTGCACGAGCACATCGCTCTTACGGTAAAAATACAATTCCTGATAGTGCGTGGGCGTTCTGAGCACACTCGGCGTGCCGTCGTCATAGCGGCGCAAATTCTCGGGCTTTGCAGGCATATTATATATTATTTATGTAAATCAGCAAGCCGCGTCTTGTGCTACGCCTTTCATGCTCAAAGCCACGCGCCCGCGCTCTTCGTCGATTTCGAGCACGCGCACATTCACCTGCTGGCGCAGCTTGACCACCTGCGCAGGGTCTTTGACGTAGCGATCCGCTATTTGCGACACGTGTACCAAGCCTTTCACTTTGATGCCAAGGTCTACGAAACAACCGAAGTTGGTGATATTTGTCACAACGCCGGGCAGCACCATGCCTTCTTCAAGGTCTTCGATGGAATGCACGCTGTCGGCAAAGGCAAATTCCTTGGCCGTGCCGCGTGGGTCGCGCCCGGGCTTGTCCAGTTCCGCCATAATGTCGTTGAGCGTGGGCAAACCCACATCGGCAGAGCAATATCGCTGCAAGTCTACCTTGCCTCGTGCCTCCACACTGCCAATGAACTGCTGCACGGTGCAGCCCGCGTCTGCCGCCATGGCAGATACGAGTTTGTATCGCTCGGGGTGCACGGCCGTATTGTCGAGCGGGTTGTCGCCGCCCGCGATGCGCAGGAAACCGGCACACTGCTCAAAGGCTTTCTGCCCGAGGCGCGGCACATCGAGCAACTGGCGACGATTGGCAAACGCGCCGTGCTGCGTGCGGTAGTCCACAATATTTTTTGCCAAAACCGGGCCAAGCCCCGCCACGTAGGTAAGCAGATGCGTGCCGGCGGTGTTGAGGTTCACGCCAACGGTATTCACGCAAAGCTCCACGGTGCGGTCGAGCGTCTTTTTGAGCGCACCCTGATCCACGTCGTGCTGATACTGCCCCACTCCAATAGCCTTAGGGTCGATTTTCACGAGTTCCGCCAAAGGGTCTGCCAAGCGGCGGCCGATAGACACCGCGCCGCGCACCGTGACATCGTAGTCGGGAAATTCCTCCCGCGCCGTCTTCGAAGCGGAATAGACCGATGCGCCGTCCTCGCTCACGAGGAACACGGCCACATCTTTCAAATGCAGGTCGCGCACCAGTTCCTCGGTTTCGCGCCCCGCCGTGCCGTTGCCGATAGCAATGGCCTCAATTTTATATTGCTCGCAAAGCGTACGCACCTT
>JALFJC010000165.1:0-2217 GCA_022775595.1 Bacteroidales bacterium | reverse complement strand
ACTTGTCTACTCGTTTACTAAAAATCTCGTCAACTAATAATCCCGACAATGCACCTATATCCCAAACTTATCACCGACGCGCTCGCCACCGTGCGCTATCCCGGTACGGGCAAGAACCTCGTGGAGGCAGGAATGGTGGAAGACGACCTGCGCATCGATGGCATGAACGTGAGCTTCTCGCTCATCTTTGAAAAGTCCACCGACCCCTTCCTCAAATCCGTGGTCAAGGCGGCCGAAAAGGCATTGCTCACTTACGCCTCGCCCGACATTAAGGCCGACATTCGCGTGAAAACCATTCAGGCCGACCGCCCCGAGCCCGGCAAGATGCTGCCCGGCGTAAAGAACGTGATTGCCGTCAGTTCGGGCAAGGGCGGCGTGGGCAAGAGTACCGTGGCAGCCAATCTCGCCGTGGCACTCGCGGCGCAGGGCTACAAAGTGGGTTTGCTCGACGCCGACATCTTCGGCCCGTCCGTTCCCAAAATGTTCCACCTCGAGGCAGAGCAGATTTTCGCCGAGATGCGCGAGGGCAGGCAGATGCTTATCCCCGCGATGAAATACGGCGTGAAAATCCTTTCCATCGGCTTCTTCGTCAATCCCGACACGGCGACCCTCTGGCGCGGCGGCATGGCGTCGAACGCCTTGAAGCAGCTCGTGGCAGACGCCCTTTGGGAAGATTTGGACTACTTTATACTTGACACGCCGCCGGGCACGAGCGACATACACCTCACGCTGCTGCAAAACCTTGCCATAACGGGCGCGGTGATTGTGAGCACGCCGCAGAACGTGGCGTTGGCAGACGCAAGGAAAGGCATCGACATGTATCGCAACGAAAAGGTAAACGTGCCTATTCTCGGACTGGTGGAAAACATGGCGTGGTTCACGCCGGCGGAACTCCCCGACCATAAATACTACCTCTTCGGCCGCGAGGGCGTGAAGCGCCTTGCAGAAGAAATGCAAGTGCCCCTCTTGGGACAAATCCCCATCGTGCAGAGCATTTGCGAAAGCGGCGATGAGGGCGAGCCTGTCGCCGTAAACGCCGACACGATGACCGGGCAGGCGTTCCGCCAACTCGCGCAGGCCGTGGTTGAGGCTACGGAGCGGCGCAACAACCAACTGCCGCCTACGGGCATTGTGGAGATGAAGAAATAATTTTTCAGACTTGTCTACTACCACCATGAACGAATTTCCCAAGAAAATATTGGCATTGGCCGCGTTGAGCCTTATCCCCTTGTTGCTTGCGCCCCTCTTTTTGTTCGGCGCACAGCCGTTCGGCGCGGCGGAGAGTAAGTTCGGTGCGTTTTTGCTTTATCTCGCCACACAACTCCTGTGGGTGCTGCCCATAGCCGCGTTCTTCTTCGGTCTCGACTATTACCGCCGAGGTTTCGAGCGCATCGGCGTTGCCGTGCTGCTGTGCGGCGCCGCCGTTACGGCGGCGGGCTGCGTGCTGCTGGGTATGCGGTAATGCCCCCGACAAGTACCCGGCAAGTACCCGACAAGTACCCGACAAGTACCCGGCAAGCTCAGAGGGAAGCAAAGAACTCTTACACGTTATAGGCATCCATACATTTTCTATTAAAGAAATAATGGCATTTCTTAAACTTAAAGACAGAGAGAACTTTATGGTAAATTATCTTATTCCTGCCATCAAGAAAGGATATATTACCCCTCTCTATCCAAACTCACCTCATCATCCAAAGCAGAAATACTTGCTTACAGAGAAGGGAAAGGAACGTCTTGAAAGAGAAGATGGCACACATTTCACAAAATAACAGCATATGTATACCAATTATATTATAAAATAAAGACAAGATTATGGATTTACATACATTAGTACAAGCACAGATGGAGCTGATGGGCAACGACCAACCGGTTGCTTCTTGCGGTCTTCACGGTGCTACAAGAAGAGACGTAATAGAACAAGCTATTGAATATCTCCAAAAATCATTAGCCAACACCGAACGCGACGAGCCTTCCGGATATGGCTATCGCATAAATGTAGAGATATTCAAGAAAGGGAAGCCAAGATTCTAATCACAGCGAATCCACAACAATACCATTCGTAAGTTGTATTACGACTTTCTGGTAGAACAATACCAGTCACTACACGGTTTGGATCTCAATGACTTATCTGCTATGTATCGTAAAGCGGCACAAGAAGGAGAATGGCAACCTTTATTTAAATATCTTTCCAGTTCATATTGGAAAGACAGTAGCATC
>JALFJC010000133.1:0-20319 GCA_022775595.1 Bacteroidales bacterium | reverse complement strand
CACTACGTTCGGGACGTAGGGGTCGGGCGTTCGAGTCGCCTCTTTCCGACAAGCCGGTCGATAGACAAATTTGTTTATCGACCGGCTTTTTTTATATCACATAAACATTTTACTTGCACTCCCGCCACCACGCCGTGCCGTCTGCCGTGCTGCACAGCATATAAGGCACGGCAATCACAGGCACTGGGCGGGCCGAAGCATCGGCAGGCACATCCGTCGCGTCGTAAAGGTTGAAACTCAAATACGGCACGCCATAATCATTAAATTTACCGACAATATCCTTCGCCGCGCTTTCGGAGAAATACGCCGTTTCGTATTTCTCGGGACAGACATATACCAAAGGCCCCACCTGCAAAGCCACCTCGCCGCGCTGTGCCTTGCCCTCGGCATCGAGGCGGCGCAACAGCTGCACATCAAACGGGAAATCCACAAACACCTCGTCGCCGCTGCGCCATTCGCGCTCAATCACCAAATAGCCGCGCTCAATCGTCGGTCGCTCCCACTCGTGCCCGTTCACGTAGACCGCAGGGGCGGTGCGCTCCTTCCCCGCATAGCAGAAATTTTTCCCGTCGCCTGGCCCGCGCGTTGCCCACAAAGGCATGCGCAGACGGAACTTAAACGGCAAATGCTTCTTGCTCAACCCGAGGAAACGGAATTTCACGCGTTCGCCGTAGGGCATCTCCGTGTTTTGATCCACAATCATGCTAAACTGCTTCGTGGCGATGCGCGTTGTGCTGTTGAGGAAAAAATTTGCATAGATTCCCTCCTTGTCCGTGCAGTACATCATGCCCGGCGCAGAGAGCAAAGCCTCGCTGGCCATACGCCTGTCCTGCGTGCCGCGCGGGTGGATGGTGTCGGCCACGGTGTGCAGCAGGGCGTTAAACACGAGGCGTTCTATGTCGTCGGCACGGCGTGCATCGCCAGTCATAAGCAAAAGCGAGGCATTTTGGTAGAGCGCCACGGCAGCCGCCTTGCCCTGCGCAGTGGCAAAGGGGTCGTCCGCCCCACCCACGATGCTGAATTGCCTGGCAACCGTCTCCTTATAATTATTGACTGCCAACTCAAAACCTTTCCATTGCTGCCGCGTCACCTCCACCGTTCTCGGCGTTGCATCAACGAGCATCGACATAGCCGCGCCGCGCAGGTTGGTGAGGTCTTGCCCCCAAATCACCACGCTGTCGGGCGACACGAAATGCAGCGGCGCTTTCAGCCGCGTCTGCGTCAAAGCACATTGCGGCATGGAGGCGAGGAGGAAAAGCAAAAAGAGGATAAAGCGGATTGGCATAGCGGCAATAGTAATATGTTATTGCTGCAAAATTATAGAAATATGCGGTATGCGCAGCGTTTGCAGGCAATATATTATATAGCAGGCAAGAAAATCAGGAGGCTTATAAAGCAAAAGAATGGGCAAACGCCCCGTCTTTCCATGGAGTTTTGCAAAAATAGCTCCGTAGCGCCGGGTGTGCGCTGCGGAGCTTGCTGTTTAATTAAAGGTATATGATGAGTATAGTTGGGAAATGGATTATTTCTTTTGACTGCCCGAGGAGAGGCGCTGTATCTCGCCGCTGCCTGCGCCCTGTCCGCGATAGCGGCTGTGGGAGGCGTTAAATCGCCATTGCAGGGTTACGCCCAGCATGCGGCCTTCGCTGATGGTGGACTGGTTCATTTGCGTGAGATTGGTATAAATCGTGTTATCCCATTGGTTCTTGTTGAGCAAGTTGTAGCCGCGCACGGTGAGCGTGAGCTGATCCTTGAGCCACGACTTGCGCAGGCCGAGGCTCAGTTGGAAGTGGTCGCGGCGGGTGAGGCGGGCGTTCTGATAGTTACCGGCAGAGGAGTAGCTCATGTCGAGCATCACGGTGTACTTTTTCGGCAACTCGAAGCTGTTGCTCCATGAACCGTTGAATATGGGGTTTTTCGACTTCACCGTGCCCAGTCCGTCCATCGACATCTCAAACCACTGCTTCATGAGGTAGAGCGTCCACGTGGGGTGCCATATTTTCTTGATGACGGGCGATGCTGAAACGGAGGCGCTCAGCGTGGGAAAGGACTTGTTGATGTTGGAAATCTTTACCGCAGAACTGTTGCCCGGCACACGCTCAGCCCACATGATGACAGCATCTTTCACCTGCTGGAACGTGACGTTTGCTTGCAGGAACTTCCACACCGACACCGCCGACACGCTGTGCGTGAACGAGGGACGCAGATAGGGATTGCCGCCTTGCATCACGTAGCGGTTGGCATAGGTCACGTTGTTCGAGAGGTCGTTGTATGACGGACGCTGGGTGGTGGAACTATACGAAAGCATGAGCTGTGTTTTCCCCACAGGGCCGGCGAGGCTTAGTTTCGGGAAAAGATTGTCGTAGGTGCGGCATTGTCCGGGCTGCTTCACGTTGTTAGCGAAATAGTCGAACGACACGTGCTCGAAGCGCAGTCCTGCCGAGAAGTTCCATTTCTTGATGTTGCGGGCGTATTCGGCATAGCCTGCCACGGCCTGCTGGCGCAGTTCCGTGCTGGAGCTTTGCACGCCCCAGGCGGCGGTTTCCTCCGTGGCGTTTTTCACGATGTAATCGTCCGTGCGGTCAGTGAGGCTCGCCTGCACGCCTACGCCGAACTTACCTCCGCCAAGCGGCACGCCGTAATGGATTTTGGCTGCGCCCGTTATGCTTTTGATGGGGTTGTCGGTATCAACCTTGCGGTCGTCGGCAGTTTGGCTCTGCTCGTCGCTCGTTTGCGACTGGTTGGCGCGCTGCATGTAGAAGTCGGCGTCGATGTTGAGTTCCTGCTTGCCAAACTTGCCGTAGTAGTAGGCATTGAGCTGATGCGTGGGCTCTGCTTCGTGGTTCATCAATATTTCAGAGCGCAGCACGTCGCTCGCCGCTCCGTCCTCGAACACCTGGCTGTTCAGGCTGCCCGAGGCCTTGAAGGGCAACTGGCGGTCGTAAGCGTAGCGCATGCCGAGCGAGCTTTCGCCTTTGAGGTCGAGGTTGAAGCCGGCGGTAGCGTTCATGCGCTTATAGTCGAAGCAGATGCGCTGCGTGAAGTCCTGTTGCCATGTGTGGTCGCTGAAAATCGTTTGCACCGTCTGGGAGGTCGATTTCATTTTCCACTGCGTGAAATTTCCCTCAGCGAAGAGTTCCAGTCCTTTATGGCGATAGCGCATATTGAGCTGTCCCGACTCTTTGGGGTAGAAAGCCTGATAGAAATTGGCGATGGCATCTACTCCGAAGCCGTCGCCGGCTCGTTTCACGGTGCGAATGCGTACCACCGCGCCGACGCTCGAGTCGTAGCGCGCTCCGGGGTTTTGGATCACCTCTACGCTCTTGATGTCCTCCGAGCGCAGGCGTTCCAGTTCCTTCGGGTCGCGCATTTCGCGCCCGTTGATGTAGAAGAGCGGCGTGCCTTTGCCGAGTACCTCGATGTTGTCGTCGCTCGTCTTGTTGAGGCCGGGCACTCGCGAAAGCAAATCCTTTGCGTTTCCCGACTTAGAGAGCACGGTGTTCTCGACCGTCGTGATGATAGCGCCCGCTTCGAGGCGCGAGATGGGGCGGCGTGCCGATACCACGGCTTCGCCCAGCAGGGAGTCGGTGCTTTCGAGCAGCAGGCGCGGGCGGTGCAGCAGCGTGTCGGCGGGCAGTGTGAGCGTGCGGTAGCCGAGGGAACTGAGGCGTACGAGGCACGGCTTTTCGGGCAGGCTGATGCTGAATGTGCCGTCTTCCTTGGCCATAGCGCCAGTGATGACGGCGGAGTCGCCCTTTGCGAGAAGCACTATGTTGGCAAAGGGTATGGGTTGGTCCTTTGCATCGGCCACCGTGCCGCCGCCCGTCTTTTGGGCAAAGGCTGTCGCCGCCGGGAGAAGCAGGAGGCAGAGTGCCGGGAGTCTTTTCAAAAGTAAGTTCATGGGGATAAGATTAATGTGTGTTTTATTTACGACAACTTAGACAACTTTTGACAACATTGTTTGTAACTTTTGGTTGCCATTTATTGTGACGACAACTGGGACAACTTTTGACAACTTACAGTTGTCTTCCAGCGCATGCGAGGCGGGCGTATAAAATACGCCCCGTTGTCTATGTTGTCGTCATATGAAGCGCAAAATTGTCTGACTCGGAGTTGTCTCTTGTTGTCTATGTTGTCGCAAAAAATAAAATCGTTTTAATATATAATATGCCATGGGCGGTAACAAGAGGGGCGCAAACCTGAATTGCCATTATTCCGCCCCGCATTGGCGCATTGCTTCCGCTACGTCTGCTACTTTGACGCGCAAAAGCTGCATTTGCTTCACGAGTTCTGGAATTTTTTTCTGCAAAAGTTCGCCGCGGCGTTCTTCGAGGATGTGTTGCGCCGCCCCTTCGCTCACGAAATAGCCCATGCCGCGCTTCATCAGCAGCACGCCGCGCGAGGAGAGCAGGTCGTAGGCTTTCACCGTAGTGTTCACGTTTACCTCGAGCAGCACGGAATATTCCCTTACGCTTGGCACGCGCTCGCCTTCTGCGTAGTTGCCGGCCAGTATCTCGTCGGAAAGCCGCTCGGCTATCTGTACAAATATCGGTATGTTGTCTGAAAATATCATTTTCCAAATAGTTTAGGTACAACGACTTGCATGCGGCAGAAGAGTTTGTAGGAGGCAAATACGAGGCCTGCCGCGCCGGCAAACATCAGAACGATGAAGAGGATACCTGTAAAGTCTTCGCCCATCTTTAATTGGAATTCGCGCGTGTCAATGCTTAGCAACATGTATCCGCTCAGTATGTTAGCGGCGAAGAGCGCCACGCTCGTGAGAATGAACGCCCGCTTGCGGAACACTGCGCTGCCGAAAATGTAGACGGCATAGGTGAGCGTACAGGTGGCGATGATGGACCACAGCATGTAAAAGGCCCTATCGCCGAGGGCCGCGGTCCGGTGGTTGAGGATGTCGCCGATGTTGGTCAGTTCCTGACACAGTACGGGCGCGATCCACTGCCCATTGCCGCCAATCACCTCGGTTGTGAGCATTTGCGCCGCGTCGGCCGCGAGGAACACGGGGACGTAGAGCACCCAGTAGACAGGCAGGCAGAGCGTGAGGCGTACGAGGAATTTCTCCAAGTTGGTGGCGGGCAGCATCAGGGCGGTGATACGGGCGGTCTTGGAGTCGAGGTGGCCCAAGACCGCGCTACCGAAAACCAGGCAGCCCAGCATGAACACGCAGATGGTTAGGGCCACGCCGTTTTGCGTATAATCTTGCAACGGGTTGAAGCGCGTGCCGATGCTTATGCCCATAAAGGTGAGGAACAAGGCGAGAAATACGCCGGCGTAGGAGGTAAGGAAACGCTTGCGGCCCTGAATGACGTTTTGCTTGAGTACGAGCCAATATCTTTTGCAATTAAAGTTTTTCATAATTCGGCTATGTTTTGAGGTTGTTTATTTATTATTGCCATTTCCTCCCATCAGTTTTTCCGTAGGCACGGTCTGCAAGGCGTTGAACAGGAGTTCGAGGTCGATGGGCGTTTCGTCGTTGCCGCTGTTCGGGCAGATAAGTTCGATGCCGCGCATGGTCTGCTGCACGAACAGCGCGTCGGAGAGGTCGGAGCCTACGGCACGCTGCTCGAAGCGCAAGCGGGTTTCTATTTCGGCCGTCGAGGCGTTGAGCAGCACCGTGCCCTCGTTCACGATGACCACGTGGTCGATGAGTTGCTCCACGTCGCGCACTTGGTGGGTAGAGATAATCATCACGCGCTCCTCTGTCATTTCGCGGGCAATCACCTCGCGAAACACCTTCTTCGAGGGAATGTCCAGTCCGTTGGTCGGCTCGTCCATGAGGAGGTACTTCGTGCCGGCGGCGAGGGCGAAACTGATATACACCTTCTTTTTCTGTCCCATAGAAAGGCGGCCGATGTTGAGGTCGTCGCCCAGTTCGAAACTTTTCAGGCAGCGCGCGAGAATGTCCTCGCGGAAAGTGGGGTAGAAGGGCGCATTAAGTTGCACGTAGGTGCGCAGCGACACTTCGGGAAGGTCGAACTCCTCGGGCACGAGAAATAGCTCGCGCAGCGTTTCCGGGCGGCGGCTTTGCGTGGGCACGCCCTCCGCCGTCACGTTGCCGCCTTTGGGGCGCAGCAGTCCGGCGGCGAGATAGAGCATCGTGGACTTGCCGGTGCCGTTCTTGCCCAAAATTCCATAGATGCCGTTTTCCTCGAAATCGAGGCTGAGGCCGCTGAGCACTTCCTTGCCCCGGCGACCGTAGGTGAATGATACATTGCTGAATGATAACATGGCTTTCAATTTTTGGTTTGTCCCGCTTCGCTGCGTGACCGGTATGGAGTTTCGCGGGCTTTGTTTTGGTGTAATAGTGTACTATGACACCGCAAATGTAAGGCGGAAAATTGAAACGCCAAAATTTTTAGGCATTTTTTTATAGGAAAAAACAATCCGGCGCACATCAATCGGTTTTTCCTGATTGGTGTGCGCCGGTTAAGCGTCATATAAAACCTTATCTTTTCCTGTAACTCCTCACTGCCCAAAGCCCGAGCAGGCAGCCGGCGGCAAGGAGGGCGGCGAAGTGGGGCAGGAGGTCTGCGAGGCGGCTGCCTTTGAGGAAAATCATGCGTGCGGCCTCTACGAAATAGCGCAGGGGATTGGCCAGCGAGAGAGCCTGAGCCCACTCGGGCATGCTGCGCACCGGCGTGAGCAGCCCCGACATCAGAATGAAGATTACGAGGAAGAAGAACATCGTGAGCGCGGCCTGGCGCGTGGTGTCCGAGTAGTTCGACACGATAAGCCCTCCCGCCGACATCACGGCGATAAAAGGCACCGCTATCAGCAGCAAGTGCCACACGCTGCCCGCCGGCGCAAAGCCGTAAACAAGGCGCACCAGTGCCAGGGAGTAGAAAATCAGCGCGATGCCCACCGTCCAATAGGGTAGGAGCTTGGCAAAGATGAGGGGATACTTGCCAACGGGCGTCACGTTCATTTGTTCTATCGTGCCGTGCTCCTTTTCGAGCACGATGTTGAGGGCGGGCAGAAATCCCACGGTGAGAATGAACAGCATGCCGATGAGTGCGGGAATCATGTAGCGCTTGTAGTCGAGCGTGGCGTTGAAGAGGTAGCGTTCGTTGATGCTTGCGCCCGGCCGCGCCGTGGCTGTGCCGCCGCTTTCGGCAGTGAGTTCTTCGGCAAATGCCATTGCGATTTGCGTGAGATAGTTTGTGCCGAGCGTTCCCTTGATGCCATTCACGGCGTTGCCGCGCACGCTGATGTTGGCCTGCGCGTTCCGTTGCAGGTCTTTGGCGAAGCCGCGCGGAATTTCAAGTATCACGTCGGCCCTTCCTGCTTCAATCATCGCCATGGCCTCGTCGTCGTCGGCTGCCAGTGTGGCGAGGTGGAAGCAGTCGGCGGCTGCGGTTTTCTCAATGAGGCGGCGGGAGAGCGCGGAGCGGTCGTTGTCGATGGCGCAAAAGTTGAGGTTGCTGATTTCCTGCGTTGCCACGAGCGGCACCACGAGGGTGAGCACGATGGGTAAGATGATAAACACGCGGGGCAGGAGCCTGTTGCGCATCATCTGCCTGAACTCCTTTTCCAGCAAGAAGCGGAAAGCGTGCAGGCCCGGCATGGCGACTATATTATTATATGTATCCCTTTTCATTCCAGTCTTCTTTTGAATTTCACCAGGGAGAGAGCGAGCAGCACCGCCGCCATAAGGGCGAGTATCAGCGCTTCCCTCACCACGAAACCGGGCGCGACGCCCTGTATCATCAGTTTGCGCGCCGCCTCCACGAACCACCGCGCCGGCACGATGCCCGAGATGTATTGCAGCACCGTGGGCATGGATTCTATCGGAAAGGCCAGTCCTGAAAAATAGATGGAAGGCACGATGAGCAGCAGGGAAATGAGCATCGCTGCCAACTGAGTGGCCGCCACGGTGGACACGAGCAGGCCGAGCAGCAGGCACACGAAGATGTAGAGCAGCGAAATGCCCAGGAACACCGCCAGGCTGCCGGCCATCGGCAAGCCCAGGAGAAAAGTGGACAGCGAGAGGACGGTGAGGAGGTTGATGATGGAAATCAGCAGGTAGGGCATGAGCTTTGCGCCCACGATGGCGGCTGGCGGCACGGGCGAGGCGAGGAGCACCTCCATTGTGCCGAGTTCTTTCTCGCGTACAATGCTGATGCTCGTCATCATAGCGCAGATGAGCATCAAGATGAGGCCCATCACGCCCGGCACAAAGTTGTATTCGCTCTTTTGCGCGGGGTTGTAGAGCAGGCGCACGCTGGGCGTCACGGCATAGCGTTGGGCCGGGGCTGCGGCAGCGGCTTGCATCGCGGCGGCATCGGGGCTTGCCAGCAGGCTCTTGATGAGCGTGGCGGCGTAGGCGGTGCGCACTGACGCTTGGTTGGGCTCCGAGCCGTCGGCGAGCAGCTGCACCGTCGCGCCGCCGCATCGGCGCAGGCGGTCGGAAAAGCCATTTTCCAGCACGATGGCCATGTCGGCATTGCCGCTACGCATCATTTCCTCCGCTTCGACTGCCGTGTGGGTTATTTTTACCACCGTGAAATAGCGGTTGGCGTTGAACGCCTCTTGCCAGTGCGGCACGCAGGCGTCGCCGCCTTCGTCGACGATGACGAGTGCCGTGCCGCGCACCTCCGTGGTCACGGCGTAACCGAAGAGCACGATGAGCACGATGGGCATCACGAGCAGGATGAGCACCGTGCGGCTATCGCGGAAAATCTGTAAAAACTCTTTCTTTACGAATGATAGAAACGTGTGCATGGCTAACTTCTTTTTGCGGTGCGGGCCAAGGCGTGGAACACGTCGTACATGCTTGCTCCGCCAAACTGCCTGCGGAGCGCGGCGGGCGTGTCGAGGGCGCGTATCTGCCCGTCAACCATGATGCTCACGCGGTTGCAATATTCTGCCTCGTCCATATAATGCGTCGTCACGAACACAGTGATGCCTCTGTCGGCCGCCTGGTAAATTAGTTCCCAGAAGCGTCGCCGCGTAACGGGGTCGACGCCGCCTGTCGGCTCGTCGAGAAATACGATTTCGGGCGTGTGGAAGATGCTGAGCGAGAAGGCCAGTTTTTGCTTCCAGCCCAGAGGCAGGCGCTCCACGAGCGTGTGGCGTTCGTTCTCGAACCCGAGTTCGCCGAGCAGCGTGCGCGTTTTTTGCTCTATGTCGCGCGTGCCCATGCCGTAGATACCGCCGAAGAGGCGCAGGTTCTCGCCCACGGTAAGGTCGTTGTAGAGGGCGAAGCGCTGGCTCATGTAGCCAATGTGCCTTTTCACGTCGTCGGGGTGGGCGGCCACGTCGAAGCCTGCCACCTCGGCGCGTCCAGAGGTCGGCGCGGAGAGTCCGCAGAGTATCTTCATCGCCGTTGTCTTGCCTGCGCCGTTTGCGCCGAGAAAGCCGAAGATTTCTCCTCGCCGCACCGCAAAACTGATGCCGTCCACGGCGGTGAAGTCGCCGAAGCGTTTCGTGAGGCGTTCGGCAAGGATGACGGTCTCGTTGTTGTGGGAGGGCATGATCGTGAGGAGATTTGTGGTAAGGGTTTCGAGTGGGGTGTATTGCATCTAAGAGATAAATCATTTTGCAGAGAGGGCCATGAAGCAGTCTTCGATGTCTGGCTTTACTGCCTCCGCCACGGCATCTGCATACCCAAGGCGGCGCAGGGCTTGCTGCACGGCGGCGGCGTCGGTGTCGGGACTGATGCTAACGTGGTGCGTGCGGCCGAAGGCGAACGCCGATTTCACGCCGGGCAGGGTGCGCACATCGCGCAGCAGACCGTGCATATCGCTGCCGCTCACGGCGACAAACGTGTCGGGGCAGGCGCTGACGATGCCTTGCGGCGTGTCGGTGAGCAGCACGCGCCCTTCGTTCATCAGCGCAATGCGGTCGCAGCAGCTCGCCTCGTCCATATAGGGCGTTGAGACTATGATGGTGAGGCCGCCCTCGCTGCGTAGTTTTTGCAGCATGTCCCAAAACTCTTTGCGGCTCACGGGGTCGACGCCCGTGGTCGGCTCGTCGAGCAGCAGTACCTGCGGCTTGTGGATCAGGGCGCAGCAGAGCGCGAGTTTTTGCTTCATACCGCCCGAGAGCGCACCGGCGCGACGGTCTTTGAAGCGTGCTATCTGGCAATAAATATCTTCTACGAGATGCCGGTTTGCTTCGAGTGTGGTGCCGAAAGTTGAGGCAAAGAATTTCAGGTTTTCCTCCACCGTGAGGTCGGCATAGAGCGAGAAGCGGCCGGGCATGTAGCCGATGATGCGGCGCACCTTGCGGTAACCGCTCTCCACGTCGATGCCGCACAGCCGCAACTGCCCGGCAGTGGGCAGCAGCAGGGAGGCGATGAGGCGGAAGAGCGTGGTCTTGCCTGCGCCGTCGGGACCGATGAGGCCGAATATTTCTCCCTGCCGCACCTTTAAGCTAATGTCGCGCAGCGCCTCGACTTTGCCGAAATGCTTGCTCACGCCGCTGGCTTCGAGCGCCAAAGTTTCAGAAATCAACGTCGCCATACATTCCGCGCTTGATGAAACCGTCGTTTGTCACGGCAATCTTCACGGCGTACACCAAGTTGGCACGCTCGTCTTTTGTCTGAATGGTTTTCGGCGTGAACTCCGCTTTGTCTGAAATCCATTCCACGCGCCCTTCGTAACTGCGCTCCGTGTCGCCGCCGCAGTCTGACACTACGTGCACCTTTTGCCCGATTTTCAGTTTTGCGAATTGCTCTGCCGTGACGTAGGCCCGCAGTTTCATCTGCTGCAAATCGGCAATTTTGAATAGCGGCCGCCCGGGTGTGACGTATTCTCCCGCTTCGACATACTTTTCTAAAACCGTGCCGCCCGTGGGGGCGATGATGCGGCTTTGGGCAATCTGTTCTTCCACCTGCGCCAGTTGGGCGAGAATAGAGCGTTCGCGCTCCGTAGCACTCTTGTTCGACGCGGCAATCTTCTCTTCCTTGGCGGCGAGCTGGCTGGTCAGTACGTTCAGTTGGTTTTGCCAATGGTCGGCCTGCTGCTGCGTGCCTGCTTTCGCGGCGACCAGTTGCTGCGCCCGCGCGAGTTCTTGCCGTGCATTCTCGATTTGGCGGCGCAGGTCGGCCGATTGCCGGCTTACGTCGAGCACGCTGCCTGCCGCACTGTCCGCAGAGGCTTTCAACTCGCTGCGGCGCAGGCTGAGCAGCGCGGTGTCTACGCAGCCCACCTTTGCCCCGCTTTGCAGGTCCTTGCCTTCTTCTGCGTCGAAGGCGGTGAGCAGGCCGGAGGTGCGGGCCGATACTACGGTTTCTGTGGTTTCAAATATGCCCGAGGCATCGTGCGCGTCCTTATTGCCCGAACAGGCGGTCAGGAGTGCGGAGCACAGAATTACAGATAAGGTTTTGGTATTCATTGCTTGAAAGATTTTATAGGTGTTTGAGTGGACGAGTAAACGAGTAGGCTAAATTTTATTTGCGACAACTTAGACAACTTTTGACAACTTGTTTCCTGTGTTCCCGTTTTGTTTTGACGACAACTGGAACAACTTTTTGGACAACTTTCAGTTGTCCTCCGGCGTGCGAGGAGGGCGTATAAAATACGCCCAGTTGTCTAAGTTGTCGTCATAATTAGCGCAAAATTGTCAGGCTCGGAGTTGTCTTTTGTTGTCAATGTTGTCGTTTTAACTTAACTCGTTTACTAGTAAACTCGTTTACTAAATACTTTATTGATTCTTGGTATATTTCAATCTGTACACGGCTTGCAGGAGTTGCAGTTCGTGGTAGGCTTTGTCGAGCCTTGCTGTCTGTTCGTCGTTCATGTCGCGCATCAGGTCGGTTGCCGTGGCCGTGCCGAGTTGCAATTTGTTGGCGCGTGCCTTTGTGAGGTCAGCGCGGAGGCGGATAATGCGGTCGTCGTAGGAGATTTGGTCAGAAATCCGCTTGATTGCGCTGCGGTGGTTGGCGGCATCGAGGTCGTTGTTCAACTGAAACGTTTCGCGGTCGGCCGCCACCGTTTCGCGCTGAATGTCCAGTAGGCGGCGGTCGGAGCGGCGCGTGTAGAGTTGCGAGAAGTTCCACGTGAGGCGTGCGCCAATCACGCCGTAGAAGTTGAAGTCGCGCTCAAAGAGGTTGAGGCCCGGCCTGCCGTAACTGCCCGAGGCGAAAAGGCCGAGCTTGGGGCGCAACGCCGTGTCGAGTTGCTTCTGCCGCGCATCGATGTGCGCCTCGCGGGCCTGGAAGAGCGAGAGTTCAGGGCGGAAGTTGCCTGCCGTTTCTGAGAAGTCCGCTTTGGGACGTGCCAGTTCCGCTTCCGCGCCCAGGGTCTTGCCGATGAGCAGCGAGAGCATCTGCATGTAGGCCGCCCTCCTGCCTTTCAGTTCCACTTGCGTGCGCTCCGCCGAGGCTTGTTCCGCCTCTACTGCCCACGCGTCGCTTTCCACCGCCGTGCCGTGCTGCACGCAGGCGGCGATGCGCTCGGCCGCCAGCCGCAGGTTGTCCATATAATAATGGTGCAGGCGCAGTTTTTCGTCCAAGAGCAGGATACTGAAATAAAATTCGTTCACCCGCTCGCGCAGCCCGTAGAGACTTACTTCCGTCTGCTCGCGTTCCACATCGGCCTGCTTCCCCGCGAGGTCCTTGCTGCTGCGAATGGCGCCGCCGTCGTAGATAGTTTGGTTGAGGTCGATGCTGAGGGCGTATTGGTCCTTGTCGGGCGTGGGGATGCTGATGCTGCCCAGTCCGAGCTGCCGCAAGTCGATGGGCAGTTTCGTCACGTCGCTTTGCAGCTGCGCCTTACCCGATAGCGAGAGCTGCGGCAGCCAGCCTTTCGCCGCATTGTCGAGGTTGCAGGCGCGGGTGCGTTCTATGAGTTGCAGGCGGCGCACCTGCGGGTAGTTGGCGCGTGCCAGGTCGTAGCATTCCTCCAAAGTCAGCGTCTGTGCCTGCCCTAAGGCGCACAGAGCAGAGAGGAGCATGATAAGAATGGATCGTTTCATTGTGCATATATATATAATATTGTGTAGTGAATCCAAAATGCTTTTTACGGTCTTAGTCTGCGGCGCAGCGTTTCGGCAATTTCTTTTTTGCGCTGCGCGAAATAAGCCTCGGGCGTGGTGTCGTAGCGACAAGACAGCGCGTTGGTAGCAGGATATACAAGGAAAGTAAACACGTTGAGCGAAGCGATGTCGAGAAAGAGGTCGATGATTTTTATTTCGGCCATTTCGCCGCGCTCGGCGAGTTCGTCGGCCTGTGCCTGCATGGAGTTTACCGTGGCTGATAAGAAATCGCCCACGTAATCCACAATGAGCTTCATGCGTGCGGGGTGTCCCAAAATGTCGCGCATCACGAACGCCGGCAACAAGGGGTTTTCAATCAGGAAGTCGAAGTGTCGCTGCGCTCCGCTTACGATACGCTCCACGAAAGGCAGGTCGCTGTTACCGAAAGCGTCTTGCAGCGAGGCGGAGAGTTCTGCCACTTTTTGGTGGAATATCTGTTTGAACAGATTTTCCTTGGTGTTGAAATAATAATGCAGCATGGCGTGCGTCACTCCTGCGGTTTTGGCGATGGCGGAAGTGGTGGCGGCGGCGAACCCGTCGCGCAGGAACACCTCTTCGGCGGCTTTTAGAATAAGTTCCCCAGTGGTGGGTGCGTCAGCCTCGCCGCTAACAGCAGAGTTATGCGTGCTTTGTTCTACTTTGTTGGAAAAATCAACCTGTTTTTCTGCGGTGAAAGTTGTTTTTTTTGTGTTGGAAACGCCTTTTTTCGGTTCAAAATCATCTTTTGCTGCCTTTCCGAAAATTAGTTCCTTGAACATCTCAACTTGTTCGTTATAAGATAGTTCATTCTTGTTGCTTACGTTTGACATAGTTGTTTAACTGTTTTGTTAATTACAAAATAAGCAAATTATTTTGAAAGTGCAAAATGTCGTTTTGGGGTTAAGGCAATAAAAACTCCCCGCCGATTGGCGAGGAGTGGGTATGTTTTCCTGTTGAATAGATTGGGGCGGGCTGAAAGCCCAGTTGTTGCCATCAGCCCAGGGCAACGCCCTGGGGGACGGTGTTGCATTGATTAAAGTGTTACGCTCTGAAAGAGCAACCTTCTTTATGAGGGGCAACGCCCCGTGTGACGTTATAGGCGATGGTTACGCGCTTGGTGCGCGTGGCATTTTGGCGCTACGGCGCCAAAATGCCGATAGTGTAGTTCGTTGCATTTGGTCTCCCAGGGCGATGCCCTGGGCTGATGGCAACATTTGGGCTTTCAGCCCGCCTCATACCCTTTATGAGAAAGCAATTTTGCGGCATATAAATAAGACGTTCTGCCTGTTGGTTGAATTTAGCGTTAAGTGCCTGGAAGGCACTACGGAGCGTAGCGACGATAACTGGGTACGCAGTGCCCGGATAGGCTATGCGAGAACGATGTGCCTGGAAGGCACTACGCCACAGGACGTGCTCCTTAAACTTTTCCACAGGCGTACTGCCTTCCAGGCAGAACCAATGCAACAGCCGCTCCCGAGGACTTCGTCCCCGGTTATCGTCGCTTTGCTCCGTAGTGCCTTCCAGGCAGTTAATACTATAATCAAACTTGTTCCTTGTTCAACCAGCGTGTGATGTGCTTTCAAAAAATATCGAACTTCAAGCCTAATGCCAGCGAGAGCACGTCGCCCGGTTTTATGCGCTTGTTGGGGATCGACGAGATGATGTAAAGGTCGGTCGTGCCCAGTTCGTAGAACGCCGTGACCGCTTTGGCGCGGCGGCGGATACGGCTCGGGATATTGTAGCGCACGCGGCCGCCGAGCCAGATGCCGATACGTACGCGCGTGGAAAAGCCATAATAGTTTTTCGGATACTTGTCCGGCTGCTTGCGCCAGAAGTCCTCGCCCGATATTGTGTTGAAATAGATGCCTGTCTGCAATGGCTCGATTACCCAGCGGCTACTCACGGGCAAGTGAAACGGTACATAGCGCTCCTTAACCGTGGCGGTGAGTTTGGCGCATTCCGAGTTGTATTTCGGTACAAAGCCGAAGAGCACGTCTGTCTCCCAGGAGTCGCGCTTGCCGTAGTGCCAGCCGAAACCCACGCTCGCCAGGCCGATGCTTCCGGCGTATTGGAAGGTAAACTGGTTGGGGATCAGTTTCGCCCAACGCTGACGACGTTTCTCGAGCGTGCGCTCATAGTATTCGCTCCCATAGCGCTTGCGCTTCGCCTTGATGGTCGCAGCCGTGTCGGGCGGCAGACTGTCGGCGAGCAGCATGGAGACGGGAGGTACCGTGTCGGCAGAGAGAATTTCTGCCCCCGCCCCTTTTGCAGGCAGGGCCGCAAGCAAGACCAAAAGACTAATATTCCACCACTTCATAACTGTATCCTCCGTCTGCGTTAAGGGTAAATACTACATATTCTCTGAACTTTGCGCTGCCGCATTCGTAATAAAGCACGCCGTCACCGTAGAGGTCGTTCACCTGCGTGTGGTGTCCGTGGCCGCACATGCAGAAGGCGAGGCCGGGAAACTGCGTGATTTTTTCCTCGAATATTTCCGACACATTATTATTAAACTGTTCCGAGGTGGGTTGTGCGTGCATCGCCACGATGGTGCGGCGCACCGTGGAGGGCAGCGCGGCGAGATCGTTTTTTATAAAGTTGAAATCGGGCACCGCCACCGAGTAGTCGTACTCGAAGGCGTTGGTGTTGAGGCAGAGAAAGTGCGTGTCGCCGGCGTTGAACGAGAAGTCCGGCACGCCGAACATCTTGCGGAACACGTCCGCGCCCGTGCCGAGGCAGTCGTGGTTTCCGAGCAGGCATACGTACGGCACGCGCAGGCGTTCCAACTCGTCGCGCATCCATTCAAACTCGTTCGTCACGCCGAAGTCCGTGAGGTCGCCGCAGTGCACCACGAAATCCACGTCGCCCCGCGCGTTGATGGCATCAACGCAGGCATGCGTCTCGTCGTACCACCGTTGCGTGTCGCTGATAAGCACGAAGCGCAGGCTCGTGCGCCCGGCAAGATTTGCCTCTATACGCGCCAAGTTGCGTGCATTGATGTCTGTCGCGCCGTCAAGACGCGTGTCGTAGGGGTGATAATCTATGACACTGCACCGCGTGAGCAGCAGCGCGATGCCGATTGCCGTCCCCGTCATAATAAGCCTTCTGATTGTCTTCATTTTGAGCGTGGGCGCGTGTGTGCGCCCGGTGAAAGGTTGCGTGTTACATTTTTGTTGCAAAATTAGACATAGGAGAATTATAGCGAAGAATGCTTTTCACGCATAAAGTCGCCATTTTGGCGCAAGGGTCACGGCAACCTGTAATCGTCCCTGCCGTGCCTGTTTTCATTATCTGCTGTGTGCGTTGCGATTATCTGCCTTGACCGTAGCGAGTTCCTGCCGTGTGCGTAGCGAGTTTCCCCGAGATATTTTTCCCGCTCTGCGCAGACAATTTTTATTTTCTTGCCGATATTTTTTCCTATCCTATAAGAAAGTTTTTGTTACAAAGTTTGTAACATGTATTACAAACTTTGTAACATGTGTTAGAAACTTTGTAACAAGCGTTACAAACTTTGTAACAAACTTTTTCTGCGCAGATAGGAAAAAATATCTTGCTGAAACGAAAAAAATATCAAGGAGAAAGGAAAAAATAGTTCCGAGATAGTGCCGGCTGTCCGCTTCTTCCGAAAAAAATTCTCTCTTTGGCGCGCCAACCTTCTCCCTTTTGCTGCCTTTTTATTCCTTGCTCGCAGCCATTTCAAACGAAATATTTGCCAATTTAATGCTTATAATGAAAACTCCACTTTGCAAAACGGGGGGGGGTAAAATTTAAAAATACATAACGACCAAAAGAAAGTAAATTATATTAAATTATAATTTGGCGTAAATGAATTAAATTTGCACCGCATAGGCAGAAGAAAAACCGATTTTTTTTGTTAAGACACCGGGCAAAGGCAGGAGATATTATTTAGTCCGCGGCTCGCTGAATTATCAAGGTCGCGTTTTAATATGCCAAACGTGCAACATTATCAATATAGAAGCTAATAGTTAATTTTATAGTAATGATTTTGGGAAAGAGGGTTCGCGAGAATACTCTTTCCTTTTTTATAAGCCCATAAATTGCATACAATTTCCTTTGCACGGATTTCCGTACACGATGCGCGGGACGAGCGGCGCCGCACAGCACGCCCCTCGCTTTTATATCTTTTCACGCGTGAAAAAGGTTTGTTATCCGCTTTTTTTGTAGTAAATTTGCAGAGTTGAAAGCATTCAAAAATCAGAGGGCAAGAGGGGCTTAATAGGTGCTTAATAGGTGCACTTATACTTCAATAGGTCGGGCTGTAAGCCCAATGGTTGCACTTAGCCTGGGGCATCGCCCCAGGTGGACGGCGGTGCATTGATTAATGTGTCGCGCTCTGTAATAGCAGCCTTCCTTATGAGGGGCAACGCCCCGTGTGGCGTTTGGGGTTACGCGCTTTCGGCGCGTGGCATTTTTGCTAGCAAAAATGCCGAATATATTAATCGCGGCATACTTTTTCCCAGGGCGTTGCCCTGGGCTCAGTGCAGCAATTGGGCTTACAGCCCGCCCCAGCGGCGCAAACCTTTCGACAAACGCCGTTTTATGCTATTTTATAAGGATAAGTCGCATATGGAAGCACTCAACAGACTGCCTTGGACAGCCAAAGACCCGATATTCGAGCGTTTGGCCCAAATATCCGAGATAAGTGCGCTCACCCGCGACGAGCGCATCAAGTACGATGCCGCGATACGCTACTATCGCGACAATGCGCATGCCTTGGAAGACGCGGAAGAGGTGGGCAGGAAGAAAGGTTTCATCGAGACAGCCAAGAAACTGAAAGCAATGGGCATGAGTACTTCGGACATACACATCGTTACAGGCCTGTTGCCCGAAGATATTGATAAACTATAATTGCCACAGCAAAGCACCAGCGAGGGACGCGCCGCACGGCACGCCCCTCGCTTTTTTGTGGCTTTTTCTGCAATTTCGCAGTGATTTGCGGCTTTCTGCGCAGATAATTCAACTTTTCTTGCCAACTTTGTACCTTAAAAGCAAACTCAAACACATTATTCGCAATATGAAAAAGACTTTTATCGCGCTCTCGATGCTTCTGTGCGCCATTGCGGCGCGCGCCGACGAGGGCATGTGGTTCTTGAAACTGATGCAGCAACAGCATCTCGTGGACTCACTTAAAAAAGCCGGGCTGCAGCTGCCGCCTGAAGCACTTTACAGCGAAACGGCGACCTCGCTGCGCGACTGCATCGGCGTGTTCGGCGGAGGCTGCACGGGCGAGGTGGTGTCGCCCGAGGGACTGGTATTCACCAACCACCACTGCGGGTTCAGTTACGTGCACGACATGAGCACCAAGGAGCACAACTACACCAAGGACGGCTTTTTCGCACACAGCCGCGCCGAGGAACTCTCCGCACCCAACCTTTCCTTTACCTTCGTGCTGAAGATTGAGGACGTGACCGACGAGGTGCTCGCCCTCGCCAAGGAGCAGGGCGTGAGCGCAGCCAAGATGCAGAGCCAAAGCTTCCTCGAACCCATGGCAGAGCAGCGTAAAGACATCAAGGAGTTTGAAGGACGCAAGGGCATAAGCGCCGAAATCATTCCCTTCTTCGATGCCAACCGCTTCTACATGATATGGATGCAGAAATACACCGACGTGCGCCTCGTGGCATCGCCCCCGCAGAACATCGGGCAGTTTGGCGGCAATACCGACAACTGGATGTGGCCTCGCCACAACGCTGACTTCGCCGTGTTCCGCATCTACGCCGACAAGGACGGCCAGCCCGCAGATTATAGTGCGGAGAATCGCCCCCTCGCCACGCCCAAATATCTGCCCATCTCCCTCGCCGGGCCGCAGAAGGGCGACTACACCATGATTATGGGCTTCCCCGGAAGCACGGACCGCTATCTCACTGCCTCGCAGGTGGCACTGCGCACAGGCTCTTTCAACGCCCCGATCGTGGCGGCCGGCTATCCCTTGCTCGACTTCTACAAGAAACTCATGGACCAAAGCGACGAGCTGCGCCTCAGATACGAGGACACGTATTTCTCTTGGGCCAACTCCATTAAGAATTTCGACGGCATGAACCAAGCCGTGGAGCGCGAGGGACTGATTGCAGAGAAAAAGGCGGAGGAAGCCCGCTTCCGCGCCTTTGCCCAAAAGAGCGGCAAGCCTGAATATGCCAACATCATCGAGCGCATCGATTCTATGTGCGCCGCAGCCAAGGACAGCCTCTACGACGGTATGCTCTTCGTAATCACCCTCGGTGAGCAGGAACTCAATGTGCCGGTCTCGCTGGTGCAAGATTTTGAACGCGCGGTTAAAGAGCGGCAGAAGGACAAAATCGGCGCAATAAAGGAAAAACTGCTTGCGGCTGCGAAAGAAATAGACCGCACGGGGCTTGGGCACGACCGCGACAAGATGAAACTCCTTATCCCGCTCTTCCTTAAATATAAGAAGCTCGCGGCACAGCCCTCCGTGCTTGACGGGGTGACGGACGTGGACGCTTACGTGGACAACCTTTACGACAACTCCTTGTTCCTGTCGGAGAAAAAACTCGCTGCCGTGCTCGACAAGAAAAACACGAAGGCTTTGATGAACGACCCGCTCGTAAAGCAGCTCTTGTCGTACTTGGAATATGCGATACAGACAAGATCCAAGTTTATGTCGGGTTACCGCGAGGTTAATGCAGAACTTAGCCGCACCTATGTGCGCGGCCTTTGCGAAATGTACGATTGGAGCAAGGCACCCGATGCCAACTTCACGATGCGCATGACTTACGGCCACGTCACAGACCTCAAGCCGCGCGACGGCGTGCTCTACGACTGGAAGACAAACCTCGACGGCATGTTTGAGAAAGAGAGCAAGACGGAGAGCGACTACTTCGTGAACGACCGCCTGCGCCAGCTGTGGCTCGAAAAGGACTTTGGGCGATATGGCGTGGACGGCAAACTGCCCACCTGCTTCCTTTCCAACAACGACATCACGGGCGGCAACTCCGGCTCCGCCGTGCTCAACGCCAAGGGCGAACTCATCGGACTTGCCTTCGACGGCAATATCGAATCGCTCTCGGGCGACCTGAAATTCAACCCCACGCTCCAGCGTTGCATCAACGTGGACGTGCGCTACGTGCTCTTCGTGCTCGACAAGTTCGGCGGCAGCACGTATCTCTTCGACGAATTGGAAATCAGATAATATTAAAAGAGTAAACAAGTAAACCCCTGTTGGTTTATTAGATAAAAACCAGTAAAAACAGCTTGTCCTGTGTGGGCCATTGATGGGCAGTAGGGGCGTTTTGCAAAACGCCCGCCCGAGTTCGGCTCTGCACTCGTTTGCACGACATTTTCCGGGCGTTTTGCAAAACGCCCCTA
>JALFJC010000070.1:0-10179 GCA_022775595.1 Bacteroidales bacterium | reverse complement strand
CGGACTCAAACACTAAATAGGCTTCGAGCCTAACATTCTATCTGGTCTTTGAAGTGCCATATCTTTACGCTTCTGCTTTTTCGGAAATTTTGAAAGTTTAGGAAAATATAACGTTCTCGGACTTGCGAAAAATTTTGAGGCGGAAAAGAAAAACGATTTTGTAAGCGCGCATCAACTATCTTATAAGTGCGTGAAAACTATCCTATAAGATAATTTTCACGATCACGGAGATAATTTTTACGTGCTTGCTTAAAATTTTCACGACCTTGCTGATAGTTGCGGGCACGAAAAAAGCAGGAAGTGCGCCGCGCCGCGCTCTTCCTGCTTGCAAGGCAAATTTAATCATTTATCCCCGTTGCGCCAAATCTGAAAAAGTGTGTAGAAATTTTGAATTGCTTTAATCGGGAAAATCTGGGCGGTATGTAAAACACCATATCTATTTCCTCAACGCCAGCAGCCCTCCAAACGTTATCAACCCGTTGAGCAAGAGCAATTCATAACCGCACTTGTAGCCAAACCATTGCTGGGAGTTCAAGTCTAAAACGAGGCAGACAAGCGGTGCGGCAATGCAAACGGCGGGGACATAGCGGTCGCGCACCGACGTACGCTTCACAAACAGGCTGTAAGCAAAGAGGCCGAGCAGTGGGCCGTAAGTATATGAGGCCATCACGTAAATCGCATTAATCAGGCTCGTAGCATCGCCTACAATCCTGAATGCCAACAACATGAGCACCACGGCAGCGACCACGCAAATATGCACGCGGCGGCGGATTGTTTCTTGTTCGGCGGCTGTTAGTCCTTCGCGCTTTTCCAGTCTTAGAAGGTCGATGCAAATAGTCGTAGTGAGCGCGGTCAGTGCCGAGTCGGCGCTCGAAAAGGCTGCGGCAGAAAGTCCGATGGCAAAGGCGATGCAAACGCCCCACCCCAACGCGCCGCTCGCCACCACGGCGGTCAGCAACTCGTCGCCGCTCTGCGGCAGGGCGATGCCCGTGCGTGCGCAGAACGTGTAGAGCAGAACGCCCAGGAAAAGGAACAGGAAATTTACGGGCAGGAAGGCCGTGCCATAGAGGCACATTTCCTTTTGCGCCGAGCGCAAGTCTTTGCAGGTCAGGTTCTTTTGCATCATGTCTTGGTCGAGCCCTGTCATCACCACTACGATAAACATGCCGCTTATGAACTGCCGCCAAAAGTTTGTGGTATGGCTCCAGTCCCAGTCAAATACGCGCGTCATCACGCTCCCGCGCCATAATTCCGCCACAGTGCCCCACCCCATTTGCGGCGCAGCGATCACGGCGAGCGCGATGGCGACTGCCGCGCCCAGCATGCAGACTGTTTGCAGCATATCAGTACGTACCAGAACCTTGATGCCGCCGCGCCGCGTGTAGCCCCACATCAAGCCCAAAAGGGCAAGGGAGGTGAGGCAAAGGGTAAGTGTATTGCCGAGCGCAAAGCCCGCAGCGCGGAGCATGGGACGCGTGATGAAGGTGTCGAGCACGAGGCAAACGGGAAAGAGCCGCGCCGCAGCACCCGTGAGTTTGCTGAGCACAAAGAATGCCGCGCCCGTGCGATGGGAATGCTTGCCGAGGCGGTCGGCCAAGACGGTGTAAATGCTCGTCAGACGCAATTTATAATAGACGGGCAGCAGCACGTACGCCACGAGCAGGTAGCCGGGAATAAAACCGAGGCACATTTGAAGATAGGTCATGCCCGTAGCCGCCGCCCAGCCGGGCACGGACATGAAGGTAACGCCCGAAATGCTCGCCCCCACCATGCCCACGGCCACCATCCACCATGGCGAACTGTGTCCGGCGCGAAAAAAGTCGTCGTTGCCGCCGCCCGCGCTCTTGCGGCTCACGCGGCGCGAGATAATAATAAGGAGGAGAAAATAGGCAACGAGGGTTGCCGGCATCACAATTTCTGCTGATTTCATCGGAAAACCAAAAAAGTATGCGTTGGTTGGATTTAGAAAATAGGTTTTGGATAAAAACCATGAAAAACATCTTGCTTCGTTTGAAGCCCTGCGGGCAACGCCGCTGGTCTTAACGCCGAGCCTGCGACCCTATGGTGTCGCGCTCGCCCTTAATCCCTGCGGCTGCGGTCGGTGCCCGCCCGCTTCAAACGCTGCAAGGGAAAAACCATTAAAAACCCGTGAGACCTTGAAATTTTGCCGCAAAGTTAAGAAGTTTCGCGCTTTTCCCGCCCCGCCGCCCCGCCTTTCCGTCTGTAAAATCTGCATTTTCTTATAAGAAAAGCCCTACTTTTCGCCGCCAATACGCTTTTCTTTCCGTGCAAATGCGTAACTTTGCACAATAATATATATATAGACGACTGTTGAAAGTAGTGGTGTATGCGTACGCCTTAAAAATATATGTATTGAGGCGGGCTGAAAGCCCAATTGTTGCCAATAGCCCGGGGCAACAACCCGGGAAAAAGGAGCAAGCGACAATACATTCGGCATTTTTGCCTACAAAAATGCCACGCGCCAAAAGCGCGTAACCCCATCACACGGGGCGTTGCCCCTCATAAAGCAAGTTGCTCTTACAGAGCGCGACACTATAATCAATGCATCACCGCTTCCCGGGGCGTTGCCCCGGGCTTGGCGCAACAACTGGGCTTTCAGCCCGCCCTAATGGCACAATAAATTATTCGACATATTATTTTAGGTATAGGTATTAGTCACAAAAATTTAAGGAGAACTATTTGAAATGAAAAGTTTTAGTATCTCGGAAGACCTCAAAAACATTATCGAAATAAGTTGCGACGTGGCGCAACGGGCACAGTTGCGCGAAGTGTCGCCGCTCTGCCTGCTCGTGGCCATGCTCGCCACATCTAAAGTAAAGCGTCTGCTCACTTCTTGGGAAATAAATGCGGAAGCCCTGCTGCTGGAAGCATCGGACGCCCTGCGCCGCCGCGTGGAAATGCAAAAGGCATTGGCCGCCTATGAACCGAAAAACGTCGAGGGCGTCGCGCTCAACCAGGAAGCGTCCAATCTCGTGCGCCTCGCCGCACTTGAGGCGCGCCGCACGGGCAAAAGCGCCGCCGGCGTGGAGCATATCCTCCTGACCATGCTCCGCGAAAAGCACAACGCGGCAGGCCGACTGCTCGAAAAGGGCGGTATGACCTACGAAAATGTTTGCGAACGCCTCGGTGTGGAACTGCCCAAAAGCACGTTTGGCATTGACAACGACGATGCCGACGACATGCCGCCCGAAGACTTCGCGTCCTCAGGCAAGGCCGCAGGCAGCCAGCAACCGGCAGGCACCCGCACCAAGGAAAAGACCGATACGCCCGTCATCGACCATTTCGGCACGGACCTCACCGCCATTGCCGCCAAGGGCGGATTGGATCCCGTGGTGGGGCGCGAGCGCGAAACGGAGCGCATGGTGCAGATACTCTGCCGCCGCAAGAAGAACAACCCGATTCTCATCGGCGACCCCGGCGTGGGCAAGAGCGCGGTCGTGGAAGGCCTCGCGCAACGCATCGCCGGCGGCAAAGCGCCCCGCGTGCTCGCAGGAAAGCGCATCGTGGCGCTCGACATGGCGGCCATCGTGGCAGGCACGCAGTATCGCGGACAATTTGAAGAACGTCTGCGCAAGCTCATCGAAGAACTCAAAAAGCACAATGAGATCATTCTTTTTGTCGATGAGATACACACGATTATCGGTGCCGGTTCTGCGCCGGGCAGTCTCGATGCCGCCAATATCCTGAAACCGGCCCTGGCACGCGGCGAAGTGCAGTGCATCGGCGCGACCACCATCAACGAATACCGCAAAACCATCGAAAAGGACGGCGCACTCGAACGCCGCTTCCAGAAAATACAGCTCGAACCGGCTACGGCGGACGAAACGCTGCAAATCCTGCAAAACCTGCGCAGCCGCTACGAGCACCATCACAATGTGCACTACACCGACGCTGCCTTGACGGCCTGCGTGCGCCTCACCAACCGCTACCTCACCGATCGCGCCCTGCCCGACAAGGCCATCGACGCGCTCGACGAAGCGGGCAGCCGCGTGCATCTCTCGTCATCGGGCACGCCCGAAAACATCTTGCAAAAAGAGCGCGAGGTGGCAGAACTGAAACAGCAGAAGAACGCCGCCGCGCAAGCGCAGGACTATGAAAAGGCCGCCAATCTGCGCGACCAGATGGCGGAAGCCGAGAAGCAGCTTGCCGAACTCGTCAAGGAATGGGAGGCTGAAGCGTCGCAAAGCCCCTCCGTGGTGGACGAGGACCAAGTGGCTGCCGTGGTAAGCATTATGAGCGGCGTGCCCGTGGAACGCGTGACACGTAGCGAGGAAGACCGCCTGCGGGGCATGAAAGACGCTCTGCGCAGCAAGGTCATCGCACAAGATAAGGCCATCGAGCGCGTGGTGCGCTCCATAACGCGCAGCCGCCTCGGGCTGAAAGGCGCAGAGCGCCCCATCGGCACGTTCCTCTTCGTAGGCCCCACGGGCGTGGGCAAGACGCACCTTGTGAAGTGTCTCGCCGAATGGATGTTCGGCAGCAAGGACGCGCTCATACGCATGGACATGAGCGAATACGGCGAAAAATACAGCGTGAGCCGCCTCGTCGGCGCGCCTCCGGGATACGTGGGTTACGAAGAGGGAGGACAACTCACCGAAAAAGTGCGCCGTCACCCCTACTCCGTGGTTCTGCTCGACGAAATCGAAAAGGCGCACCCCGATGTGTTCAACACGCTCTTGCAGGTTATGGACGAAGGACGCATGACTGACGGCAACGGCGTGACGGCCGACTTCCGCAACACAATTATTATAATGACCTCCAACAGCGGCACGCGCCAGCTCAAAGACTTCGGCAGCGGCGTGGGCTTCAACAGCAGCCACGAGGCCACGGCAGAGCAGGCGGAAGGCATCGTGATGAAGGCATTGAGCAAGCAGTTCGCACCTGAATTTCTCAACCGCCTCGACGACATCGTGATGTTCCACCCCCTCACCGCCGACAACGCCCTCGAAATTGCCGACCTCGAAATCCGCGCCCTCCAGAAGCGGCTCGACAACGTGCCCCTGCAGCTCGACGTGACCGATGCCGCCCGCCGCTTCCTCGTGGCCAAGGGCTTCGACAGCAAATACGGCGCACGCTCGCTGAAACGCGCCATCCATAAATATCTCGAGGATAATATCTGCGACTATCTTATGGAACTCCCCGCCGATCAGGCAAAGCCTGGCGTGCTCCGCGCAGAGCCCAACGAGGCAAACGATAACATTAAACTGTTTATCCCCTAAAAAACATTAGGATATGAATTATATCAAAACCGAAATACCCGACGTATGGGTGTGCGAACCGAAAGTATTTGCCGATGCACGCGGCTACTTCATGGAAACTTGGCGTGCGTCCGATTTCAATGAGCATATCGGTCACGAAGTGAACTTTGTGCAGGACAATCAGTCCATGTCGTCGCGTGGCGTACTGCGCGGACTGCATTTCCAAAAGGGAGAATTTTCGCAGGCTAAGCTCGTGCGCGTGCTGCAAGGCACGGTTGTGGACGTGGCAGTAGACTTGCGCCAGGCTTCCCCCACATTCGGCAAGTACGTAATGGTGGAACTGAGCGCGGAAAACAAGCGCCAGTTGTTCATTCCCAGAGGTTTCGCCCACGGTTTCCAAGTACTTTCCGACACGGCCGTTTTCACTTATAAGGTGGACAATATCTATGCGCCGCAGGCCGAATGTTCCATTCGCTACGACGACCCGAAAATCGGCATTGCCTGGCCCATTACAAATCCGCAGGAACTCCTGCTCTCCGAAAAAGATTTGCAGCACGCCGTAAGTTTTGACGAGGCCGAGAAGTTTTAAGAAATAATCTTTTTGCATGTTTCCCGGGCGTATGCCATGCGCCCCTACCCTTTTTCACCAATAATCTCCCCACACCATTAAATATATAAATGAAGAATATCCGTAACTTTTGCATCATTGCCCATATCGACCACGGCAAAAGCACACTAGCAGACCGTCTGCTTGAACGTACAAAAACCATCGAAGTGACCGAAGGGCAAATGCTGGACGATATGGATCTGGAGCGCGAACGCGGCATAACCATCAAGAGCCACGCCATACAGATGGATTACCAGATGGACGGCGAGACTTACAGGCTGAACCTCATCGATACCCCGGGACACGTGGACTTTTCCTACGAGGTGTCGCGCAGTATCGCCGCCTGCGAAGGCTGCCTCCTCGTGGTAGACAGCACGCAGGGCGTTCAGGCGCAGACAATCTCCAATTTATATATGGCCATAGAGCACGACCTCGAAATTATCCCCGTGCTCAACAAGTGCGACATGCCGAATTCTATGCCCGAGGAGGTGGAAGATGAAATCATCGAACTGCTCGGCTGCAAGCGCGAAGAGATTATCCGCGCCTCCGGCCGTACGGGCCAGGGCGTCGACGATATTCTTCGCGCCGTAGTGGAGCGTATTCCCGCGCCGGTCGGCGATGAGGACGCGCCGCTGCAAGCCCTGATTTTCGACTCCGTGTTCAATCCCTTCCGAGGCATCATCGCGTATTTCAAAATCGTGAACGGTTCTATCCGCCAAGGCGAGGACGTGCTGTTTGTCAATACGCAAAAGAAATATTCCGCCGACGAGGTGGGCGTGCTCAAGATGAACCTCTCGCCGCGCAAGGTGCTCGGCTGCGGCGACGTGGGCTACATCGTGAGCGGCATTAAGACCGCCACGGAAGTAAAGGTGGGCGACACGATTACCACCGTAGAGCGTCCCTGCAAGGAAGCCATTGCGGGATTTGAGGAGGTGAAGCCGATGGTCTTCGCCGGCGTTTACCCCGTGGAAACAGAAGATTTCGAGCAACTGCGCGCCAGTCTCGAGAAACTCCAACTCAACGACGCCTCGCTAAGTTTCACGCCCGAAAGTTCCGTTGCCCTCGGCTTCGGTTTCCGCTGCGGCTTCCTCGGATTGCTCCACATGGAAATAGTGCAGGAACGCCTCGACCGCGAGTTCAACATGAACGTCATCACCACCGTGCCCAACGTAAGTTATTTCGTCTACGACAAGCACGGCAACAAAAAGGAGGTGCACAATCCTGCGGGTATGCCCGAGGCTACGGAAATCGACCACATCGAAGAACCCTATATTCGCGCCTCGATTATCACGAAGACCGACTTTATCGGCAACATCATGACGCTCTGTCTCGGCAAGCGCGGCGAACTGGTGAAGCAGGAATACGTGTCGGGCGACCGTGTGGAACTTTATTATGATATGCCTCTTGCCGAGATTGTCATTGACTTTTACGACAAACTCAAATCTATGTCGAAGGGGTACGCTTCCTTTGACTACCACCCCTTGGAGTTTCGCCCGTCCAAACTGGTAAAGCTCGACATTCTGCTGAACGGCGAGCCCGTCGACGCGCTCTCTACGCTGACCCACGTTGACAATTCCGTCACCTTCGGCAGGCGCATTTGCGAGAAACTGAAAGAACTCTTGCCGCGACAGCAGTTCGACATCGCTATCCAGGCGGCCATCGGCGCGAAAATCATTGCACGCGAAACGGTGAAGCAGGTGCGCAAGGATGTGACCGCAAAGTGCTACGGCGGCGACATAAGCCGTAAGCGCAAACTCCTTGAAAAGCAGAAGCGAGGCAAGAAGCGCATGAAGGAAATCGGCAATGTGCAAGTGCCGCAAAAGGCTTTCCTTGCCGTGCTCAAACTTGATTAAAATTTTATCGGGAATATGCTCATCGAACTCAAAGGCATCAATATCTGCCACGACGACCTGTGCGTCGTGGAAAGCGCAGACTTTCGCGTAGGTGCGGGAGACTTTATATATATTGTAGGTCCCGTGGGCGCGGGAAAGAGCTCGCTACTCAAGACCCTATATGGCGAACTGCCCCTGCCGCCGAAAAAGAAAAAGGACGTAGGCGATACGCGCCAGGCAATGGTGCTCGGCTACGACCTGCTGCGGCTCAAACGCAAGCATCTGCCTGAACTCCGCCGCCGCCTCGGCATCGTTTTTCAGGATTTCCAACTCCTGCGCGACCGCACGGTTTACGACAATCTCTACTTTGTGCTTAAAGCCACGGGCAAACCGCGCAAGGAGCGCGACGCCCGTATCTCCGAAGTGCTGCAACTGGTAGAAATGGAGGACAAGGCGCATAAATTTCCCCACGAACTTTCCGGCGGCGAGCAGCAGCGCGTCTGCATCGCACGCGCCCTACTCAACAATCCCGAAATCATACTCGCCGACGAACCGACTGGCAACCTCGACTTCGAGACCAGCAAGCGCATCGTCAGCATCTTGCAGACCATTCGCCAGCAAGGCACGGCCGTGGTGATGATTACCCACAACCTCAACCTCTTGCAGCTCTTCCCAGGCATTGTCTACAACTGCGAGGGCGGCAAGTTGGAGGAAGTGACCAACGAATACAACGCGCCGATTGAATTGGAAGAAGAAAATAAAAACAAATAAGCCCCAAAACATGAAAGTCCTTAAATTCGGCGGCACGTCCGTTGGCTCGCCGCAAAGAATGAAAGAGGTGTCCGCCCTCATCAACGACGGCAAGCAGAAAATCGTGGTGTTGTCCGCCATGTCGGGCACGACAAATTCTCTTGTCGAGATTGCCTCATATCTTAAAAAGAACAACCGCGAGGCGGCAAACGTTTGCATCAACCGCCTGCGCCACATCTACAAAGAGCACGTGGGCAACCTCCACGCCAAGCCCGAGTTCGCACAGCGCACGATGCAGTTCCTGCTCGGCACGTTCGACAACCTGCTCTCGATGGTGAGCCGCGACTATACGCCAGAGCTTGAAAAAGAAATTCTCGCGCAGGGCGAACTGATGAGCACCAACATGGTCATCGCCTACCTGCAGGAACAAGGCATCAAAGCCACGCTCATTCCCGCGCTCGACTACATGATGATCGATGAAAACGGCGAACCCGACCTGCACTACATCAAAGAGCATCTTAAAGACATTCTCAAAAAGCAGCCGGGCTACGATATCTATCTCACGCAGGGCTTCATCACGCGCAACCGCAAGGGCGAAATCGACAACTTGCAGCGCGGAGGTTCTGACTATACCGCCTGCCTGATTGGCGCGGCGGTAGGCGCCGAGGAAATCCAGATATGGACGGATATCGACGGCATGCACAACAACGACCCGCGCATCGTGGAACACACCACGCCTGTGCGCCAGCTTAACTTTGAGGAAGCCGCCGAGTTAGCCTATTTCGGCGCGAAAATCCTGCACCCCACCTGCATTCAGCCCGCCCGCTATGCCGGCGTGCCCGTTCGCCTGCTCAATACAATGGACCCCGAAGCGCCGGGAACGCTTATCAACAACGAGATGCGCCGTGGCACGATTAAGGCTGTTGCAGCAAAGGACAACATCACTGCCATCAAAATCGTTTCCTCACGTATGCTCCTCGCCACGGGCTTCCTGCGCAAGGTGTTTGAAATCTTTGAAACTTACAACACGAGCATCGACATGGTGACGACCTCCGAGGTGGGTGTTTCGCTCAGCATCGACAACAAGAGCCGCATCGTGCCCATTCTCGAAGAGTTGAAGAAATACGGCGCGGTCGAGGTGGACGAAGACATGTGCATCGTTTGCGTCGTGGGCGACCTTACGGGCGAGCGCGTCGGCGTGGCTTCTGAAATCATCGAAGCCTTTAAGGAAATTCCCGTACGCATGATTTCCTACGGCGGCAGCGAACACAACATCTCGTTCCTTATCAGCAAGGACGACAAGAAGGCGGCTCTTTGCGCCCTCAGCCGTCAGTTGTTCGGCGAAAAAGAATGACACAATATTTATATATATAATAGGGGCGCGAAATCATGCGCCCCTTTCTTTCAACAACAACTTGTTTTCTCAAACATAAAAACAATGGACTTCAATAACCTTGAAACGCCGTACTACTATTACGACCTCGCCCTGTTGCGCCGTACGCTCGACGAGGTGAAGCGTTGCACGAAAAACTATCCCGAGTTTCACGTACACTATGCCGTTAAGGCCAATTTCAATCCCCGCATCCTGCAAACCATTGCTGCCGCAGGACTGGGTGCGGACTGCGTTTCGGGTGGTGAGGTGAGCGCAGCAGCTGCTGCCGGCATACCATCCGAGAAAATCGTATTTGCCGGCGTAGGAAAGAGTGATTCGGAGATCGTCACCGCACTCCGCACAGGCATTGCCTGCTTCAACGTGGAGAGCCGCCCCGAA
>JALFJC010000066.1:0-26673 GCA_022775595.1 Bacteroidales bacterium | reverse complement strand
GATTTCTGAAAGACGGAGCGGCTATCTATTCTTGACGGTATTGTTTAAGAAATGATTAATAAGAGTGACCATATGGCATACATAAGGTCACTCTTGTAACTTCTCATAATTGATTCCCCCTATCTTGCCTGCGATATAATTGAGAGGTGAACGTTGCTTCTCATCGAAGTATACGTGGTCAAGAAACAGTTGTTCGCCTTTCTCTATGACTTGGCATCTGAAGCTCGTTCCTTCTGTCAGTTTTGTCAGTTGAGAAGACTTGACCATCATAGAGGTGATATCAATCCTTCTTGCTTTAATGATTTCTATTCAGAGATGATGTCTTACTACAAATCAAAAACAGACAAGTGGAAGGAAATAATAGAAATATTGGAATGACCGGCATTTGCCTTCTACGTAGATGGTCCTAAATGGACCTCACGATAATTTGCTTTGCTCTTACACACCTTATACCTTTGCACACAAAAGTAGTAAAAACAAAGGTATGAGGTTCGTTTTTTTTGGCAAAAAAACATATTACAGAAGCACTGTTTTTTCAAATAAGGGTAAAAAAACATCCTTATTCTCTCTGTTTTGGTGATATTCTCCATATTTTTCACTATAATTTGCAATGCCATGCCATGCGCGTTATCAAACAATCATTACGGCTCCACTTGTTTCTGAAGGGCAAACAACAGAGCTTGACAGGTATTGGAGTTTTTGCAGACTGTTTTAGTCTCTGAATAATATGCGTAGAAAACACTCACAAAAGACAGATGATATTAAAATAATCGGGTCTATTTAGTGGCCCCTAAATAAGAAATGCCGATTCGCTTAAAAGGAGGTAGGTTAATTGTAAAATGTTATCAAATGAAAATTAAAGTACGTGGATGGCAGGCTGAAACATAAAGATGTTGAGGCAGAAGAATTAGAAAAGAAGCGTTTACTTGACGCTTGCCGTGCGGTCCAAACTACCACAATCGAACGCAACAGCAGCAAGTATAGAGTGGATGCCAAACGGATGTATCGTGAATATACCCGTTGAGTGTGCAGAGGGTTATGCAACCCTCAGGCACACTTTTACGGCGCGTATCAAATACATGTGCGTAGGTATCTCTTTCTCGTTGGTTGCGGAGCTGTTGTAGGCTTGGACTGAGACGAGCAAAGTAAGATGCCTACGCTTTACATTTATAACAAGTCTGTGTTGGGCATAAGCAGACACAACATAATGTAATTATGAAAAAAAATGCTGCGAAAACCAAAACATTTTTAAGAGAACATTCTGGACTCTTCAGACTAATTTCACTGTCGCTGATGCTATTATCGTTGTCCAATTATTCCTTTGCTTACGATTTTAAGAAAGGTGGTATAGCCTACAGCTTTTACTATTTGGAAAATGGAAGAACATTGTATGTGTCACGCGACATTGATAATCCTTATTCGGGTTCAATAACAATTCCTGCTTATGTCATTCATGAAGGCTATAAGTATCCTGTCACAGCCATTGGTCAAGAGGCATTTTATGAGTGTGAAAACCTTGTATCCGTGACAATTCCCAATTCCGTTACCTCAATTGGTCTTGCAGCCTTTGCCTCTTGCTCAGGACTCAAGTCTGTATCTCTCTCAAATTCGCTGAAAATTATAGGGAAGTATGCATTCTCTAACTGCAAATCACTTAGAACAATCACTATCCCAAATTCAGTTACTACAATTGAGGATTGTGCGTTCGAAGGATGCTCAAACCTAACTACTGCATCTGTCCCTAAGACGGTAAAAACAATAGGAATTGATGTATTTAATCAGTGCCCGAAATTGAAATCAACATCATCATCATCGGAAATTAAAACCGCATATTTTAATCGTATCAAATACAGAATTGTCGATGATAGTGCCAAGACTTGTGCAGTCACGCCTGAAAAGTTCGTAGAACGAAATGGGACAAGAAATCTTTATACTTCCTCATATCAAGGATATACAATCATTCCCGAAAAAGTGAAACTCTTCAATAACGAATATACTGTCGTTGCCATTGACGAGCAGGCATTCAGAGAAAGTGATGTGACCCAAATAGAACTGCCTAATACTATTAAGACAATTGGATTAGGTGCATTCTATAATGCATCAAAACTTAGCAACATTGAAATACCTGCCAGCGTAACAGAGATAGGTCCAAGTGCATTTGAGGGATGTCGTTATTTGGATACGGTAGTTATGGGTGACAATGTAACTAAGATAGGCAGTTGCGCATTCTTTGGTTGTGTCTGTCTTACAACCGTCAAACTTTCAAATAAGATTAAAACTTTGGAAGAACGAACATTCACCAACTGCAATAGTCTGAAATCTGTAAATATACCTACTTCACTTAACAAGATTGGCGATGTTGCGTTTGGCGGTTGCGACAAATTAACTTCACTGACCATGCCTGCAACACTCAAAACGATAGGTGAAAATGCTTTTTACAAGTGCAAGAACCTCGAAATTAAGGGTATTCCAGCAACAGCCAAAATTGCGCCAACAGCATTTGACTTATGCAAACACAAATATAACATTGTGCAGAAGAAGTATAGTGCGAAGTATGGGGCTGCTCTTGTTGCAAAGGTTGTAGGTCTATTTAAGAACGAAGCTCACTTCATGGATTGTCCTATCGGTACTCCATTAGTCCTATTACAGGAGTTAGGAAGGGTAATGCATGGTGAAGATAACATATTCCTCACGCAAAGACCATATAACGAATATGTTATAGGAAACAACAGATACAAGCACTACAACTTTAATGGTGTGCGTATGATATTCAAGAACGGAAAGTTAACTGACAAGAGTGATTGGCGTAATATCTAATCCAATATTATTTGATAGTGGCAGTAGTTTTACACTACTGTCACTACAATAATAAATGTATTGGCAAAATGGAACTTTTTCGTTAAGCCAAATGAGCAGAGTTCAAGCTTGCTTGAATACTCTGCCATGGCGAGAAAACGTCTGTTGAAAACGAAGGTTTACTTGAAAAGATGTACAATCAGTATTTGTTGATAATGTCAAGAGAAAAAGAGATTTGTTCTCCTTTTCCAACATATATAGATAAACTAAGACAGACTAACGGACATCCTTTCATCAGTTCGCGACTGATGAAACAAGTATTTTACCCTTTGTTTGATGAAGATTTTGTCGTTGGCTTTGCCACGATTATTAAGCGAGAATTTACCTAGAATATTGATTGAGCATCTGCCGAATTATAAGGGAACTTATGAAGACACTTGATTTTAACATAGAGATTTATCTAACGGTAGGTATTAACTATACCTGCTGGAGCACGGCAGATAATGAAGAGGATGACTATAGGGTGTGTGTATCTGAACTCATCAGTGACAGTAAGTCTGTTGAATTAACAGACGAACAATTTGACTTACTATACAAAGTGTGGTCACAGAAGGGCGAAAAGCCAGAATTAGAAACTCTTGGGTGTGGTTTTCAAGATATTTTTGACCGCCTAACCACACCGTATCTCAATGCCATTAAACAAAAATACAAAGATTATGGCTACTCAGAAGACTACACAGAAATGATGATGCAAAAAATTGGCGCAAGCGTGACTCCTGAAATAGAGAATTTGAACCGAATCTTTGACGAGGTCGTGGACACAAAGTTTGAATACGGAATAATCATCGATATTCTCAAAAGTGGGCATAAGAGAATTGTAGGTTGTACGGACGTTCATATTAAAGTTTTTGAGTCTGACGCAGCCTACATTGACACACGTGCCTTTAGAAGATGTAGAGAACTTCAAGAGGTTCATCTGCCCAATGTAGTTTCAATCGGACCTGGTGCATTCTCAGGTTGCCTTAATCTGCATACAGTAGAACTTGGCTCAAAAATTAAAGAAATTGATACGTTTGCTTTCGCCGATTGTCATTTTCTTCATTCTGTAAATCTACCTGACGGTATCGAAAGAATAGAAGATTCGGCATTTCAAGGATGCGTAAATCTTCCTGCGTCACTTGAACTGCCCGATTCCATCATTCATGTTGGTTTTGATGCCTTTGCATATACACCTGCTGACCGCTTGTCAAAAAATCCAATCTATTCGGATGAAGAATATGAGGTTGATGATACTCCATTTTGAGAGATGATGATAGGGAGGGCAGCGTTCAAATAAATGCACCTTTTCTTGACATTTTCGGCTGCGCTCGGCAATATGAGCAAGCTCTATTGCACTTCTATCTTGAAAGTATAGACGAATCCACAGATTTCCAATAATGAGAAAGCCACCACTTGCGCCCTTTCCAAAGAGCTCAAATGGTGGCCTAACTATATGATTATCTTATTGATTCGTGCTGCCTTCACCTTGCTGTCACATTGCTGTGGATAAAGGTGCTTCAGCCACGATTTCTACTCCCACTCGATTGTCGAAGGCGGCTTTGAGGAGATGTCGTAGCAAACGCGGTTCACGCCGCGTACGTGGTTGATGATGTCGGTAGACACCTTTGCCATAAACTCGTAGGGCAGGTGCGCCCAGTCGGCCGTCATGGCGTCGGTGCTGGTCACGGCTCGCAGTGCCACGGCACGCTCGTAAGTGCGCTCGTCGCCCATCACGCCCACGCTCTTCACGGGCAGAAGCACCACGCCCGCCTGCCAAACCTGGTCGTAAAGGCTCTGCTCGCGGCCTTCCGCGTCGGTGGTTTTCCATTCGCGCAGCCCGCGGATAAAGATGTCGTCGGCATCTTGCAGCACGCGCACCTTCTCGGGCGTGATGTCGCCGAGAATACGCACTGCCAAGCCCGGGCCGGGGAAGGGGTGGCGCGTGATGAGGTGCTCGGGCATTCCGAGTTGGCGGCCCACGCGGCGCACTTCGTCCTTAAAGAGCCATTTGAGCGGTTCGCAGAGTTGCAGGTGCATCTCCTCGGGCAGGCCGCCCACGTTGTGGTGGCTCTTGATGACTTTGCCCGTGATGTTGAGGCTTTCGATGCGGTCGGGGTAGATGGTGCCCTGCGCCAGCCATTTGGCATCGGTGATTTTGCGGGCCTCGGCGTTGAACACGTCCACGAAGCCCTTGCCGATAATCTTGCGCTTGCGCTCCGGCTCGGTCACGCCGGCGAGTTCGGAGAAGAACTTCTCGGAAGCGTCCACGCCGATAACGTTGAGGCCGAGACACTCGTAGTCGCGCATCACGTCGCGGAACTCGTTTTTGCGGAGCATGCCGTGGTCCACGAAGATGCAGGTGAGGCGGTCGCCGATGGCGCGGTTGAGCAGCACGGCGGCCACGGAACTGTCCACGCCGCCCGAGAGACCGAGGATTACGCGGTCGTTGCCAAGTTGGGCTTTAAGTTCGTTGACGGTTGTCTCCACGAACGAGGCGGGGCTCCAGTCTTGTCGGCTGCCGCAGATGCCTACCACGAAGTTGCGCAGCAGGAGGCTGCCTTGCAGGCTGTGGAACACCTCGGGGTGGAACTGCACGCCCCACAGCCTCTCGCCCTCAGCCTGATAGGCGGCGTTGATGACTTTTTCGGTCGAGGCGATGGTGCGGAAGCCCTCGGGGAGGGCGGTGATGGTGTCGCCGTGGCTCATCCATACCTGAGAGTTGTCGGCAAAGCCCTCGAAGAGCGGGTTCTCATGGTCGAAGGTGCAAAGGTGTGCCCGCCCGTACTCGCGGCTCTCGGCGCGTTCCACGCGTCCGCCGTAAGTGTGCGCCATGTATTGTGCGCCGTAGCAGATGCCGAGGATAGGCAGGCGTCCGCGAATGCGGCTAAGATCCACCTTGAAAGCCTCGGGGTCGTAAACGCTGTAAGGCGAACCGGAGAGAATGACACCGATGACGGAGTCGTCATCGTGCGGAAACTTGTTGTAGGGCAGGATTTCGCAGAAAGTGTCCAGCTCGCGCACGCGGCGGCCAATGAGCTGCGTGGTTTGCGAACCGAAATCGAGGATAATGATTTTTTGCTGTTGCATATGGGATAGGGTGAATGATGTATTATATTCTTTTTAGTAGACGAGTAGACAAGTAAACGCGTAGACGAGACAGAAATGTATTTTAGTAGACGAGTTTGCTTGTTTGCAAATTATTTTATATGAGTAACTTGTCTCGTATACTTGTTTACTCGTATACTTGTTTACTATAAATAGTCTGCAAATCTTACTCTTCCTCTGCCTCAACCATCTTGACCACTTTCTTCAAGGCTCCGGCAGCACGGGCGGCGCCGGTGAAGAGTTCGTCTTTGCGGTCGATGGTAAAGCGGCGGAACTTGCCGCCGATGCGTGTGAGTTTGGTGCCGTCCTTGGAGAGGGCTTCCTTGTCGGTGATCAAGTTCTCGGCGCGGAAGCTGGAGGGCTGTCCGTTGGGCATGGATTCGGCGTCGTAGCAATAATGGATGTTGCGCATCATGGCATCGAAGCCGCCGTCGCGCACGGTAAACACGAGCTGGTAGTAGAGGCGCGCATAGTGGGTGACCCAAGCCTTTTTCTTGAAATAGAGATATTCCTCCATGCTGGCGGCAATGACGCCCGTGGTGCTGTCGGCCTCGGTGATGCGTGCCTGCGGCAGTTTGTTCTCGCCGCAGACCACCTTGTTCCAAGTGTAGTCTTTCAGCAGGGCATAGAGTTGCTCCTTAGTCTTGCCCTCGGCCTTGTAGCTCTTGCGGAACACCACGACACCGTTTTCCACGGGCACGGCGCCGGCGAGGTATTTAGAAATGTCGGCATCTTTGCCGCTCTTTTGTGCCGAGAGGCCTGCGGGGCAAAGCATCAGCAGGGCGATGAGGCACAGGGCTGTTTTAGCGAAAAATGTTTTCATATACATATATAATATTGTTATCAAAAAAAACTTATTGCGACAGCATGCGGTCGGCAACGTACTGGCGCACGCGGTCTTTGTAACTGTCGGAAACGGGGATATTTTTGTCGCCGAACACGATGTTGCCGCGCTCGAGCAGCAACACCTTGCTCATATTCACGATGTAGGAGCGATGCGTGCGCATGAAGATGTCCTCGGGCAGGAGCTGCTCGATGTTGCGCATAGAGGTGAGGCTCAGCACGGCGCGGCCGGTGCTCAGGAGATGTATCTTGACGTAGTCTTTAAGCCCCTCCACGTAAATGATATCGTCGATGTTGATGCGGATAATCTTGTAGTCGCTCTTTACGAAGATAGAACGGTCGGCCGCCACCGTTTCCTTCAATGCGGTGGGGCGGGACTCGGAGGCTGGGGCGGCGGGCTGCGTTTCTTCGGCGGGGACGGGAGATGCGGGCAAGGGTTGCCCCGTGATGCGGCGGCGGGCAAAGTCGAGGGTCTCCTTGAAATCGGCGAAACTAATCGGCTTCAGCAGATAGCCCACGGCGTTGGCGCGGTAGCCCTGTATGGCATATTGGCTGTAAGCCGTGGTGAAGATCACGTAAGTTCGGGCCGGGAGTTGGCTGGAAAGTTCAAGGCCCGTAATTTCCGGCATCTGTATGTCCAGGAAAACGAGGTCGACCGGCGTTTCAGTCAAAGCGTCCAGCGCCTCGCGTGCACCGAGGTATTTTCCCCTAAGGTCAAGTTCGGGCACACGCTTCACGTAACTCTCCAATAGCGTCACGGCCAAAGGCTCGTCGTCGATAATAGCGCAGGTTATCATAATCGGGAAATGTATGTTTAAGCCTTCTTGTTTACTCGTAAACTCGTTTACTTGTTCACTCAACTTACAGATACGTTTTGAGAATGCTCGCCTCCTGTGCCTCGCGCAGGAGTTTGAGGGCCTTCTCTTTGAGCTGGCGTACGCGCTCTCGGCTCAGATGCAGTTCGCGGCCGATGTCTTCGAGGTTCATCTCCGGCCCGTTGAGGCCGAAGAACATCTCAACGACCTTGCGCTCGCGCTCCGGGAGCTTCTTCACGGCGGCCGATACCTCCGTGATGAGCGAGCCTGTGATGAGGTCGCGCTCCGTGTTGCTGCCGTCGCGGCTTTGGAGCAAGTCGAGCAGGCAGCTTCCCTCGTCGTCGGCAAGAGGCGCGTCCATAGAAGTGGGGCGGCCGGAGGATTGCATGATGGTCTTCACCTTTTCCACGTCGATGTCGAGCGCCTCGGCGATTTCTTCGTTCGACGGCATGCGCTCGTTCTTTTGCGCGAAGTCGGAGAGGAAGCGGTGGATTTTGCTCAGATTGTTCACCTGATTGAGCGGCAGGTACACGAGGCGGCTGTTCTCGGCAAGCGCTTGCAGAATGCTTTGGCGAATCCACCACACGGCGTAGGAAATGAACTTGAAGCCGCGCGTCTCGTCGAACTTCTTGGCGGCGGTGATCAGTCCCACGTTGCCCTCGTTGATGAGGTCGATAAGTCCGAGGCCCTGGCCCTGGTATTGCTTTGCCACTGATACTACGAAGCGAAGGTTTGCCTTGGTGAGCTGTTCCAAAGCCTCCTCGTCGCCGTTGTGAATACGGTGAGCGAGGACCACTTCCTCCTCAGGCGTAATCATCGGTTCTTTGTTGATTTCTTGCAGATAGCGTTCCAAAGAATCACCCTCGCGGGAGGTGATGCTCTGCGTGATTTTGAGTTGTCTCATAAGAAATCATTTATAATTTTCGATAATGGCATCTATCGTGGCGTCGCCCAGTTCGCGTGCCTTCTGCAAATGCTCCATGCCCTCGGCGCGGCGGCCTGTCTCGATGCAGGCAATGCCGTAGAACTTGTGGCAGTCGGCATCGTCGGGCAGACGTTTCAGGAGGGCGGCTGCCTGCGCATAGGCTTCCTCAAACTGCGCGGTGCGAATGAGGATTAGCAGTTCCTCGAGCGCGTAGTAGGGTTCGGCGGGGTTGGCTGATATGGCACTGCGAATGTCGTCAAGCGCCTGCTGGTACATGCGCCCTTGCAGCTCTGCCTGTTCGCGCAGATAATAAAACTTGTCGTTGAGATTGCGCGGCCCGATTACCTGTTCGTACACATTATAATCGGCCACGGCATCGCGGAAGCGGCCGGCACGCACGAGGCGCTGCGAGCGTTCGAGATAGTATTGCGCATCGCGCACAGAGCAAGGCTGCGGAATGTGCGCCACCGTGCTGTCGAGCAAGGCGATGACCTGCGCGCTGTCTCCTTTCGAGAGTTCAAGGGCGCGTGCGGCGGAGAAAAAAGTGGCGGCAGAGGCAAATGTCTTGTCGCTGCACGCATCGAGATAGAGCCGATGCGCGGCGGCGTAGTCCTTCTGCGCGAAACGGCAGTTGCCCTCCTGCACCAGATAGAGCGGCTCGGTCAGGGCGGCATAGGCGGCGCGGGCTTCGGCGGCGGCGCGGGCAAGCGTCCAGCCGCAGGCCGTGTCATTCTGCTCCACGGCGGCGGCATAGATGAGTTTGCTATAATTATAATGCACCGCGTCAGCCTTCATCGTAGAATCCTTTGCCTCGGCGGCCAGCGCCAATGCCTTCTGGAACAGCGCGTCGCACTGACCCCTGTGATTATATTGCGCCTCGAACGCGGCGAGATTGACGTAGCCCTCAGCGTCTGCGGGGAAGGCGGCGATATAATCCGTCAGTGCGGCGGCGCGTTGCAGAGAGTCGGCCACGGACATAGTATATATATATGTCAATGCGTCTTCGCGCTTTTCGGGGAGCGCTTTGGGGATTAAGATGCTGCGCAAGTCGCGTTGCAGCGAAGCGGTGCTGCCGATGGTGAGCCCGTGGGCGAAGCGCACGTCAATGGCGCAGGCCCCCGTGGCATCTTTCAGCGTGTTGCGCTGCACGATGGCCACGGCCTCGCCCGTTTCAGGATTTACAAGGGGACAGCCAAATGCCGTGCTGTCGTTAGGAGCGGAAGTGCCGTAATACTTATATGCTTCAAAATCATCAGACTTGACGATATAGGCTGTGCCCCCGTCGTATTTTCCTCCGGGCAGATAGCGTAGGAGGGCAAGTTCCGTGCCCGTGGCTGCGGCGTTTTGCGCGAGGGGCAGGCAAGCCGTCTTGCCTTTCTTCACGGCCACGCGGAATTTCACCATATCGTAGAGGCTGGCTGCTCCGAGAATGCGCGTCACTTCCAGCCGCTCGCCTTTCACGGTCACCGCCTCGGCGCGCGCAGCCTTGTCGAAGAGTGCGAAGGGCGCGAGCGCGGTGCCGCTCTCGTCGATGAAAAAGCCGATGCCCTCGCCAAGCCTGTTGCCCGAAGCGTCGTAAGTCGTCACCTTCACCAAGGCACGCGGCGCGGTCTTGGGCAGCTTGCCGGCGGCAAGCAAGGCCGTGGGGAGTAGGAGGGAGATAGAAAAAATGAATAACCTTAATATGCAGTTTTTCAATGTCATAGTACCGATATGTTAGTGTGTTGCTAAAAATGTCTTATGGCATGCCGAGCAGCGTCTTGGCGTTGCTCACGGCGGCTTCGGAGATTTCCGCGCCGCTCAGCATCGTGGCGATTTCTCGGACGCGCTCCTCGGGCGAGAGGCGGGAGATATGGCTCGTGGTGCCCGTTTCGTTTTCTTCCTTATGCACGCGGAAATGGGCATTGCCCTTTGCGGCGATTTGCGGCAGGTGGGTGATACAGAGCACCTGGCAGTGCTTCGCTATTTCGCCCATCATCACTGCCATGCGCTCCGCCATAGTGCCCGATACGCCCGTGTCGATTTCGTCGAAGATAATCGTGGGCAGGTTTTTGTGGCGGGCTATCAATCCTTTCAGGGCGAGCATCACGCGGGCAATCTCGCCGCCGGAGGCAATCTCGCTGACCGGCTGCATCGGCACGTTCTTGTTGGCAGAGAAGAGGAACACGGGTGTGTCCATGCCGCAGGCGGCGGGCACTTCGCGCGGCTGGAGGGAGAAACGAATGCTCACGTTGGGCATTCCGAGCGTGTGCAGGCTTTCGGTGAGCGACTGCTCCACGATGTTCGCCGCCTTGCCGCGCGTGGCGGTAAGGACGCTGCCCTTCTTGCGCAGGTCTGCGAGCAGGGCGGCGCAGCGGCGTTGGCTTTCCTCCAAGAGGCTTTCCATGTTTTCCAAGCGGTTGAGCTGTTCCTCCCAGTCTTTGGCAAGTGCCAGCAGGTCGGCGATGCTTGCGGCGCGGTGCTTTTGCAGCAGGTCGTATATAAGGTTGAGGCGGCTCGCCACCTGTTCGGCGCGGGCGGGGTTGAAGTCGATGCCCTCGCTTTGGCGTTCGAGTTCGTCGGCGATGTCGCCTATTTCGATGCGTGCGCTTTCGAGGCGTTCGGCGAGCGCGGCGGCTTCGGGCAGGTGGGCGGCGATGCTTTCCAGCTGCTGAGCGGCGCGGCGCAGTTCGGCGAGGCGTTCGCCGTCGCTGCCGTTGATGGCGAAGGCGGCCGAGCCGAGCGAAGCCTTGATTTCCTCAGCATGTTCCAATAGCGCGTTTTCCTTTTCCAGCTCTTCCTGCTCGTCGGGTAGGAGGGCGGCTTCTTGGATTTGCGTTAATTGAAATTTGAGATAGTCGCCGTCGGTCTGTCCCTTTTCGGCTTGCAGGCGGAGTGCCTTCAATTCTTCCTCCGCCTTGCGCCACTGGGCATAGGCCTCTGCATAGGCTGCCTTTTCTGCGGAGTTGGCGGCCACGGTGTCGAGCGTGTCGAGCAGGTAGTCCTCGCGGCCGATGAGCAGGTTGCGGTGCTGCGAATGTATGTCGATGACCAGCGCGCCGATCTCTTTGAGCCGCGCGGCGGGCACGGGAGTGTCGTTGATGAAGGCGCGGCTCTTGCCCGCCGCCGTTACCTCGCGGCGCAAAATACATTCTTCGCCGTCGAAATCTATATCGTTTTCCTCAAAAAATTCTTGTATGCCGAGCGCGCTCACGTCGAACGCTGCTTCCACTACGCACTTTGCCGCGCCCGTTCTCACGGCACGTGCTTCTGCGCGGCCGCCGAGCAGAATGCCGAGTGCGCCAAGCATGATGCTCTTGCCCGCGCCCGTCTCGCCCGTTATTACGGTAAAGCCCGGCTCCACGCTGATGTCGAGCCGGTCAATCAGGGCATAATTATTTATAGAAAGGCTTTTGAACATGCTATTTCATTTTGCGCCAATAGGAGTTTTGCGAAGGATTTATTTTGGAAAGGATTTCCGAAACCGTGAGGCGTTCTTGCGCGTTGGCTTTCTCTTTATTGTAGATGCCAACCAGTTCGTCGCGCTTGTACTCCGTGAACAATTCGGGCAGCATACTCATCGACTTGTTCTCGCGTGCCTTTTGGAGCAACTCCATGGCGGCTGTGATGCCGGCGCGTCCGCGTTCGGCGTTCTCTGCCATAACGTCGAGTCCCTCGCGATAGTATTTGTATTGCATTCGCCTGAAAGGCTCCATACCGCCGTCGAGCATGTCGGTGATGATTGCGTGGCGGTTTTTAGAGTCCTCGAAGGCTTTCCAGCCTTTATACTCGAGGCTTTGCGCGTTGTTCACGATATTCTGCGCCATCTTCAAGACTTCAGTCCCTCCGAGCGGCGACATGCTGTCGAGGTCCATGCCAATCATTAAATATACGTAATAGGCAATGACCGCCGTGAGGTTGTTGTCGAGCACGTCGGAGCGGAATTCTATTTGGTCGAACTCCTGATAGTTGAAATTAAAGTTGGGGTCGTTTGTAGAGAACACCGTGGTGGTGTAGTTCGAGTTGAAGACCGGGCGGTTGCTTTGCACCATGAGGGCGCACTCGAAACTGTTGGCGGCCTCGTCGTAAGCGTTCACGGTGATGTTGAAGTTGCAGTTGATGCGCTCATTGCGCTTGAATTGCAGCGTGGTCCACTGACGTTCGTTGATGAACTCCGTGAGCGCGGTCTTGAGCGTTTCGAACACGCTGGTTGAAGAGCCTTGTATCTTCTTGTAGTTGATGTTGATACGGGCATCAATCTCTTGCGCGGAGGCAGGACCTGCCGCCGCGAAAAGAAAAGAGAGCAAAAATGTCAGTCTTAAAACAAGGCGCATAGTTGTTCGGTCAAGTCGTTGGCTACTTCGTGCTTGTCTTTTAGGGGGAAATCTAAGGTTTTGCCGTCGGCGAAAAGCATGGTTACCTTATTCGTATCGCAGGCAAAGCCCGCACCAGGGTCGCGCAGGGAGTTAAGCACGATGAAGTCGAGATTTTTCTTAATCAGTTTGGCTCGGGCGTGTGCTTGCTCGTCATTCGTTTCGAGCGCGAAGCCTACGAGCCGCTGTTCCGCCGTTTTCATGCGCCCGAGGGCTGCGGCGATGTCCTGCGTCGGTGTGAGTTCGAGAGCCGTGGCGGCGTGCGTCTTTATTTTTTGTTCGGCGCAGCGGGCGGGGGTATAGTCTGCCACGGCAGCGCAAAGTATCGCGGCGTCGCAAGAGGGGAAGGCTTTTGTTGCAGCCTCGTACATATCGCTTGCGCTCACCACGTTAATTTTCTCTATGCCTTTATGTCTGGTTTCCAGCCCGTTTACCGGTCCTGATATAAGTATTACTCTCGCGCCTTGCTCCGCGCAGGCATCGGCTATGGCGTAGCCCATTTTGCCTGTCGAGAAGTTGCTGATATAGCGCACGGGGTCGATTTTCTCAATCGTCGGCCCGGCGGTGACGAGCACGGTCTTGCCGTTGAGGCGCAAGGTTTCCGGGGCTTGCTTTTCGGCGAGGCGTTTGCTTACAAAGGTGAAAATGTCTTCCGGCTCCGCCATACGCCCCTTGCCCACGAGGTGGCTGGCGAGTTCGCCCTCGGCAGGCTCTATTATAATATTGCCATACCGCTTGAGTTGCGCCAGATTATCCTGCGTGCTCGGGTGGGCGAACATGTCCAAGTCCATTGCCGGCGCGATAAAGACGGGCGCTTTCATCGACAGGTAGGTCGTGATGAGCATGTTATCTGCCACGCCGTGCGCCATCTTGGCTATTGAGGCGGCTGTGGCGGGAGCGATTACCATGGCATCGGCCCAGAGCCCGAGGTCTACGTGGCTGTGCCACGAGCCGTCTTTGCCCGAGAAAAACTCGCTGACAACGGGTTTAGAGGTCAGGGCAGAGAGCGTTACAGGCGTGATAAACTCTTTTCCGGCAGGCGTGATAACCACCTGAACCTCCGCCCCCGCCTTCACGAAGAGGCGGATAAGCGTGCAGGCCTTATAGGCGGCGATGCTGCCCGTGATGCCGAGTACGATATGTTTGCCTTTGAGATTGTGCATTGTTGATGTGGGGCGGATTGGGCGCGTTGGTCTAAAAAATCCCTTCGCGGAGCTTGATGCGGGTAAAGGCTTGCTTCGTGTTTTGCGTGAAGTCGCCTTGCATCAGCCAGGCATAGTAGCCGGGGTCGCGGCGCAGCACTTCTGCCACGGGGCGGCCGCGATATTTTCCGAAGTTGATGGTCTCCACGCCCTGCTCGTTGAGCACGATGCGGCCGGCGAGGTCGACGTTGCGGTTGCGGCGCGAGAAGTCGGCGAGGTAGTCCACGCTGTTTTTCAGCGTGTCGGCGTAGCGGTCGAGCTGCGCTTCGAGCACTTCGAGCGTGGCACGGGTGTCGGCCAAGGCCGTGTGCGCGTCGTCGAGGTTTTTCTGGCAATAAAACTTATAGGCCGCCACGAGGTTGCGCTGCTCCATTTTGTGGAAGATGTTTTGCACGTCCACGAACTTGCAGCCCGTGATGTCGAAGTTGATGCCCGCGCGGATAAACTCCTCGACGAGCATCGGTATGTCAAAGCTGTTGGAGTTGAAGCCAGCGAGGTCGCAGCCTGCGAACACTTGTTCCAATTCGGGGGCGAGGTCGCGGAAGTGCGGCTCGTGCGCCACGTCGGCATCAGTTATGCCATTCACGGCCGTGGCTTCTGCCGAGATGTGAATGCCGGGGTTGAAGCGCAGGGTGCGTTCTTCCTGAGAGCCGTCGGGCAAGAGCTTGATGTAGCAGAGTTCTACGATGCGGTCGGTGGCAATATTCAGCCCCGTGGCTTCGATGTCGAAAAACACGATGGGGCGGTTCAGATTGAGCTTCATTCCGATAAAGTTTTAAGCGTGCGGGGCGCGGGCTGTGCGCCTCTCTTATTCGTTGAGGATTACGGGCATGAGGAGCATCAGCAGTTCCTCGCCCTCTTTCTGCTCTGCGGGCTGAATGAGCACGGCGCGGCTGCGGTCGCCCATGCGGAGCGTGATTTCTTCCGATTCCACGTTGTTCACCAGTTCCAGCAGCACCTGGCAGGGGAAGGCGATGCTGAGCGGATTGCCTTCGTACTGGCAGAGCAGGCTTTCCTCGGCGGCGAGGGCGAGGTCGAGGTCGCGGCAGGAAATGGTGATGTTGCTGCCGCCGATGTCGAGCTTGTAGAATTGCGTTTCGCTCGAGAACACGCCCACGCGGCGCAGGGTGCTTGCCAGTGCGGCGCGGTTGATGGTCAGCACGTTGGGGTTATCTTGGGGAATGACGGCGCGATAGTTGGGGAAGCGCCCTTCCGCGAGGCGGCATTGCAGGCGATAGCTTTCGCTCTCGAAGCTGGCGCAGCGCGAGCCGAAGCGAATGCACACGTCGCCCTGTTCCTTTGCCAATACCGTCTTGATCAGTCCTGCGGGCTTTTGGGGGAGGATAAAGCCGCCAGCGGCCTGTTCGTCCATGCCGAGGGCTTTGCTCAGCGAGAGCACGTTGCCGTCGGTGGCCACTACGTTGAGCGCACCTTCTCCAAGGTCGAAGTTGATGCAGTTCATGATTTCGCGGATATTGTTTTTGGCTGTGGCGATAATGGTACGGCTCACGCAGTTGAGCAGCCTTTGCGCGTTGATGTGGAGTTCCGTAGCCTCGCCTTCTTCTCCGGCGGGCGTGGGATACTCATCGGCGCTCTGTCCCATAATTCTATATTGTCCGTTCTGATAAACGAGCGTGATTTCGAGCGTTTGGTTGTTGACGTAAAATTCCAGCGGCTGGTCGGGCAGTTCCTTGATGGCGTCCTGAATGTTGCGGGCGTTCACGGCGAAGCGAATGTCGGAGTCGCAGTCGGTCACGTCGATGGCGGTCGTCAGCACCGTTTCGTTGTCGCTGGCGGTAACCACGAGGCGCGAACCTTGTATGTCAAACATGAAGCTGTCGAGGATGGGCATCGTGTTTTTCTGCACAATCACGCGGCCGATAGTCTGCAGGCGTGCCGAAAGCAGAGAACTGGGAATTGTGAATTTCATAATGGGAGTTAGGTATTTTGTTGTTAGTTTGATTTGCGCTACAAAGGTATCTAATCTATGCTTTTCTTATATGATACTTGCTCGCAAAAGTACAAAAAAATAAGGAAGCATCGGTTTTTCTTACGTCAAAAAGCGCAGGAAACAAAAAGAAAATAGTAATTTCGCCGAGAAAATAATAAATCATAACTATACATTATATATTATATCCATGGAAATTACAGGAAAAATCATTCAAGTCCTTGAACCGCGCGGCGGCGTGTCGCAGCGCACGGGCAACAGCTGGAAGACGCAGGAGTTCGTAATCGAAACCCACGAGCAGTATCCGCGCAAGTGCGTGTTTAACGTGTTCGGCGAGGATCGCCTGCGCGAGTTTAATATTCAAGTGGGCGAGGAACTTACGGTGTCGTTCGACATCGATGCCCGCGAGTTCAACGGCCGCTGGTACAACGATATCCGCGCTTGGCGCGTGGTGCGCGTCGACCCCAACGCCGTAGCCGCCCCCGCAGCTGCGTCCCAGCCCCAGGCTTATGCGCCGCAGCCCCAGCAGCCTGCTGCTCCCGCTGCCGCACCGCAGCCCGAAGTTGCAGGAGGTGCCGCAGAGGACGACCTTCCCTTCTGATTTTTAGTGCAAAATATTGATACGCGAAAGCGGCGGGCATTGATGCTCGCCGCTTTTTGTTTGTTTGATTTTGGTGCGTGGGGTGGAATTATCCAAGGATTTTTGATAAAAACCTTGAAAAACCGCTTGCTTCGTTTGAAGCCCCGTGGGCTACGCCGCCGGGCTTAATGCCGAGCCTGCGAGCCTTTATATAATATCGGCTCGCGCTCGCCCTTAATCCCTGCGGCTGCGGTCGGTTCCCGCCCGCTTCAAACGCCGCAAGGAAAAAACCATTAAAAACCCGTGAGACCTTGATTGTCATTCATTGAAAATGGGTTTTTAATGGTTTTTATCTGAAATAATCAACACCATGTTTATCCCCTTTTCCTTGCCCATTCCATCACGTCGGCAGGTGCTTCGCCGTGCATCAGTTTGCGCTTCATGAAGTCCATGTAAGGCGCGGCGTGCTTGAAGAAGCGGCGATAGCCGGCGCAGAGATAGTTGTGGCCCGGCTCGCCATCGGCCGAGAGGGCAAAGCGATTGCGCGGACATTCGCCGTGGCAGGCAAAAAGATATTCGCATTCGCGGCATTGGCGCGTGAGCAGCCGTTCCTTGTTTGCCCCGAAATCTTTAAGCGACTGCTGCCGCGTCAATTCAGCAAGCGGACGCTCCATGATGTTGCCCAGCCTGAACTCCGGGAACACGTAGTGGTCGCACGCGTAAAGGTCGCCGTTGTGCTCGAGCGCGGTGGCGTGGCCGCAGGTGCGCGCCATGCTGCACACGGGCGGCAGCACGCCCATCCAGCCCGCCAGCGTGGCGTCGAAAATCTGCACGAAATATTCGCCCACATCACTCACGACCCATTCGTCGAACAAGGTGCAGAGAAATTCGCCCCACGCCTCGGGCGTTACCGAGAAGGGCGCAAGTTCCGCCTGCCCGTACTCGATGGGCGAGGCAAGGCTGCGGCCGTCGGCGTGCGGCAACAGGCGTTCCACAACGGGGGTGAACTGAATGTAGCGGCAACCTATTTCTTTGAAAAAATGATAGAAACCGAGCGGGTCGGCGGCCGTGGCATCGTTCACTACCGCCATGGCGTTCCACTCCACGCCGTAGCGGTTCAGCAACCCGATGCCCTTCATCACCTGTTGCCATGAGCCGCGCCCCGAACGGCTGCGGCGGTAACGGTCGTGGAGCCCCTGCGGGCCGTCGATAGAGAGGCCGATGAGGAAATTGTGCTCATGGAAAAAGTGCGCCAGTTCCGGCGTGATGAGCGTGCCGTTGGTTTGCAGCGCGTTGATGATCTGCCGTCCGCCGGCATACTTCCTTTGCAGCCGAAGCACGTTCATGAAAAAACTTAAAGGCTGCAGGAGCGGTTCCCCGCCGTGCCACACAAACTCCACCTGCGTGCCCTCAGCGTGCAGGGCGATATAGTCGCGTATGTAGGTTTCGAGCACGTCGCCGGGCATCATCGTTTTCTGCCGCTCCCGATACAGGTGCCTCTTTTCCAGATAATAGCAATAGTCGCAGCGCAGGTTGCACAGCGCGCCGGCAGGCTTCGCCATGACATAAACGGGCAGGGTGGGGGAAAACTGGGCGTCCACGGGTTTTCGGGAGTTAATGAAAAAGGGCAGACGCGCATGGTCTGCCCTTTTTCGTTATTAATGGCGACGGCTTAGAGGCTGTCTTTTTCGATGTCCTTGAAATACTTGTACGTGCCGTGCTTGATTTCCTCGCAGGCTGCTTCGTCGCAGACGATGATGCCGTGCTGGTGCATCTGCAAGGCAGAGATGGTCCACATCTGCGTAACGGGGCCTTCAACGGCTGCCTGCAAGGCGCGTGCCTTGTTGTGGCCGTTGCAGAGGATGAGCACTTCCTTGGCCGACATCACGGTGCCAACGCCTACGGTGAGGGCATGTGCGGGCACGTTGTCGGGGTTGCCGCCGAAGAAGCGAGAGTTGGCCACGCGCGTATCCGTGGTCAGCGTCTTCTGGCGCGTGCGGCTCGTGAGCGAGCTGCCCGGTTCGTTGAAGGCGATGTGCCCATCGGGTCCGATGCCGCCGATAAAGAGGTCGATACCGCCTGCTTCAACGATCATCTGTTCGTAGTGGGCGCATTCGGCTTCGAGGTCTTCGGCGTTGCCGTTGAGGATGTGGATATTTTCCTTCGGGCAGTCGATGTGGTTGAAGAGGTTGGTGGCCATGAAAGAGTGGTAACTCTCGGGGTGTTCCTCGGGGAGGTTCACATATTCGTCCATGTTAAACGTCAGCACGTGCTTGAAACTCACGCGTCCTTCCTTGTTGGCCTTCACGAGTGCCTTGTACATGCCGATGGGCGAGGAGCCTGTGGGCAGACCCAGCACGAACGGCTTTTCAGCCGTGGGCTTAGCGGCGTTGATTTTGTTCACAACATAATCTGCCGCCCATTGCGACAGTTTTTCATAGTCCGGTTCAATGATTACTCTCATGATCGTGTAATTTATGATGTAAGTTAAAAGGTTTTGCCGTTAGGAGGGAGTTTGCGGGGTGCAAACTATGATATGCAAAATTACAGAAACTTTATTGTAATGCAAAAGTTTTTGATGTTTTCTTACGGAAAAGGCGTTTTTTCCGGGAGATTGCCTTTGGTTGGATTGGCTGTTAAGTGCCTGGAAGGCACTACGGAGCGTAGCGACGGTAACCGGGCACGAAGTGCTCGGTAGGGCGATGTGAGGACGATGTGCCTGGAAGGCACTACGCCATAGGAAAGGCATTTAATCCATTGCCACAGGCGTACTGCCTTCCAGGCAGAATCATTGCAATAGCCTAATCCGAGGACTTCGTCCCCGGTTATCGTCGCTTCGCTCCGTACTGCCTTCCAGGCAGTTAGTCCCTTATTCAAATTAGTTCCTCTTTCCAGCAACTTGCTCGGACAAATTTTTCCTAAGCCCTTTATATTTTTCCCTTTCTCCTTGAAAGTTTTTACTATCCTATAAGAAAAAGTTTATTACAAACTTTGTAACGGCTGTTACAAAGTTTCTAACACATGTTACAAACTTTGTAATACGTGTTACAAACTTTCTAACAAACTTTTTCTGCGCAGAAAGTAAAAAATAGTCGGGAGCAAATAAAAAATATCCCCGAGAAAGGAAAAATTTTCTCGGGGATATTTGGAAGATTTTAGTATTCTATCGGCAATTAGCTCTTTCGCGTGAGAAATTGCTTATACTTTGCCAAATTTTTCTGCGTCAAAATTATTTCATCAACTCAATGCTGCGGTTCACGAAACGGCTGAGGGCTTCGCCGCGCAGCAGACCGTTTTGCAAGAGTGCCAGGTCGATGAGCTGCGAAATGAGCGGGTTGCCCTCGGCGTACGCGCCGAGAATGCTGTCGCGCTGCTCCTCCTGCTTCTTGATGTCGTCGCTGCACTTCTGCGCGTCGGCCTTTTCCTCTTCCGTCAGTTCGTCGGCCTTCTTCTTGGCCTGCACCTGCTCGAGGGCGGCGCGGCGCGCCTTGAGTCCGGCGAGGTCGCTCTCAATAGGTTTCAGCTGCTCGTCGGTAGCGGCGTGGCAGCCGTCGAGGATATTCTTCACAAGCGCGTGGTCGGCGTTGAGCACGAGAGAGTACATGTCGGGCATTTCGCCATAGAAGCTCATGCCGGCTTGCAGGCGGCTCATCTCCTTCATGCGGCGCATGTATTCGCTCTGCGTAATCACCACGGGCGCGGCTTCTGCACCAAGTTGAGCGGCTTCAACGTGGAACTCCGTCTTTTCCATCTTGGGCAGGCGGCCCGTAAAGAGTGTGGAGAGGCGCTGCGCCTCGCCCTCGGGCAGAGGCTCGGACTTCTGGTCGTCCTTCTGTATGAGCCGGTCCACCACGTCGCCGTCTACGCGGCTGAAGCGTGCTTTCTCAAACTTCTGTTCCAGCAGACCCACGAGCGCGGCATCGAGCTGGCCGTCCAGCATCAGCACGCTGTAGCCCTTACCCTTGGCAGCCTCGATATAAGTATATTGCTCCTCGGCATTCTGCGCGTAGAGGTAGATGAGGTTACCGTCCTTGTCGGTCTGATTGCCCTTGATGAGTTCCTTGTATTCGTCGTAGGTGAAATATTTTCCCTCCGTGTCCTTGAAGAGCGCATACTCCTTGGCTTTATCGAAGAAGTCCTGCTCGGAGAGCATGCCGTAGTGGATAAAGAGCTTGAGGTCGTCCCACTTCTCTTCGTACTGCTTGCGGTCGTTCTTGAAGATGCTTTTCAGGCGGTCGCTTACCTTCTTCGTGATGTAGCCCGAAATCTTCTTCACGTTGGCGTCGCTTTGCAGATAGCTGCGGCTCACGTTGAGGGGAATGTCGGGCGAGTCGATCACGCCGTGCAGGAGCGTGAGGAAGTCGGGCACGATGTTTTCCACCTCGTCCGTCACGAACACCTGATTGCAGTAGAGCTGGATTTTGTTGCGGTGGATTTCGATATTGTTCTTGATTTTGGGGAAATACAGCACGCCCGTGAGGTGGAACGGGTAGTCCACATTGAGGTGAATCCAGAAGAGCGGCTCGTCGGTCATGGGATAGAGCTGCGCGTAGAACTTCTTGTAGTCCTCGTCGGTGAGGGTAGAGGGCGTTTTCGTCCAGAGCGGCGTGGTGTCGTTTATAATATTGTCCTCCTCGGTGTCCACCTGCTTGCCGTCTTTCCACTCCGTTTTCTTCCCAAAGGCGATGGCCACGGGCAGGAACTTGCAGTATTTGGAGAGCAGGCTCTCGATTTTGCCCTTTTCGAGAAATTCCTTGCAGTCGTCGGCAATGTGCAGCACGATGTCTGTGCCGCGGTCCGTCTTTTCGGGATAGTCGGTGATTTCATAGGCCGGCGAACCGTCGCACGTCCATTTGACGCCCTGTGCCTCTTCTCGGTAGCTGCGCGAAAGGATGTCCACGCGGCTGGCCACCATGAAGGCTGAATAGAAACCGAGGCCGAAGTGGCCGATGATGGCTGCGGCGTCGTCCTTATACTTCTCCAAGAACTCGTTTGCGCCGGAGAAGGCGATTTGGTTGATGTACTTATCGATTTCTTCGGCGGTCATGCCAATGCCCCGGTCGCTGATTGTGAGCGTGCCGGCTTCCTTGTCGAGGCTGATGCGCACCGTTTGGTCGCCCATCTCGCCCTTGAACTCGCCCTTCATGGCCAGCGTCTGGAGCTTGCGCGTAGCGTCCACGGCGTTGCTCACCAGCTCGCGGAGGAATATCTCATGGTCGCTGTAAAGAAATTTCTTGATAACTGGAAAAATGTTCTCGGTAGTGATACCAATGTTACCTTTTTGCATAGCGTTTATCGTTTTGTTGTTTATAAGTTTCCTATAAGTAAATAGCAAAACGCGTGCCAATGACACGCGTTTGCTTGTGGAGCGTTGATTTATGATGCTCCTCCATTAGTTTATTCCAAAACAAATATGAACTTTCAAGATAGAGTTCAACCTTTTGCCATGTAAAAACACATAAAATATTAAGCAAATATGCTTTTTTGAGAAATAATACTCTTGATTCACAGCCTATTTAGACACTCCTCCCTATTTTATCTGAATACCCGGCGATGGGCATTTGCCGTCAAAAGGTGTTGATGATGTCTATGACCGTTGGCGTGAGCAGAGCGGTGAGGATGCCATTGAGGGTGAGCCCCAAGCTGGCATATGCTCCCATGAACTGGTCGCGGTCCATGGCAGCGGAGGTGCCGAGTGCGTGCGAGGCTGCTCCCATTGACAAACCGAGAGCCATGGGATTGCGGATATGGCCCACGGACAGCGTCTTGAAACCGATGATGGCGCCGATAAGCCCAGTTATTACCACAATGGCAGCCGTAAGCGAAGGAATGCCGCCCAGCGCCTGAGTCACCTCCATGGCGATGGGCGTGGTGACCGACTTGCTTGCGAGCGACATGATGACAGCATTGGATGCTCCCAGCATCTTCGCAATGACCACTACACTCACGATACCCGCAACACATCCCATCGTCTGCGAAGCCAAGATGGGGAGAAACTGGCGCTTGATGGAAGATAGCTGCAAATAAAGCGGAACACCGAGGGCCACCACTGCGGGCTTCAGCCAGAACTCTATCAGTTTCGCTCCCTCGTGGTAAGTCTCATAGGGAATATCCATAGCGAGCAGAAATATGATGATGATTGCGATGGCTATCAGAATCGGGTTGAAAAGTACCCACCCAAGGCGACGTTGTAGGGTCTTGGCAGCATAAAAAACGCCGAAGGTAAGGGCAAGCATGAAGTATTCGTTGCTGATGATATCCTTGATCATGTCATTCGTGTTTCTTGATGTGTATTTTTTCGCGCACCTTGTTTTCTCCCTTACTTACAACCTGGTGCGTATGTCCCGTGATAATCAGCACGATGATGGTGCTCAGCAGTGTGGCCAAGGCAATGGGCAGTATCTCTGCCTTGATTAAATCAAAATAAAGCATGAGGGCTACGCCGGGAGGCACGAAGAAAAAGCCGAGATTAGCGATGAGGAAATCGGTCAGGCCGCGCACCCATTCCAGTTTGACCACCTTGAGCTTGAGCAATAGCGTAAGTATGAGCATGCCGATGATGCTTGCCGGCAATGTCGCGCCCGTTGTCCGTACAATCGGTTCGCCCAAAGCCAGGCAACCGAAAAGAATAAAACATTGTCTTACCATACAATCCTGGATATATCTCTTAAGGTGGGTTCTATTAATTCGCTTTGGCAGATTTTGGATTTATTTTCGAGCCTTCCTCCTCCTGCTCGGCTGTAGGGGCGTTCTGCAGAACGCCCGCCGTGTGCGCCGAAAGGCTCGACTAATGCAGATAACCGATTACCGGGCGTTTTGCAAAACGCCCCTACTGCCTTCCTCGTTCGTGGGTTAGACCGAAAAGAAAACAAAAGATGACAAAACGTCAACCCAACATTATTGTATTTTTTACGGTGGGAATTTATAGAACCCACCTTAAAATGAGTGCAAAGGTAAAGAAACTTTTTGCAGATAGTGTATGGCTCGGTATATTTTCATCGCAAAAGGCCGGATTTCTTGACTAGCGCAAAGAATGCTGACAGATGTGGAAAGCATTAGTCTTTTCTGCACAGCGCTTGCCTTAGGGCAGCAGTCAAGCATTAGCCGGAGCCGATCAGAGAGGGAGGGGTGTCGGTGGAAGGAGCGCCGGCATTGCAGTCGGTCCGATTGGCTTTGGTTCGGCTGTGTGGTGAATGGAGCCCTATTCGCTCGGGCAGAGAAAGCCTGCCGGCAACTCATTTTTTACTTTTGCGGAGATATTTTTTATTTTCAGCAAGATATTTTTTCCTATCCTATAAGAAGATTTTTATTACAAAGTTTGTAACAAGCGTTACAAACTTTGTAATACGTATTAGCAAGTTTGTAATATGCGTTACAAACTTTGTAACAAACCTTTTGTGCGCAGAGAGTGAAAAATGTCAAGGGATTAAGAAAAAATTTCTTGGGCTTAGTAAAAAATATCCGCCTCGAAATTCGGGGCGGATTATTAAAAGCGGTTTTTTCGTTTCATATAAACAGACGTTTGGCGGCGGCTCGGCATAGCCCGATCAAACAAGTTTGTCGGTCTCTGCTCTCGCCTTGCACAAACGTTCATCCTTCGGTTTTTGATTTATTCCACCTGCAGCACGAGGCCTTTGAGGTATTCGCCTTCGGGGTGGTAGATATTCACGGGGTGGTCGGCGGGCTGGTGGAGCTGGTGGAGGATACGCACGTGGCGGCCGCTCTGCGCGGCGGCGGTGAAGACGGCCAGGCGGAACTGCTCCTTGCTGACGGCCTGCGAGCAACTGAACGTGAAGATGATGCCGCCGGGCAGTATCTTCTTGAACGCAATGGCGTTGAGCCGCGTGTAGCCTTTCAAGGCCTGCGCTATCGCGCCGCGATGCTTGGCAAAGGCGGGCGGGTCGAGGATAATAAGGTCGTAGGACTCGGGGGCGTGTTCCAAGAACTTGAAGGCATCTTCGGCAAAGGCTTCATGGCGCGTGCCGACGGCGGGGAAGTTGAGCGCGACGTTGGCGTTGGTGAGGTCGATGGCCTTTGCGCTTGAATCCACGGAGTGAACCAGTTCCGCGCCGCCGCGCAGGGCATAGACGCTGAAGCCGCCCGTATAGCAGAACATGTTGAGCACGCGGCGGCCTTTTGAATAATGTTCGAGGAGGCTGCGGTTGTCGCGCTGGTCGATGAAGAAGCCCGTTTTCTGCCCGCGCAGCCAGTCGATGTGGAAGCGCAGGCGGTTTTCGACGGCCGTGTCGCAGGCGTCGCCGCCGCCGATGAGGAAGCCGCTCGCGCGGTCGACCTCTGCCTTGAAGGGCAGGGTGGTGTCTGATTTATAATATACGCTGTCGATGCGGCCCTCGCAGGCTTCGATGAGCGCGGCGGCTATTTCCTTGCGGCACACGTGCATGCCCACGGTGTGCGCCTGCATCACAGCGGTACGTCCGTAAACGTCTACCACCAGTCCGGGCAGGCGGTCGCCCTCGCCGTGGACGAGGCGGAAGATATTGTTCTCTTCCTCATTGGTTGCTGCCAGTCCCAAGGCGCGGCGCAGTGCGTAGGCTTCGGCCAGGCGCGTGGTCCAAAAGTCGCGGTCGATGTCGCACGGGGCGAAAGAGAGCACGCGCACGGCGATAGAACCGATTTGGCAGTGCCCGATGGCGAGGAAATTGCCGGCGGCATCGACCACGCGCACGAGGTCGCCCTCTTCGATGCCGGGGTCGGCGCTCTCAATCGCGCCAGAGAATATCCAAGGGTGGAAGCGCTTGAGGCTTTCGGTTTTTCCCTTGCGTAAGCGTATTGTTTTGAGTGTCATAGGGTATTGTTTATTATCTTGTAATTGTGGGTTTCTGCCATTTCGAGGAATTTGCGATACAGATGTAAGCAGCACACGGCATCGGTGGCAGCATAAGTCTTTTGCGCCTCGGTGAGCACATCGGCTTCCCAGTTTGAGAGTTGCGCGTTCTTTGAGATGCGCTTGCCGAAAATATTGGCGTAGAGTTTTTGCAGGCTTTGGTCGGCTATACCGAGGTCGACCGCCATGCGTTGCAGTTCCACGCAGGCCGCGGGTTCAAACTCCGCGTAGCGGTGGAGCGCGTGAATATCATCTTTTATGGAAAGCCCTACTTTCGTGATGCGAGGGTTAGCAAAGAGTTTTACAATCGCGTCGATGCGGCTGATGTGATTGAGGCGGAAAAGAAAACAGAAGTCATCGCTTGCCACTTGCAGCAATGCCGGCTTGTGGTGCTCGCCTTTGCGGAAAGTGGGGCGCGTCTCGGTGTCAAATCCCAAGAGTTTATAACTCTCCAAAGCGCGGAGGGCACTTTGCGCCTCGTTGTCTGACTGTATGACAAATATTCGTCCGTCGTAGGCGTAACGGGGCATGGAGGGAATGAGGGTTTTGTCTATCTGTGAGAAATATTGTTCCATTGGGGTTATAGTGTCTTTGCGGTAACATCGTGGAGCGTGCGCAAGGCGCCCAAGAGTTTTTGCCCCCAGGAAAGCCGGAATTGGTCGAGCGTGTCGTAAAGTGCCGTTTGCAGTGCCTCTTCGCAGTCGGACTGCTGGCGGAACACCTCAACGAGGTTGCGCACAGGCTGGTAAACGTCGGCGAGGTTCTCGCTGACGGTGCAAAGTATAGGCGTGTCGGAATATTTGAAGTCTTCTACAAACACGTCAAGGTAGTCATCGTCCTCTCCCAATACCTTGGCCACGCTTTGCCGCACGAAATTATAGTCGTCCTCCGTGACGGCTTCTTCGTTCCAGCCCGGCATTTCGGGCACGTCGGGGATAAGATGTGTTTTGAGATAAAGCAGAGGCAAGAGTCCGAGCATCACGCGGCAAAATTCTTGCTTCTCGGCCGTGGCGCATTGCTCGATGTATTTACAAAATTCCGTTGAGACGCGTATGAGGTCGAGCGTCTGCGGATTGAGAATAGTTTGTTGGGACATAAATTTATGTTTGAAATTTATTTTCTACCGCGAGTCGTTTTTTGTTGCCCACGGAATGATTTTTTCCTACGCCTCAGATTATTTTTTTTTTGCCCACGAATCTCACGAATCTCCACGAAACATTTTC
>JALFJC010000047.1:0-10289 GCA_022775595.1 Bacteroidales bacterium | reverse complement strand
GCGCGTGGCGGAGAGGTCAATCTTCACATCCTTGAACGGTTCGAGCGTGGCGCGAATGGAGAGATTGCGGTTTTGGCTCATTGTGGCGGGCGTGACGAGGTCGTCCGAGCAGAGCAGCCAGCCTTTGTCCTTTGCCTTATAGAGCCAGTCCTCGCCCGTGAAACCGAAGGCGAAGTCAAGGCCGGGCTGCAAGCCGCCGCTGTTGTTTTGGCCAAAGTAGTCGCCCACATTGGGCAGGAAACCCGGCACGTTGAGGTTTTGCTTGTCGGTGTAGTTCACACTCACGTTGCGCACCATCATAAGGAAGCGCGAGGCATATTGCAGTGCCTTGTACCAGCCTTGCTCCTCGGTGCGCTTGCGCGGGCTTACGGTGAGCTTGAGCCGCGCGGTGTCTTGCGAGAGCACGATGATTTTATTATTGTCCACCACCTTATAGCGGATGGGATAGCGCGTGCCGTCGGGGCGGAGGGCAGTGACGCGGAGTTTCTTGCTCTTCTGGTTGTGCTGAATGGTGAGCGTGGTGTCGGCCTTGAGCTGTATCTCCTTCGTGAAGTTTTTCGGCTCCGTTTTCTTCTTGGCGGTGGTGGTAGATGCGGCAAACTTCTTGTTGGTCTTCTTCAAGAACGGTACGTGGTTGTAGAGCGTTTCGAGGTTGAGGCGTGCGTTGTAGGTCTTGCTGCTGGAGTTGGAGATGTTGTTGCCCATGGTCGAGCCGTCTTCGAGGTCGGTGCCGCGCGTCCAGTTGTACGTGCCGTTGTAGGCAAAGTCGGCGGTGAGCCAGTCGAAGAGCGGCAGTTTGTTGAGCGGCAGTTTCCAGGTGAAATCAAAGGTCTGCTGATACGACAAGGGACGCCCCATGTGCTTGATGCTTTGCCAAACGGAATCTTTCCAGGCCGAGTAGCGGTCGGGGTAGAGGTCCTTGTTCACAGCCGTATAGGGCTGCTCGATTTCAGCGTTTGTGCCAGAAGAGAAAGAGGCGTGTATGCTCTTCGTCAAGTCCCAGCGCAACTGGAAAGAGCGGTTCCAAAGGAAGTCGCTCGACCACGTGAGCGGTATCGACGAGTTGTCGAGATTTTCCATATCGCGCTCCTGAAACTCGTAGTAAGTGCGGTTGATGTCGGAGTTGAAAGCGATGTTTTGCGGAATATAGTTGAAATTTTGTTCCTTGACGATCTTGAGCCACGGGCTTTTGCCCTTCAATTTCTTAAAGGGTTCGTAAGGCTTATAGTTAGGCGTATAGCTGTAACCAAAGTTCCATTTCCAGTTTTCATCTTTCTCCCACGCCGTAGTCTCGCCCGTGGTGTTACGCGAACTATGGGCGTAGCCAAAAGTAAAGTTTGCGGGGTCGTAAGGCATGGGGTGACGCTTCGTGGAAATGTTGAAGCGTGCGCCGGAGATGCTGAAGTTCTTGTTGATGACCACAGTCTCCGCAATGTTTTTCAGCGAGTCTTTCTCCGCCTTCGTAGCCAGTCCGTCGAGGGCTTCTTCCATGGTCATGTCTGTATCGAGCGGATTGTAGCGGGGCGAGGTGCGCTGCTTGGAGTAAGCGTAGTAAATGGGTGCTTGGAGCTTTACCTTTTCAGGCAGGAGCTTACCCACTTCCACGTTGGTGGTAACGCTGTATTCATAGAGATTGTCGTCGCGCCGCTGCGATACGCTTTCCTCGATGCCGCCGAAGCCTTCGGTCTCGACGTGGCCCGTGAGGTTCACTGAGGCGAGGTCGGAAAGCTGGAGGTTCAAAGCACCGCGTGCCGCCCAGCCGCCGTTGTTGGAAAATTCTTGCAGGCGAAGTTCGTTGGCCCACACCTCGACGCTGCGCGCATCGCGCGAATTGTTGCGCACGCCAATCATGATGGTGCGCACCTCGCCAAGCGTGGGGTTGCCCATCACGCTGATCTTGTTGGCGGGGCGGTCGGCGTCGTATTCCGAATAAAGCTGCGCGTAGGAGATCAGCCCGAGCGACTTCTGCCGATTGCGGTTGCGCTTGGCGGCAGTAAAGACGGAGAGGTCTATGTCGAGCATATTCTCCTCCGGCCACACGATGCGCGCGCCGGCATCGGAGTTGGGATAAAGCCCGTCGGGGGTGATTTTCAGGGGAATTTCGTATTCGTAGAAATTATTCTTGTAGTCCGTGCCGAGACGCAGGAAGAGGCTCGCCTGTCCGTCCTCCACAGGCGTTTCGCCGGGGAGGCTGTTGGCGTGGGTAAACATCTGCAAGTGCTTGTAGCGGCGGAGGTCGAGCGATGTATTCTTGTAGACGGCACGTGCATCGTTGGAGGCCAGCTGCTTCACGGTGATGGCCAGTGCCTGCTCGTCGTTTTGCAGCACTTGGTCCTGCCCAGGGTCGATGACGCGGCTGATGCCGGGCGGTATGACGTAGTTGACGGGCTGTTTCTCGTTGTTCTCCTCAAAGCTCACGGCCGAAGCGCTCACCGTGCCGCTCACGTCAGGGGCCTTGCCGGCGTAGAGGCTCTGCTCGTAGGTGCGCCACTCGGCGTGCACGAGGTTGAGCGTGGCGAAACGCAGGACGACGGGATTTTCAAAGTTCGTCATATACATACGCATGAAGCGAATGCTCGAGAAGTCGGAGATGCCACCCACGTTCTTCTCGTATTCCTTCACGGGAATACGGAACAGATACCACACCGCCTGCTTCGACACGCCGTCGCGGGTGGTGACGCTCGTGATGCGCTTGTCGGTGATGTAGTTGCTGCCCACGTTCATCGCCTCGGGCGATATGCGCACGCGGTACTGGTAATACTTTTCGTACTCGTTGAGCGTGAAGTCTTGGTTGATGTCCTCCACGTCGGGCGAGGTCTTATAGGCCGTGCTGTAACTCTCGGGCGAGTTGTCGGCATCTACGGAGTTGCCATTGGGATTGTTTATATATTTGTATCGGTCGAGGATAGAGCGCTGCTCATTGTCGTAGTCCGTACCACGGAAATAGTGATATTTGTCGGCAGAAGGCGAGTTGTAGATATCCTGATAGACTTCGGGCTTCACCACTGCCTGCACCTTTGAAAGATAGTCGGCGTAAGCGGGATAACTGCGCTCCTGCTCGCTCGTCAGACCGTTGAAGCCCACGTCTTGGTTCTGGCGCGAGCCACTGGCGGTGTTGAACGCATAGGTCACGCTGTTTTGCGTGGGCACGCGTCCCCACACGGTTTCAGAATACTGCGTGGGGTCGCCGTCGACAGGCAGGCCGCTCTCGTAGAACTTCTTGCCGTCTTTGAGCACGTCCTCGCTCACCTCGCCGAGGTTGATGTAGAGGTCGCCGCTCACGGCAGCAGGATTGTCTTCATTCTTGACAAAGGGATCCATGAGCCAAAATTCGATATACTCGATATTGGCATTTTCAAAATCGCTCGTTTCCAGTTTGCGCATCATGCCGCCCCAGCGTTTGGAGGGATTGGGCAAATGTCCGTCTTCATCAAGGCCAGGGTCAAGGTTGTACGGGCCGCGCTCGTTGGGATAGTAAGCAAGGTTGAGCACATTGAGAGTATTGGCCTCCTTCATGTTGATGCTCTTGTTGGGAAACAACTCGCTCTTGTACACCTCGCGCACCCACGGGTCGGAAAGCTGTGCGAGGTCGTTTTTCAGGTGGCCCGGCGTGAGCGATGACGAGCGGCGCGTGAAGAGCGGGTCGATGTAATACCAGGCAAGGCGAGCGCGGTTGTAGCCGTAGCGCACGTCGTTTGTCAGTTTCGCCTCGTCAAACACCGAAGGCACGGCGCACAGATTCCACTCCACGGGGTTGGAAATGTCGATGTTGCTTTTGGCACTCTCAAAGTCGTCGATGTAGGAGGCGTTGCCCTGGGCGCCCTTGTTCTTGCCTGCAATGAGTTGTGCAAATTCACCGGTGAAACTGATGCTCGACGGGGCGGTGCAATGGATAAGCGGCAGCTTGTCGAGCCAGTCCGTGAGCCGCTGGCTCTGTTTCTTCCACGATATGTTCACGCCCCATATTGTATTATTGAGCGGCTCGCTACCCATGGTGACCTTCGTGGTGAGCGGCTTTTCACCGAGGTGCATGAACGTACCGCCGATTTGGAAGTCTTTGGAAAAGTCGTATTCCCACGTCATGCCGAAGAGCGTTTTGCGCTGCATGCCGTAATCCGTGTTGCTTTCGAGGCTCACATTCACGGGCGTGCCTGCATCGAGAATACTCTGATTGAGTATGCGCACGATGCCGGAATTATAGTCCACGGTGTAGTCCGCACCTTCCGAGAGCGTCTGCCCGCCGGCAGTTACGAGCACCGAGCCGCGCGGTATGTTCATCGCGCCGAGGTCGATCTCGTCGTTGCGCGAGGCCTTGTATTGTCCCGAAATCTGATATTTGTTCTTCTCGGCAATTTGCCGCGCAACGGTGCGCGTGGAGTCGTAAAGTTCTTGGAATACATAGCGTTTTGCCACCTCTTCGTTGCCAATAGCTGCGGCGAGGTCCTTACCGAAAGGCTCGACGACTGGGAAGTACACGCGGCCACTCGAGGCATCGATGGTGTAGCCCTCCACATAGTCGAAATAGCCGTTGGGGTTGCGGCGGTTGTTGTTGTCGAGGCGGTCAAGGCCGATGAGCTGTATGATTTTCTTGCTTTTCAGCGCAGGCTCGGGAATGTAAGAGAGATATACGCCCGTGGTGTCGCTCAAAATCTTGATGTCGAGGCGGAACTTTTCCTTCTGGACAGACGAGGCGTTGAGGGAATAGACGTTTTTCATCATCAGGTTCCAGTTGGGCATCTTCGGCGTGCAGGCCGTGTTGCGCAGTGCCTTAACGAAGAGCGCCTCTTTATTGTTCTGGCGGTCGGTGGAAAACTCGCCGACCTGATAGTTCTGCCCCCTGTATGTGTACTCATACGCCACGGCCAGCACTTGGTCTGTTTGCAGCGTCGATTTGAGCGAGATGTAGCCGAGCGCCTCGTTTAAAATATATTCCGAAGAGTTGAGCAGGCGGGCATTTTCCAGTTTCTCGTAGTCCACGCCGCCGGAGAGGCCGAAGCCGTCCAGCGTCTGCGTTGACTGCGAAATGTCGCGCGCGGCGGCGAGTTCGTTGGCGAGGTAAGAATAAAGGGAGTTGGCGGCATTGCAGGGATTCACGTCTGCACCGGGTGTCCAGAGCGGGTTGCCGATATAGTCGTGCTCGCCGAGGTCGGCCATTGCCACGAGGTTGCGCGTGTTGGTAGTCGTTCCGTTCTTATTGGTCACCCAAATCTCCACGCGGTTTATCTTTATGCCCGAGGTGATCGTGGGCAACTGCGCCATATTGGCGTTGTATTTATCCCGGAAAAAGTGTGCGAGGAAAAAGTGTCGGTTTTCGTCGTAGGCATCTGCCGAAAACTCATAATTGGTGAGCTGCACACCGCCCTTGGAACTGACGCTCTGCGAACTGGACTTCTTTTGGGAAATAACCGTGCTGATCTTAAATTTGCCGAATTGCATGTCGGCGCGAATGCCGAAGAGCGACGATGCGCCGCGAATGAGCGACGAGTTGGTGGGCATGGAGATATTGCCCGCCTCAATGAGCTTGATGATTTCGTCTTCCTTGCCTTCGTAGCGCAGCTTGAGGTTTTGCGTATCGAAGTTGAAGGTGGCTTCGGAGTTGTAGTTGAAGTCGAGGTTCACCTTGTCGCCCACCTTGCCGTTGACGCTGATATTGATTTTCTCGTCAAAATCGAAGCCGAATACCTTGCGGTTGCGCTCCGAGAGCGAGGGGTTGTCGGTAAAGCGCGTGTTCGCTCCGATTTTCAGTTCGGCGGAGCCCTGTGTCTTGATGCGCACGCCGCCCGGGCCGAATATTTTATCGGCCGGCCCGAGGCTGAACTTCATGTCGGTGAAGTCGAACTTCTCTTTGCCCTTTGCCTTGAAGTCGTCGCGGTTCTTCGAACGATAGTATTCCGACATGGAGCGGCGGAAGCTCCAATTCATATATTCCTCGCTCGTCATGAAAAACGGCGTTTCGAGATAGTCGTCGCCAAGTTTCGTGCCAAGGCGATAGGTGTCTTCCTTTTCGTTGTACTCCGCTTCTGTCTTCAGATTTTCGGGGTCTTTGAGGTCGATGCTTGCCTTCGGTTCGTCTTCGTCCTGAATGGTGGTGCGCTTCACCTTAAAGCGCGGTCCCACCGTGTCGGGCGGCGCGGCGGCGATGCCCGTCTCTGCCCGATGCACGGCAAATGCGGGGCGTATCGCATACGCCCGCAAAACTGCCGACACTGCCGCAGCCAGCATCAAGGCAATAAATAATATTTTCAGGAAAGAAGATTTCACCTTAAAAATCGTCTACTCGTCTACTTGTTTACTCGTCTACTAAAACTTTACAGCAATTTCAGTCCCTGCTTTATCAGTTCCTCCACCGTGGCATCCGGCTGCTGGCGGATAAGCTGCATGATTACTTTGTGCGTGGGAGCGGGCGGGAAACCGAGCACAGTGAGTGCGGAAACGGCTTCGTCCACCACCGCCTTATTAGCCACGGGCTGCCCGCCGCTTGCTTCTGCCGCGCCGCCGCCATCTGCCAAAATACCCATCACCTTGTCGCGCAGATCGAGAATGATGCGCTGCGCGGCCTTCGGGCCAATGCCTTTCACGCTTTTGAGCGAGCGCACGTCTTCGTTTTGGATAATGCCAGCCAACTCGGCAGGCGTAAACGCAGAGAGTATCATGCGTGCCGTCTGCCCACCCACGCCGTTCACGGAAATAAGAAGTGTGAACAGTTCGCGCTCCTGCTTCGTGGCGAAGCCGTAGAGCAGATGTGCGTCCTCGCGGATGGCTTCGTAAACATACAGTTTCACGTCCCTCTTGCCCTGAACGTCGGAATACGTGTTGAGCGAAACGAGCAGCGCATATCCCACGCCGCCGGCTTCGACAGTTGCCTGCGTGGGCGTTAAGTCGTCTAATTGTCCTTTGATGTATTCAATCATTGTATTTCCAAATCCTTTTGATGCGCCATAGCGGCATATTACCGCGAAACGCACAATATTATTTTATAACGATTGTTATAGCCTAATATTGTGCGCTTCTTATGAAAAAGTTGCTTGTTTGCCTATATCCTTTCTCCGAAAATGTACGAACCGACGCGCACCAGCGTTGCGCCTTCCTCTACGGCAATCGGATAATCGTGGCTCATGCCCCACGAACATTCTTTGAAGTATTCTTTATCAGAGAAATAAAGGGACTTGTAACGCAGGAAAAGTTCGTGAGCAAGGTGGAACTCGCGGCGGATTTGCGCCTCGTCGTCCGTATTCGATGCCATGCACATCAGCCCCGCAATCTCCACACCCGCAAGTTCTTTCCATTCGCCGGCGGCAAGCATCGCCTCGCAGGCTTCGGGCGTGAAGCCGTATTTGCTTTCTTCTTGCGCGATGTGCAGTTCCAGCAGACAGGGAATGACACGCCCGCAGCGCAAGGCCTGACGGTTGATTTCCTGCAAAAGGCGCAGGCTGTCTACGGCGTGGACGAGGCTGACGTAAGGCGCAATGTATTTCACTTTGTTTTGTTGCAGATGCCCGATGAAATGCCATTCGATGTCTTTGGGCAAGGCTTCATGTTTGGCTTGCAGCTCTTGCACGCGGCTTTCGCCAAAGATGCGCTGCCCGCAATCGTAGGCTTCTTGCAGGGCTTCAACTGGATGGAACTTCGACACTGCCACAAGGCGTACGCTCTGCGGCAGGCGGGCGAGCACGTCCGCAAGATGGCTTTTAATAGTGCTCATAGTCTTTGGATTAAAAAAGGGTATGCCTGCGGGCATACCCTTTCGCTAAAATGTATTTGTGTGGGCAAAGATGGATTCGAACCACCGAAGGCGTAAGCCAGCAGATTTACAGTCTGCCCCATTTGGCCACTCTGGTATTTGCCCTTGTTGCGGCGGGCGTATGCGTTACGCCCTTCTTTTATGCCGCAAAGTTATGAATTATTTCTGTAACTGCCAAGCGTAGTCTACCATTTTTATAGCAGTAACTGCGAATTCGCAGCCTTTGTTGCCGAGTTTTCCGCCTGCGCGCTCTTCTGCCTGCTCTTGCGTGTTGGTCGTAATCAGACCGAATATCACGGGGATACTGCCGTTGGCATTGAGGTCAGCCAAACCGCGCGTCACACCTTCGCAGATATAGTCGAAGTGGGGCGTATCGCCGCGAACCACGCAACCAATGGCGATTACGGCGTTCACGTGCCCGTGTTTCGCCAGCTGCGCAGCGCCGTAAATCAGTTCAAAACTGCCGGGCACGCGCTTGATGGTGATTTTAGGAAGTCCCACACCGTGCTCTTGGAGCGTTTGCACCGCGCCTTCGAGCAACTTGTCCGTGATGTGGTTGTTCCATTCGCTCACCACGATGCCGATGCGCATGTCCGTGGCGTCGGGAATGGGCGTTACCTGTGCGTCGAGGTAGGAAAAGTTTTGAGTAGACATTTCTTATTTGGTCAGTCGCTCAATATATTTGTCGATGACTGCGCCGAGCACCTGGCCGTTGTATTCCTCGTTCACGCAAAGGGGCGATTCGGGATAGTCGGCCTTGATTTGCTGATAGAGGGCGAGGGCATCCTCGTTCTTCTTCTGCGATTCGAGGATTTGCGCTGCCTGGAACGTATATTCTGCGCAGAGGGCGGGCACATCGGTCTTCTTGGCAGCCTTCTTGAACGTGTCAACAGCCTTGTCGAGTTGCTTGTCAGCAGCGTAGCAGTTGGCAAGAGCGGCTACAGCCTGTGCAGAAATGGTATTGTCGCCCTTGGTGCTGAATTTTTCGAGCGAAGTGATGGCTTCCTTAATCTTACCCATGTGGAAGTAGCAGATACCTGCTTCGTAGTTGGCTACGTTACCGGCATCGGTCGAACCGTAAGTTTCGGCAATCTTTGTAAGACCGGGCGTCTGGGCATCGCCTTTGAGTGCGTTCTCAAAGTCTTGCTTCATCACGTATTTCTGCATCACGTTGCCGAGCAGTTCCTGTGCTTTCTCTTCGCGGGGCTTGGCATAGCCGTAAATATAAGCGAACGTGCCGCCCACGATTACCACAACGGCCACGATGCCGATGATGAGTTGTTTCTTGTACTTGCTGATAAATGCCTCGGACTGTGCAATCTTGTCGTTCACGTCCAATGCGTTTTGCTTTTTGTTTTGGCTCATAATGATATTTATGCTCTAATTTTTATTTGTCGGTCGGTTACGCCGCACCATTATTATATATATAATATTGTGTGCTTGGGCAGCGTTTTTGCACACTGCTTCAATTAAGGCGGTGCAAATTTAATGTTTTTCGTAGGATAATTAAAGCAAAAGCCCTTTTTTTTATAGGAAACGCTATTTTCGGGCGCGCTTGCTTTGCCTATCTGCCCTCTGCGTGGTAACTTTGTGCAGTTTTCTCTATGTAAATTCATTTTTGATGATTCTCCAAAGCATCTCTGTCCTTAATTATAAAAACCTCGAGCAGGCAGAATTAACCTTTTCGCCCAACGTGAACTGCATCGTGGGTGCCAACGGCGTGGGCAAGACGAACCTACTCGATGCCATCGGCTACCTCTCGCTGTGCCGCAGCGCACAGGGCGGCAGCGACAGCATCAACATACGCCACGGCGCGGACTTCTTCATGATTTCGGGGCAATACGTTTCGGAACTCGGCGAGGCGCGGAGCGTGACGTGCAGCCTGCAGCGCGGCTGCCGCAAGCGGGTGAAGGTGGACGGCAAGGACTTGAAGAAGATATCGGAGCATGTGGGCAATATTCCGCTGGTGCTCATCTCGCCCTCTGACTCTGAACTTATTTCGGGCGGCAGCGAGGAGCGGCGGAAGTTTATGGATCAGGTGATTGCGCAGTACGACGCGCCTTATCTCGAAGCCCTTATCCGCTACGAGCGTTGCCTCAAACAGCGCAACGCTTTGCTGAAGCAGGAGGAAGAGCCGGACGCATCGGTGCTTGACGTCCTGGAAGTGATGATGTCGCGCGATGCCGCCATTATCTACGCCGCGCGGCGTGTTTTCGCGGAGGAGTTCCGTCCTATTTTCCAGAAAATGTATGCCACGCTCAGCCGCCAGGAGGCCGAGGCGGTAGAGATTGAATACCAGTCGCACGGCGAGCGCGGCGACCTCGAACCGATTTTGCGCGATTGGCGTGCTCGCGAGCGCCTTGTGGGCTATACGCTCCACGGCACGCACAAGGACGACCTGCTGCTTTCCCTGAAAGGCTACCCCGTGCGCCGCGAGGGGTCTCAGGGACAGACAAAGACGTATTTTATCGCAATGAAACTGGCGCAGTTTCTTTATCTCAAGCAAAAGGGGCATTGCCACACGCCGCTGCTCCTGCTTGACGATATT
>JALFJC010000041.1:0-39600 GCA_022775595.1 Bacteroidales bacterium | reverse complement strand
TGCAGCTGGTGCACCACGCAAAATGACCCATAGAGCATTTGGGATGCTCGATTTTTACTCTCAAAACTTTGAATCGTCCAAATCCCGTGTATTTACAGAGGGTTTCAACCTATTACACCACGCAAAATGACCCATAGGTCTAATATTTAGAGACCTTGCTTTCTAGGCGATTGCCACAAAAGCATAAATTGTTCAAGCGCAAAGGTAGGAAAATATTCTAATTAATGACAATAGTCAAAGAGGGAATCTTGACAAATCTTAAAATTAACTACAAATACCGTCAAATGATGAATTTTGTATAAAGAGTCCTGTAGTCCCTATAAAGCACAAAACAATCATAAAACTGGATTTATCCCTCTCGGAGAACTTCCCCCAAAAATCCATCACACATCAAAACGACAATGCAGATTTAATCTGAATCTGCCAAAAACGGGCCACAGGGTATAGCTGCTGTATGAGCTATACGCTAATATTGTTATCCGCGGGCTAAACGAAATTGAGGGTGTGTCGTAAAACGGATTTACGACACACTCTCATCTTCTATATTCTATTCATTGATTTTACAGTTCGAGGTCGCCGTCGAACACCTCATGCCAGGGCAGGCCCTGCTTGTTGAGTTCTTCCATGAAGGGATCGGGGTCGAACTCTTCGACGTTCCAAACGCCCGGACGCTTCCAGAGGCCGAGCATAAACATGCGGGCACCGATGCACGCCGGTACGCCCGTGGTGTAGCTCACGCCCTGCATGCCCGTTTCTTCGTAGGCGGCGCGGTGGGAGCAGTTGTTGTAGACGTAATAGGTGCGCTCCTTACCGTCCTTCAAGCCTCGGATACGGCAGCCGATGCTGGTCTGTCCCTCGTAGTTCGCGCCGAGTTCCTGCGGGTTGGGCAGCACGGCTTTGAGGAACTGCAGGGGCACGATTTCGTGGCCTTCGTAGTTGATGGGCACGATGCTTGCCATACCGATGTTTTGGATCACGCGGAGGTGGGTGAGGTATTCCTGGCCGAAGGTCATCCAGAAGCGGGCGCGGCGGATGGTGGGATAGTTTTTCACGAGGCTTTCAATCTCCTCGTGGTGCAGCAGATAACTCTCGCGGGGACCGATTTCGGGATAGGTGAGTGGCTGGTGGATTTCGAGCGGTTCGGTTTCCACCCACTTGCCGTTTTCCCAGTAAAGGCCTTTTTGGGTGATTTCGCGAATGTTGATTTCGGGGTTGAAATTCGTGGCGAATGCCTTGTGGTGGTCGCCGGCGTTGCAGTCTACGATGTCGAGGTACTGGATTTCATCGAAATGATGCTTGGCGGCGTAAGCCGTGTAGATGCTCGTGACGCCCGGGTCGAAACCGCAGCCGAGAATGGCGGTGAGGCCGGCCTGCTCGAAGCGTTCCTTGTATGCCCACTGCCAGGAGTACTCGAAGTGTGCCTCGTCCTTCGGCTCGTAGTTGGCCGTGTCGAGGTAGGAGCAGCCGCATTGCAGGCAGGCTTCCATGATTGTGAGGTCCTGGTAGGGGAGGGCGAGGTTCATCACAAGGTCGGGCTTGAACTCGTTGAAGAGGGTGCAGAGTTCTTCCACGTTGTCAGCGTCCACGCGTGCCGTCTTGATGTCGGGACGGCCGATGGCGTCGCGGATGGCGTCGCACTTCGACTGCGTACGGCTGGCAATCATTATTTCAGAAAAAACATCGCTGTTTTGCGCCACTTTGTGCGCGGCCACCGTGGCCACGCCGCCGGCGCCGATGATAAGGACTTTTCCCATTATATATAAATATTGTGTAGATGAGACTGATGACTACTTTTTCTTGGCGGCGCGAGCGGTACGGCGCTTGGGCTTTTCTTCCGGCACTTCGGTTTGGATACCTGCCAATTCGGGGTCAATGAGAATGCGGCCGCAGTATTCGCAGACGATGACTTTCTTGCGCATACGTACGTCGAGCTGACGCTGAGGCGGAATCTTGTTGAAGCAGCCGCCGCAGGCACCGCGCTGCACGTAAACGATGCCGAGACCGTTGCGGCAGTTTTTGCGGATACGCTTGAAGGCGGTGAGCAGGCGCGGCTCGATTTCGCATTCAAGCGCCTTAGCCTTTTCGCGGAGCTTTTCCTCCTCAGCCTTGGTTTCAGAAACGATTTCGTTGAGTTCGGATTTTTTGAGATCGAGGTCGGCGCGGCGTTCTTCGAGGTTTTGTTTCGTGGTTTCGATGTCGGCCTGCTTGGTTTCAATGGCGCGCTGGGTTTCGCCGATGCGCTTGTTTTGGAGTTCAACTTCGAGCGTCTGATATTCGATTTCTTTCATCAGCATGTCGTACTCGCGGTTGTTCTTCACGTCGTGCAACTGGTTGTTGTACTGGTTGATGGCCTGCTGCGCCGTGTTGATTTTGTTCTGCTTGGCCTCGATGTCGGCTTTGAGGGTTTCGACGTCCTCGGTGAATTTGCCCACGCGGTGTGTCATGCCTTCGATTTCGTCTTCGAGGTCTTGCACTTCGAGGGGGAGTTCGCCACGGAGGATTTTGATGCGGTCGATTTCCGACAGCATGGTTTGCAACTCGTAGAGTTTTTTGAGTCGCTGCTCTACGGTGAGGTCAACTGTTTCTTTTTTAGATGTTGCCATTATGGTAAATTATTGGTTAATGTTATTGTTCCTGCTATTTTCCCACGGAATTTATTTTATTGCCCACTAGCTTATTTTTTTTGCCCACGAATCTCACGAATTTACACGAATTCAAAACTCATCGAAAATGGCGACCTGTACGGTCGCACGAATTTTCACTAATTCAATGATTGCATTCGTGTGATTCGTGCGACCGTACAGGTCGCCATTAAAATGCAAAGCACGAGATTCGTGTAGATTCGTGAGATTCGTGGGCAAAAATATATCTTCCGTGGGTAAACATATTATTCTTAGGTAAATATATTATAGGACTATGCGCTCAAATTCCAACTTTTCGTGGTTCCCGAAATTGAGCAGGAGACCAAGCTTGAACTTGGTGGCAGACAGATAATTGAGCACTTGTGACTTGTGGCACTGTTCCAGATGGTTTACGGCTTTCAGTTCAACGATAATACCATCATAACAGAGAAAGTCTGCTTTGTATGACTGCTTGAGTTCGATGCCTTTATAAATGATTTTAATATCTTTTTCTCGTTCGTAGGGAATTCCTGAGTTATCAAACTCAATGGCCAAAGCCTCTTGGTAGACCGCTTCAAGGAAACCGCATCCCAAGTTGTTATAAACGCGCAGGGCTGCTCCAATAACGTCGTAGCTTTCTTGTTTATAATAGATGGCCATTTGCAATGTTAGTTTTATATGATTATTTGTCCGCTAAGTTTTTTGCCACTAAGTTTTTTTGTCCATGGGCAAAAATAAATTCGTGGGCAAAAAATATTTCATCCGTGGGCAAAACGTTAAATGTATCTCAGTGGATTTGTATTCACGTCCGTTTCCACAAGGCGCAGGCCGGGCAGCGCCTCGGCCAGCACTTCGTGGAGCAGGCTAATGGTGTGCCGCTCCGTTTCGTAATGCCCGAGCGTGGCGAGCCACAGTTCGTTGCCGTGGCCGAAATATCTGTGATAGCCCATTTCGCCGGTGATGAAGATATCGGCGCCTTGCTTCACGGCTTCATCGACGAGAAAGTCCCCGGCACCGCCGCAAAAGGCCACGGTGCTAATCTCGCTCTGAGGCCCTGCTGCATAGGCAAGGCTATCGGCGTGGAATGCCGTTTTCAGAAATTGCAAAAAGTTGGCTGCGGGCACGGGAGTTGCCAGCGTGCCAATGATGCCGCTGCCGCCCTCGCCGCCGGCCGTGGGCTGCAGGAACTGCACGGCCTCGAGCCCGAGCATCTTGGCTGCTGCGAAGTTCACGCCTCCCCGTGCGTTGTCGAGGTTGGTGTGCGCGGCATAGATGCCGATACCGGCGCTGATGGCATCGAGTACGCAACGCCCCACGATGGTGGAGCGGTCGATGCACTTCACGCCGCGAAAGAGCAGCGGGTGGTGCGCCACGATGAGGTTGCAGCCCTTCTGCGCTGCTTCGGCTATGACCTCTTCGGTCACGTCAAGACACAATAAGACCCCTGAAACATCTTCGGCGGCTGTTAATCCAATCTGAAAGCCGGCATTGTCATAGCCTTCTTGCAGCGGCAGCGGCGCGAACCTTTCAAGGGTCTCGGCGACTTCCTTTACTTTCATTGCTCTGAAAGATATATGTTGAGTGGATCAGGAGGGAGTCGAACCCTCGTCCAAACAGGGAACCAATATGCTTTCTACATGCTTATCTCTGACTGAATTTTCGTGCAGCGGCAAGACCAGAGCCACCAACCGTTGCCTTATCCTCTAAAAATCTCGCCTTCGGCGCGAGGCCGCCTCAGGTCAGTCCCGATTTTGCTGCACCACCTTGTCAAGTCGCTTCGGGACATGTAGCCTTGGGTGATGTATCGTTCCGTCACCTTGTGTCGGAATTAAGCCGATAACCTACTGTGCTTCGGTTAGGCAGCGATAGCGTAGTTGTTTTCGCCAGATAAATTTTTGAAAGCCGAGATTTAAGTGCCCACTTTCAGGCGCACTGCATGCTTACACACCGCTTCTGCCCGCTGTCAAATCCGGTCTGACCCGTCGTCGGCAAATAAGCCAAGTGCATATTTGGATTGCAAAATTAGCAGTTTCCTATATAATAGGCAAGTTTTGGGCGGAATATTACTCTATTCCTATATATTTATGCGTCTGCAACGACAGCCGCCAGTGCGGATGCGCTTTGCAGTAGTCCACGGCCTCTTGCAGCAGGCGGCGGTTTCGGGCAGCATCGCCCGTGTCGCAAGGTTGCAGGAAAAGATGCTTGGCTTGGAAGCCGGCGGCAATATCTTCGGGGCTGGCATGGGCGGCGGCGAAGGCCTCGGGCGAAAAGACGAGTTTCAATTCATCGGGGCGGCGCACGGCAGGGGCGGCGGCCTGTCCGAGGAAATAATGCTTCGGCGAAACGGTCACCCAGTCGAGGCCAAGCCCATTCACAGTGCGCGTGCCGTTGGTTTCCATCGCCACGAAGCGTTTGGCCTTGTGCAACAAGTCCACAAGGCGCGGAGTGACCTGCAAAGACGGTTCGCCGCCCGTGAGCACCACGTGCCGCGCGGGATAGCGCACCACAGTCTCAGCTATTTCTTCCTCGCTCATTAGGGTGAAGCCCTCATGGCGCGTGTCGCAGAAAGGGCAGCGCAGGTTGCAGCCTGAAAAGCGCACGAACACGGCAGGCGTGCCTGTGAAAAAGCCCTCGCCTTGGAGGGAGTAAAAGATTTCGTTGACGCGCATGGTTGCTATAAAGCGGCGTTTTCAAACCCCGGTCTCACATAGACGGCCGTGTTGCCCTCGCTCTCCTGCACCGACACTTTGTAGCAGCGGGGCGTGTGGTCGCAAATCCATCGCGCGAGGTTTTCGGCCGTAGGGTTGAAGTCGAAGAGTTCGTTGAGGCAGCGATGGTCGAGTTTATCTTTCACGCTGCTCGATATGTGCGAGAAGTCTGCCACCATGCCGTTCTCGTCCAACTCTTCGGAGCAGCAGTAAACGGTGACGATGCCGTTGTGGCCATGCAGCCGCTGGCATTTGCTCTCGTAGTTCAGGCTGAGGCTGTGGGCGAATGCCACTTCTATTCTTTTCTTTACGTAGTACATTTTCTTCAAAATAAAACAAATCATCAACAAGTTATCCGAACAACTGCCGCAGGGCCTCTTCCACACGTGCCACCGGCACCAGTTCCATGTTTTGCGGTTGCTGTTCCAGTCCCTTAACTCTGCCGGCAGGCACCAGCATTCGCTTGAATCCGAGTTTCTCGGCCTCGGCGATGCGCTGGGCGATGCGCGTCACGGGGCGGATCTCACCGCTAAGCCCCACCTCGCCCGCCATGCATACGTCCGAACCGATGGCCGTGTCTACGTTGCTCGACAGCACGGCGGCGATGACCGATAGGTCTATGGCAGGGTCGGAGACGCGCAGGCCGCCGGCTATGTTGAGGAACACGTCTTTCTGCATAATTTTGAAGCCCACGCGCTTCTCGAGCACGGCAAGCAGCATATTGAGGCGGCGCAGGTCGAAGCCCGTCACCGTGCGCTGCGGCGTGCCGTAAGCCGCCGACGACACGAGGGCCTGCGTCTCGATGAGGAAAGGACGGAAGCCTTCTAACGCCGCCGCCACGGCCGTGCCGCTCAGTTCGGAGTTTTCACGCGTGAGGAGCAGTTCGCTCGGATTGTCCACGCTGCGCAACCCGCTGCCGCGCATCTCGTAGATGCCCAGTTCGGCGGTAGAGCCGAAACGGTTCTTGATGCTGCGCAATATTCTATATAGATAATGCCTGTCGCCCTCGAATTGCAGCACGGTGTCGACGATGTGTTCCAAAATCTTCGGGCCGGCAATTGTGCCGTCTTTCGTGATATGCCCCACGAGCAGCACGGGCACGCCGCTCTCCTTAGCGTATTTAAGCAAGGCGGCGGCGCACTCGCGGATTTGCGTCACCGACCCCGGCGAGTTTTCCAGTCCTTCGCAATAGATGGTCTGTACAGAGTCCACAACGACGATGTCGGGTTGCACGGCGCGGATTTGCGCAAATATTTCGTCCAGCCGCGTCTCGCACAGCAGCATCAGGTCGCCCTTTGGCGTGCCGATGCGGTCGGCGCGGAGTTTGATTTGCCTCTCGCTTTCCTCGCCGCTCACGTAGAGCACGCGGCAGCCGAGTGCGAGTGCCGTTTGAAGCAGGAGGGTAGACTTTCCGATGCCCGGTTCGCCGCCAATGAGCGTGAGCGACCCAGGCACAAGCCCCCCGCCCAGCACACGGTTGAGTTCGGCGTCGGGCATGGGCATGCGCGGTTCTGAGGCGGCATCGATGGCTGCCAGGCGCACTGCGCCCCGCGGCTTGCCCGTACCGCCCAAAGCGGCGGCGGCACGAACCGAAGCGGAGGGTTTCGGCTCTGCCGTAACAGTAAATTCCTTCATCGTGTTCCAGCGGCCGCACGACGGGCAGCGTCCCACCCATTTAGGCGAGTCGTAGCCGCATTCCGAGCACACGAAGGCGGTTTTGTCCTTAGCCATTGCCTTTTTTTACATTTCAGAAAGTTGGTTGCGCAGTTCCACCAGCGCGGCGCGGGCGTTGCGCAGATGCTCCACGGCCTCTACGGCTTGCGTGGTGCCCTCCTTGTTTTTGCGCAGCAGGTCGCGGGCGGCGGCGATTTTCAGGCCGCGCACCTTCACGAGGTTGTAGATAATGCGGAGTTGCTCAATGTCGTCGCGGGTGTAGAAGCGGATGCCGCGACCGCCCTTCTTAGGCGAGATTTGCGGAAATTCTTTCTCCCAAAACCGTAGCAACGTTTCATTCACGCCAAACTCTTCTGCCACTTCTTTAATGGAGAAAAAACGTTTTAAGTCTTTTTTCTGTTCTTCGCTCATAGGAGTACAGGCTTTTTCCTGTAAGTGGGTAAAACTAATGCAAATATATATAAAACCCACGAACTTTTGCGCCGGCAAAATAAAAAAAACAAGACAGCGCGCGGAAACGCTATCTTATAAGAGGCTCTTTGCCCACGAAAATTCGTGAAATTCTTGGGCAAACAATAGCCAGATTGCCTTAGAATGTCCGGCTCCCAGCCTACCCGCTCCGCAGTTTAAGGCAGATATTTTTTACTAAGTCCTTGAAAGTTTTTCCTAAGCCCGTGATAGTTTTCACTATCTGCGCAGAGAATGTTTGTTACAAAGTTTGTAACGCATATTACAAAGTTTGTAATATGCGTTAGCAAGTTTGTAATACATGTTACAAAGTTTGTAACAAAAACTATCTTATATGAGCGGAAAAATTATCTTGCGGATAGTAAAAATTATCTTGCGGGTAATGAAAACTATCATGCTGATAGTGATGCTCGAAACGGGCTTCTCGGCGAGGGCGTAGAAAAAGATGTTTGTAGGAAGGGCGGTCAACTTGGCCAGTAAATGGCCGACCAATTTCAGGACAAGACACAACCCGTCATAAGTGACGGGTTTGAGGTGCAAACCATACACTCGCAAACCGTTTGATTACAGATGGTTATGCGAGTTAGTGCTGGGTTGAAAGGTTTTTCGGGAAAAATAAATGCGTAACGCGCGCGTATAGATAATTTATGCACTTAATAGCAAGACGCACAAACGTTGCATGAAAACCAACCTTTAGGGAAATTGTCAATCAATTTCAGGATAAGACCGTGCGGTTTTAGCGGCGATGAGGCGGCGGTCAGATAAATCTCTGTTTCTCTCAAAACAGCGGGGAGACAATGCGGGCATTCGACTCGAAGAGGCGGTGGAGCAGGGGGCGGCGGTCCCAGGCTTCGCGGAGGATTTCGCGGCAATTCTCCATGTCGGTCTCAAAGACGCGGCGCACGGCGGCCGACATGGAGCGGTCGTAGATGATGGCGTTGGTCTCGAAATTGTTTTCGAGGCTGCGGAAGTCGATGTTGCCCGAACCGATGCTGCACAGGCGGTCGTCGCTCACTATGGTCTTGCTGTGGAGGAAGCCGGGGCGGAAGAAGTAGACGCGCACGCCGGCGCGCAGCATTTCGGTGACGTAGCTGTAGCCCGACCAACGCAGCCAGAAGCCGTCGGGCTTCTCGGGTATCATCAGACGCACGTCCACGCCCGACATGGCTGCCGTCTGCATAGCGCCGAGCACGGGCTCGGTGGGCATGAAGTAGGGTGTCTGCATATAGACGTAGCGGCGGGCGTTGAGCAATATCCACACTAAGGCGCACTCCATCTCGCTCATCACGGAAACGGGCGAGGGCGAGATAATCTGCACGAGGGCATCGCGCACGGTGGCCTCGGCGGTGCAAGGGGGCGGAGCGGCAGTTGGGGGCTCGGCGGCGGGGACGGGGGGTGAGGCGGCGCTGGCGCGGCGGCTGTTCTTGGTAACCGAGTCCCAGTCGGTGGTGAAGATGTGCCCGAGTGCGGCGGCGGCAGGGCCTGTGAGGCGGAGGTGGAGGTCGTGCCACGAGGGACTGAGGTAACGCTCTGCGAGGTTCATGCCGCCCACGAAGGCGAGCGTGCCGTCGACGACGCAAATCTTGCGGTGGTTGCGATAGTTCACCTTGTCGGTGAGGGTGGGGAAGCGCACGGGCAGGAAGGCCTCTACCTTCACGCCGCCGCGCGAGAGGCGGCGGAAATAGCTGTCGCGCGTGTTCCAGCAGCCCACGTCGTCGTAGAGCAGCCTCACGTCTACGCCCTCGGCGGCTTTGGCAAGCAGGAGGTCGGCCACAGTTTCGCCCACGGCGTCGGCGGCGAGGATATAGGTTTGGAGATACACGTAGCTGCGGGCCGAGGCGATGGCTTCGGAGAGGGCATCGAGGAAAGCGCGGCCGTTGCCGAGCAGCGTGAGGTCGTTGCCGGCGGAGACGGCGGAGCCGCCGCAGTTGTAGACGAGTTGCGAAAGCGGCATCAGTTCGCGGTCAATCCGTTGCTCGGGCGCATTGCCAAACCGCGCGTCGTGGAGGTAGAGGGGTTCGGTGTGCTTGTTGATGCGGTGTCCCTTGCGTATGTTTTGCCCGAAGAAATAATACGCCACCCAGCCCACGACGGGCAGGAGGATAAGCACGAGGATCCACGCCATGGTCTTGGCCGGCTGCCGGTTTTCGAGCACGACAACGGTCACGGAGCTAAGTATCAGTATGGCGTAGAGCACGAGGATGCCTGCCACGGCGTAGTTTTCCAAAAGCATGTTGGTGATTTAGTAAACGAGTAGACAAGTAAACGAGTAAACAAGTTTACGGGTGAATATCCACAAAACTACTGCTTTTCTTATAAGCAAACAAGGAAAAAGAGGCTTTTGTTGCACAAAATACGTATTTTTGCAGATAAATATCTTCTGATAAATAATGAAACAATATCAAGACCTGCTGCGCCGCATACTCGACGAAGGCGCGTTGAAAGGCGACCGCACGGGAACGGGTACGCGCAGCATCTTCGGCCATCAGATGCGCTTTGACCTTGCCGATGGCTTCCCCTTGCTCACCACTAAGAAACTGCATCTGAAAAGCATCGTCTACGAACTCCTCTGGTTCCTGCGCGGCGACACGAACGTGAAGTACCTGCAAGACAACGGCGTGCGCATCTGGAACGAATGGGCCGACGAGAACGGCGACCTCGGCCATATCTACGGCTATCAGTGGCGCTCCTGGCCCGACTACGACGGCGGCCACATCGACCAGATTTCGGAGGTAATCCGCCAAATCAAGGAAACGCCCGACTCGCGCCGCCTGCTGGTAAGCGCGTGGAACGTGGCAGACCTCGGGCGCATGAACCTGCCGCCCTGCCACCTCCTCTTCCAGTTCTACGTGGCCGACGGCCGCCTCTCGCTGCAGCTCTACCAGCGTTCGGCCGACACGTTCCTCGGCGTGCCGTTCAATATTGCCAGCTATGCCCTGCTTCTCCAAATGGTGGCGCAGGTGTGCGGGCTGCAGCCCGGCGAATTTATCCATACCACGGGCGACACGCACCTCTATCTCGACCACCTCGAGCAGGCCCGCCTGCAACTCACGCGCACGCCACGCCCCCTGCCGCGCCTTGTGCTCAACCCCGACGTGAAGAGCATCTTCGACTTCCGCTTCGAGGACATCGCCCTCGAGGGTTACGACCCTTGGCCCCACATCGCGGCAAAGGTGTCGGTGTAGTAAGGGGGATAAAGATACCCCCGTTGGGTGGAATTAATATATATATTACGGGTTGGAATCAGTATAGACGGCAACATAAACAATAGTTCGTTTTGACAACATTTCAATGACCTCTTTAGTGTTTTCGAACCAACTTTTGTCGGTTCTATTGTTTAACTTTTAATTTTTCGGTATACCGAAGTATTGATTATGAGCAAAATTCAAGAATTAGCTTTTACTCTAAATTTATCGGCAGGAATACCTGGTATGAACATACAGTCTAAAACTGCTGACAAATTTGATGAGTATGCAAAAGATTTGTACGACTATACGTTAAACAATCTTGAAGATTTTTTATCTATTAGTGACAATGATGGTTATCATGTCGGAATGGCATTCAGTCACATCTTAGAACGTACGCCATACATTGAAACGGACAATGATTTTAATGATGAGAATACTAAGTTTAAAATGTCACTCCATTGCGCTGTAATAGGGCTTTGGAGAGGCATTCAAATGGGAACCATGCAATCTATTATTGCAACACAAAGGCTTATTTATCTCATTGACAAATACAAAATCCCTCATTTTGATTTGATGTTTGCCAAATTGATGGGTATGTCATTAAATGAACTGTTTGAGGCAAACCCTGATGATGTTAAAACAAAGAAAGATATGATTTATAAATGTATCAAATACTATCTGATACAACTAACAAGAGCCCAAGACGCTTTCAAAGATGCAAATATGAAGGCCTGTGAAATAGGGAAGAAATACCTAAGTGTAATGCATGATGAATATTGTGACGATTTAAGAGGATTTTCTTCATTTGGTATAATAATGTAACCCCCAACAACTATGCAAATCAATATAAACGATACGACTATTGACTGGCAATTTCAAAAAGCTAGTAAATACCTTCCTGTACGTCTCTCAACAACCTTTTTTGATGGTATTGGAGAATGTATAGCATTTGCAGCGAATAGAGCAGATGGAACGACTTGTGATATTACAGAAAATGATGACTCTGAGATATTCCTTACGCTGATGGATACCTCATTGTATGAGGAATTGAAAAGAGATGTCCTTAATATGGATTATTGGTCTCCAAGAAATCACTACAATACAGTGACAGGATTAGCTGATGGTCATATGAGAAAGATTCATCTTGATGGAAGGTATTTCTAACATTTATAATTATTTAAAAGCTTACAATGGTTCGCTAAAAATTAGCCAAGCCTAAGCGGCTCTGGCAGCAAATAAAATGAGTTCTTTGAAAAGTTTGTCAATAACTTGCGGGTCTGGGTTAATCCCGAACACGCAAATAAATCGTTCAAGCATATAAGCATTGTGTATAACGCGTTAGATACTATAGTAGTTTTTCAAAAGATAATCATGATCAATATCATCTGCGCCGTGGCGCGCGACCGCGCCATCGGTTACAACAATGGGTTGCTCTTCCGCCTTTCGGCTGACCTGCGCCGTTTCAAGCAGCTCACCACGGGACATACCGTCATCATGGGGCGGCGCACGTTTGAGTCGCTGCCTAAGGGCGCATTGCCCAACCGCCGCAACATCGTGCTGTCGCGCACCGCCTCGGCTTTTCCCGGAGCCGAATGCTTCGCCTCGTTGGCCGAAGCCCTTGCGCATTGCCAGGAGGGCGAGGAGGTGTTCATCATCGGCGGCGCGTCGGTGTATGCCGAGGCACTGCCCCTTGCCCACCGCCTCTATCTGACGGAGGTGGATGCCACTGCCGAGCATGCCGACGTGTGGTTTCCTGAGTTTTGCCGCGACGACTGGCGGCTGGTGCGCTCCGAGGCGCATGAGCCCGACGAGAAGAACGCCGCGCCCTATACCTTTGCCGACTACGAAAGGGTGACCCAGTAGGGGCGTTTTGCAAAACGCCCGCCGTGTGCGCCGCATGGCATAAGTCATTGAGGCAATCATATTTCGGGCGTTTTGCAAAACGTCCCTACTCCACACATAAGAGGCTGTGCCAATTTTGACACAGCCTCCTAAACCAACGCACAATGATTGCATTCGTGTGATTCGTGGGCAACAAAAAAACAACTTTCTGTGATGCGAAATGCCTCTCTTATTATAAATATTAACGAGTAGGCAAGTAGACGGAGTAGACGAGTATACAAATAGGGAATAGCGTTGTTCCTTTCTTACATCGCCAAGGCTGATAGCGAGAAGCCGTCCATAAGCCGCGAGCGATCCACGTTGCCGCGGATACCGCTCACGCTGCCCTTTGCAGAATATTGCCAGATAATATATTTGCGACCGTCGTCGAGCGTCGGTTCGTCGGGGCGGTAGCGGGCTATCATCCAATGGTAGTCCTTGAACGTGCCGCAGAGATACTTGTTGTAAAAATTCTGGAACGTGTAAAGTAGCGGCTTCTTCCCGTAATGTTTCGTTACCTCGCGGACAAAAGAGTTGAGGTCCGAGATAAATTTATCGTAGTTCACGTTGCCGCGATGCTCGATGTCGATAATCGGCACGAGGTCTTGGTCCTCGCGCAGCACGGTTGAGGTGAGATTTTCCAACTGCGATTTCCAGTCCACGTTGGGGCGGTAGAAATGGTAGCTGCCCGCACTCAGTCCCACGCGGCGCGCCTCGCGCAGATTGTAGGCGTAGGTGTCGTCCACGAGCGCAGCACCCTCCGTGGCTTTGATGTAAACATACGAGATGGGCGTTTCCTCCATCAAAGCGTCCCAATCAATCATTCCTTGATAGTGCGACACGTCGATGCCCTCGCGGTAGCGCGTGTTTACCTTGGCGGCAGAGGGTTGGTCAAGGGCGAGGGTGCGCGCCACGGCTTTGTCGCGCTTTGCCTTCTGCGGCTGTGCGTCGGGTTCTGTCGCGGCATACGCCGCCATACCCTTGCCGTTCGTTTCCTTTTTACGCGCGGCGGCTTCGAAGGGCAGGACAAGAGAAATGGCGAATATATATATTATAAGATGTGTACAGGAAAATCGCATTGAATGATGGTAACAGCGGCTTGCTTGCTGGTAAATGCCAAAATAAATACGCCCGCAAAGTTACAGAATTTTCGCTTTTGTGCCGTCTAAGGCATGTTAAAGGACGTTTAAGAAACAACCTTGGTGCGCAGATAATGCCCGTTTAAGGGCAAATTAGTATTTTTGCAGAAAGAATGTTTGCTTGTTCCTAGGGCCGTTGCCCGGGCTATATGCAACAACTGGGGCTTACGGCCCGCTCCAACTCGTCTACTTGTCTACTTGTCTACTCGTCTACTTGTTTACTAAAACTCATCATAATGCTTCATAATATATCCACCCGCGTCACGCCTGATGTGGCGGGCAGCGAAGAGCGGCTGCGAAAGCACGTTGCCGCGTTGCTCAAGATAGACGCACGCACCATCACCGCCCTGCGCACCCGCCGCCGTAGCATCGATGCCCGGCAGCGCACCATTTATATCAACCTCACGCTCGATGTGTACGTCAACGAAGTGCCTCATGCGCCAATGTTTGAGGAAGTGGCATACACTTCTGTTGCGGGCAAGCCGCAGGTCGTTGTGGTAGGCGCGGGGCCGGGGGGATTGTTCGCCGCCTTGCGGCTCATAGAGCTCGGGCTGCGCCCCGTCGTCGTGGAGCGCGGCAAGGATGTGCACGAGCGGCGCAAAGACATCGCCCAAATATCGCGGGCGCACATCGTAGACCCTGAAAGCAATTACAGTTTCGGAGAGGGTGGGGCGGGAGCCTTTTCCGACGGCAAGCTTTATACGCGCTCGAAGAAGCGGGGCAATGTGGAGAAAATCCTACGCGTGTTCTGCCAGCACGGGGCGGCAGTGAATATCCTCCAAGACGCCCACCCGCATATCGGCACAGACCGCCTGCCGCGCATCATCGAGGCGATGCGCCGGCGCATCATAGATTGCGGCGGCGAGGTGCATTTCCAAACCTGTGCGGAGCGGCTCATCGTGGAGCGCGGCAAGGTGCGGGGCGTGCAGTGCCGCGACGGTCGCGCCTTCGAGGGCGCGGTGATATTGGCCACGGGCCATTCTGCGCGCGACGTCTACCGTATGCTCAGCCAAACGCCTGCCGCGCTCGAAGCCAAAGACATTGCCGTAGGCGTGCGCTTGGAGCATCCGTCACACCTCATCGACCAGATTTTCTACCACCAAAAGAGTGGGCGCGGCCGCTGGTTGCCCGCTGCCGAATACAGCCTTGTCACGCAGGTCAATGGGCGCGGCGTGTATAGTTTCTGCATGTGCCCGGGCGGTTTCGTGGTGCCTGCGGCGAGCGGAGCGGAGCAGGTGGTGGTGAACGGCATGAGCCCGTCGGGGCGGTCGTCTGCATGGAGCAATTCGGGCATGGTGGTTGAGACGCGCGTGGACGACCTCGACGGCGAGTTGCGTCCCTTCATGCAGGAAGCCTTTGCCGACGAAAGTTTTGCCGCCGCCCACCCCGCCGCAGAGTGGCAGGAAGGCAGCCCGCTGCGTATGCTCGTGTTTCAGGAAGCCTTGGAACGCGCCTGCTGGGTGCAGGCGGGCCGCCGGCAAACGGCACCGGCGCAGTGCATGGCCGATTTCGTCAATCGCCGCCTTAGTGCCGACTTGCCCGAAACCAGCTATACGCCGGGAGTGATAGCTTCGCCCCTGCATTTCTGGCTACCCCAGTTTGTCTCGTCGCGTTTGCGTGAAGGTTTCTTGGACTTCGGCCGGCGTTACCACGGTTTCCTCACCAACGAGGCCTTGCTACTCGCCGCCGAGACGCGCACCTCCGCCCCCGTCCGCATTCTGCGCGATGCCGTCACGCTGCAAAGTCCCACGCTCCCCGGTCTATTCCCCTGCGGCGAGGGCGCGGGCTATGCCGGCGGCATCGTGTCGGCAGCCATCGACGGTGAACGCTGCGCAGAAGCCGCCTGCCAGTACTTGGCTGGCGCAGAAATAAAAACGACAACATAGACAACGGGGCGTATTTTATACGCCCGCCGCGCAGAAAGACAACTGCAAGTTGTCAGAAAGTTGTCTTGGTTGTCGTCATATTGAGAACGGCAACGCAGATAATAAATGTTGTCAAAAGTTGTCCCAATTGTCGTAAAAATAAAATCGACAACATAGACAACATAAGACAACTCCAATCCTGACATTCATGCGTTTAATATGACGACAACAGAGACAACGGGGCGTATTTTATACGCCCGCTGCGCAGGATAATTTATCAGCCATGTTTTCTGGTAGAAAATATAGCGGTTAATTCAACCAACGAGTTAAAACATTACTCCTTTCTACAAATGACCACACCAATAACTCCCTCTTCTATTCTCGAAACTTACCTCCGCCACGAAGCGCACATTGATGCCATTGCCCGCGAGGCGGCGGCTGCCCACGCCGCCGTGAACCAGTATTACGGCGGGAACCTGCCTTATTCTTATCATCTGCGCCTCACGGCAAACTATGCCCTGCGTTTCGCCCACTTGCTGCCGCTGGCGGAAGAGGATATGGAAACGGTTTTTGCCGCTGCATGGTTTCACGATGCCCTGGAAGACGCGCGGCTCACCTATAACGACCTCATGAAAGTCTTCGACCGCCTCAATGCGGAATGCGGTTGCAGCATACGCACCCGCGATGCCGCCGAGACGGTCTACGCACTCACCAACGACAAGGGGCGCACCCGCGCCGAGCGCGCTGGCGAACGCTATTATGCCGGCATACGCCAAACGCCCTTTGCGCCCTATCTGAAAATGTGCGACCGCCTTGCCAACCTGCGCCACTCCACACTCTTCTATCCCCGCCAGCGCATGGCGGAGGTCTATGCCCGGGAGATGCCGCACTTTCTGGAATCCATCGGCCCCGTGCCCGAAGAAATGGTGCGACACGCCGAAAAACTGCTGGCGTAAGCCGCACACGCCAACTCGCAAATAAAAAAACGCGGATGCAGCTTCTGGTCGCTGCATCCGCGTTTCGCGTTGTATATAAATATGTCTGATGTGCTCGTTTACATCATGCCGCCCATACCGCCCATGCCGGGAGCGCCCATGGGGAGTTCGGGCTTGTCTTCCTTCTTGTCGCAGATGACGCACTCGGTGGTGAGGAACATGCCGGCTACGCTGGCAGCGTTTTCAAGAGCCACGCGGGTCACCTTGGCGGGGTCTACCACGCCGGCAGCACGGAGGTCTTCGTAAACCTCGGTCTTGGCGTTGTAGCCGAAGTTGCCCTCGCCCTCGCGCACCTTGTTGACTACCACTGCGCCTTCAAGGCCGGCGTTGCGGCAAATCTGGCGGAGAGGTTCTTCGATGGCGCGGCGCACGATGGCGATACCCGTCGTTTCGTCGGCATTGTCGCCCGTGAGGCCTTCAAGCGTCTGCTGTGCGCGGATGTAAGCCACGCCGCCGCCCGTCACGATGCCTTCCTCAATGGCGGCACGCGTAGCGCAGAGCGCGTCGTCGCAGCGGTCTTTCTTCTCTTTCTGCTCCGTTTCGCTGGCGGCGCCCACTTCGAGCACGCATACGCCGCCGGAGAGTTTGGCAAGGCGTTCCTGAAGTTTCTCCTTGTCGTAAGAGCTGGTGGTGTTGGCAATCTCGTTTTTGAGCTGGGCGATGCGGTTGTGGATATTCTCCTTGTCGCCGGCGCCGTTCACGATGGTGGTGTTGTCCTTCGTGATGGTCACCTTCTCGGCAGAACCGAGCATCTCGAGCGTGGCCTGTTCGAGTTTGAGACCCTTCTCTTCGCTGATGACCACGCCGCCCGTGAGGATAGCGATGTCTTCGAGCATGGCCTTGCGGCGGTCGCCGAAGCCGGGAGCCTTGACAGCGCAGATTTTGAGCTGCGTGCGCAGGCGGTTCACAACGAGCGTGGTGAGTGCCTCGCTGTCAACGTCCTCAGCAATAACGAGCAAGGGACGGCCGGTCTGTACGGCGGGATTGAGGATAGGCAGGAAGTCGTTGATGGCCGAAATCTTCTTGTCGTAGATAAGGATATAGGGGTTTTCCATCACGCACTGCATCTTCTCTGCGTCGGTTACGAAGTAAGCGGAGAGATAACCACGGTCGAACTGCATGCCTTCAACGGTCTTGAGCACCGTGTCGCGGCCTTTGGCATCTTCGATAGTGATCACGCCGTCAACGCTTACGGCACGCATGCCGTCGGCGATGAGCTTACCGATTTCAGCGTCGTTGTTGGCGGAAATGGTGGCCACCTGCTCGATCTTCTCATAGCTTTCTTCCACCTGCTCGGCCTGTGCCTTGATGCTTTCCACTACTTTGGCAACGGCCTTGTCGGTGCCGCGCTTCACGTCGAGGGGATTTGCGCCGGAAGCCACGTTCTTCATGCCTTCGGTGAGGATGGCCTGTGCGAGCACGGTGGCGGTGGTGGTGCCGTCGCCGGCATCGTCGCCCGTCTTGCTGGCCACGCTCTTGACGAGCTGTGCGCCGGAGTTGCGGAAGGGGTCGTCGAGTTCGATTTCCTTCGCTACGCTCACGCCGTCCTTGGTGATGCGGGGTGCGCCGAATTTTTTATCGATAACCACATTGCGGCCTTTCGGGCCAAGGGTCACTTTCACTGCATTTGCAAGCGCGTCTGCGCCTTCGCGGAGAAGCTCGCGGGCTTCAACGTCGTATTTGATTTCTTTTGCCATGGTTGTAAGTTTAATTTTTTTTAGTAAACAAGTTACAAGTAGACGAGTATTTGAATTAAGGTCTCACGAGTAGGGGCGTTTTGCAAAACGCCCGGTTGATGATTGCCTCATTGATTTATGTCATTATTGCATTCGGCGGGCGTTTTGCAAAACGCCCCTACTCGTCTACTATATATAATATAAATATTGTGTGGCGGCGATTATGCGAGCACGGCGAGCACATCGCTCTGGCGCATGATCAAATATTTTTCGCCGTCGAGTTCTACCTCGTTGCCGGCATATTTGCCGTAGAGCACAGTGTCGCCCACCTTGAGCACCATTTCTTCGTCTTTGGTGCCGTTGCCAACGGCGAGCACTTCGCCTTTGAGGGGTTTCTCTTTCGCAGTGTCGGGAATGATGATGCCTGCCACTGTCTTTTCTTCTGCTGCTGCGGGCTTAACGAGCACGCGGTCAGCCAATGGTTTGATGTTCATAGCAGTTTTTTATTTGATTTGGTTTGTGATTTCGCCATTGTCTTATGCGAAAAGCGTGCCAAACTTTAATTTGCTGCTATGAAAAGCGGTTTTTGCCATTTTTGGCAGGACGCGGGCGAGGCGCAAAGGCAAAAAAGTCTCATTATCATATAAAAAAAGAGGCAAAAAAGCATTTTTTAGAAAAAAGTACGTACATTTGCAAGTAAGAGATGTATTGTATACATCAATTTATATTGCATCAGTCTGAAACTACAATAATCTAATACCTATAAATACTATGAATCAAACAGACATGCAACAGATTGTTGCCCAATTCGACATTAAAGGCAATGTCGAAGAAATCAAGCCGCTCGGCAACGGACTTATCAATACCACTTACAAAGTAGTGACTGCGGGCGACGCTCCCGACTACGTGCTGCAAAACGTGAACAACGCCATCTTCCCCGACGTGGAGATGCTGATGGACAACATCGTGGCAGTGACGGGACATATCCGCAAGAAACTCGAAGCCGCCAACACCTACGACATCGACCGGAAGGTGCTCACCTTCGTACCTGCCAAGGACGGCAAGTATTTCTATTTCGACGGCGACAAGTACTGGCGCGTCATGGTATTCATTCCCGACACGGTGACCAAGTCGGGCGTGACACCTGAAAGTTCCTACATCGTGGGCGAGACGTTCGGCGATTTCCAAGCCATGCTGGCAGACATACCTGTGAAACTCGGCGAGACCATTAAGGATTTCCACAACATCGAGTTCCGCCTCCAGCAGCTCAAAGAGGCCGTCGAGGCTGACAAGGTAGGCCGCCTCGCCGAAACGAAGTATATCGTGGACGAGGTGATGGCGCGTGCCGAAAATATGTGCCGCGGCGAACGCCTCCACCGCGAAGGCAAACTGCCCAAGCGCGTGTGCCACTGCGACACGAAGGTCGACAACATTCTCTTCGACCAGAACGACAACGTGCTCTGTGTCATCGACCTCGACACCGTGATGCCCAGTTTCATCTTCTCCGACTACGGCGACTTCCTGCGCTCCGCCGCCAACTTTGTGGCAGAGGACTGCCCCGAAATCGATAAGGTGGGCTTCAACATGGAGGTCTTCAAGGCTTTCACGAAGGGCTATCTGAAAACGGCCAGCAAGTTCCTCACCCCCATCGAAATTGAGAACCTGCCCTATGCCGCCACGCTCTTCCCCTACATGCAGGTGGTACGCTTCTACGCCGACTACCTCAACGGCGACACCTATTTCAAGACGCAATATCCCGAGCACAATCTCGTGCGCACCAAGAACCAGCTTGCACTGCTCGAAAGCGCAGAGAAGCACCTGCCCGAGATGGAAGCATTCATCAAAGAACAACTGGCAAAATAATTTTTCTCAAAAATGACACTCATTAAATCCATTTCGGGTTTCCGCGGCACCATCGGCGGAAAAGTGGGCGATACGCTCAACCCCGTAGACATTGCAAAATCCGTTTCGGCTTACGCCGCCCTGCGCGAGAAAGTGGTGAGCCGCTCCTTCCGTCGCAAAATCATCGTAGGCCGCGATGCCCGCATCTCCGGCGAGATGACGATGCACGTAGTCTGCGGCACGCTGATGAGCATGGGCTTCGATGTGGTGAACATCGGCCTTGCCTCCACGCCGACCACCGAACTGGCCGTCACGATGGAAAAGGCTTGCGGCGGCATCATCATCACCGCCAGCCATAACCCCCGCCAGTGGAACGCCCTGAAATTCCTCAACGAGAAGGGTGAGTTCCTCCCCCCCGCCGAAGCCTCTGAGGTGGTGCGCCTTGCCAACAGCTGCAACTTTGAGTATGCCGACGTGGACAGCCTCGGCTGCTACACCAAGAACCTCAGCTATGACCAGCGCCACATCGAATTGGTGAAAGACCTCGAACTCGTAGACGTGGAAGCCATCAGCCGCGCCCACTTCAACGTGGCTATCGACACCGTGAACTCCGTGGGCGGCATCATTTTGCCTAAACTCCTCGGACAACTCGGCGTAACGCACGTGACGGGCCTTAATACCGAACCTACCGGCGACTTCGCCCACAACCCCGAGCCTTTGAAGGAAAATCTCAGCGAAATCCGCAACCTGCTCCGCAAGGGCCGCCACGACATCGGCTTTGTGGTTGACCCCGATGTAGACCGCTTGGCACTCATCTGCGAGGACGGTTCTATGTTTGGCGAAGAAAACACGCTCGTGGCCGTTGCCGACTACGTTCTGCAGCACACCCCGGGCAACACCGTGTCGAACCTCTCCTCTACGCGCGGCCTACGCGACGTGACCGAGAAATACGGCTGCAACTATACTCCTGCTGCCGTGGGTGAGGTGAACGTTGTGATGAAGATGCGCGAAACGGGTGCCGTGATTGGCGGCGAAGGCAATGGCGGCGTAATCTACCCCGCAGCCCACAGCGGCCGCGACGCACTCGTAGGTATCGCCCTCTTGCTCACGTACTTGGCAAAGACCGGCATGAAGGCCACCGAGTTGCGCGACTCTCTGCCTAAGTATTTCATTGCCAAGAACCGCATCGACCTCGACCCCACCACCGACATCTATGCTATCCTGCAAAAGGTGAAGGAGCTCTACAAGAACGAGCATGTAACCGACATCGATGGTGTGAAGATCGACTTCGCCGACAAGTGGGTTCACCTCCGCAAGAGCAACACCGAGCCGATTATCCGCGTTTACTCCGAGGCACACACTATGGAGGAAGCCGACGCACTCGGTAAGCAAATCATGGACATCGTATATCAGATGACCGGTCAGGCATAGCCTTTTCCGATCACCTTTCACAAAAACGGGAGTTCTGCTCCCGTTTTTGCGTTAAAGCGAATTTGTTTCCACAAAACGACAACTATAAGAGGTTGTTTTATATAAGACGACAACAAAGACAACAAAAGACAACTTTCAGTTGTCCTTGATTGTATAAGTTGCCGCCAAGAAAAGGCACCGCGATATGCTTTGCGAAACAACAGAAGGTTGTTTCAAGTTGTCTATGTTGTCGTCATAAACAACAAAGCAATGAGCATGACCAATGTATCGCCTGGCGTTTCTATATAAGACGACAACAAAGACAACAAAAGACAACTTTCAGTTGTCCCCGATGGGTTCAAGTTGCCGTCCAAGAAAAGGCACCGCGATTCGCTTTGCAAAACAACTGCAAGTTGTTTCAAGTTGTCTATGTTGTCGTCATAAACAACAAAGCAATGGGCATGACCAATGTATCGCCTGGCGTTTCTATATAAGACGACAACAAAGACAACAAAAGACAACTTTTAGTTGTCCCCGATTGGTTCAAGTTGCCGTCCAAGAAAAGGCACTGCGATTTGCTTTGCGAAACAACTGCAAGTTGTTTCAAGTTGTCTATGTTGTCGTCATAAACATCAACGCAATGGGCGTAGCCGATGATTCGCCAGTCGTTTCTAATAAGACGACAACAAAGACAACAAAAGACAACAAAAGACAACTTTTAGTTGTCCTCGATTGTATAGGTTGCCGTCCAAGAAAAGGCACCGCGATTTGCTTTACGAAACAACAGAAGGTTGTTTCAAGTTGTCTATGTTGTCGTCATAAACAACAAAGCAATGCCTTAGCGCAATTCTTGTCGTCAAAATAAGGAAACCATGAATGTTTCAAGATTAAAAGAACATGTCTATGATGTTATCGGTGCCATTCACGAAGTGCATCGTGAATTAGGTCCCGGTTTGAATGAGTATTGCTATCAGGAAGGGCTTGAAATAGAACTGACAGAACGGGACATACCATTTCTGCGAGAACCAGTGTTTCACCCTAAATATCATGGCAAAGAAATGGAGTCTACATACAAACTTGATTTCCTTTGCAAAGGAGATATTATTATAGAATGTAAAGCCGTTGTTGATTTGGCAAATACTCACAGAGCCCAACTCTTCAACTACATGATTCTTACCAAATCTTCTTGTGGCTTATTGGTTAATTTCCAACCAATCTATGCCACCATAGAACGATACTTCTATGATAAAGACAGGCATGAAATCCTTACGGTTGCTGGCACCCCGATCCATAGAGAACAATAAATCTTTTGTCGTTACCCAAATATCACAATATACACAATGAAAAAAAATCTTTTGCTACTGCTTCCGGCCTTGCCCGCCACGCTCGCAGCACAGGGACGTTACAATATCGTCTACATCATGACCGACGACCACACGGCGCAGATGATGTCGTGCTACGACAACCGCTACGTGCAGACCCCAAACCTCGACCGCATCGCCGCCGACGGTGTGAAGTTCGCCAACAGCTTCGTGGCCAACTCCCTCTCCGGCCCCAGCCGCGCCTGCATGCTCACCGGCAAGCACAGCCACAAAAACGGCTTCACCAACAACGAGCACGGCGTGTTCGACGGCACGCAGCAGACGATGCCCAAACTCCTCCGTGCGGCCGGCTACCAAACCGCGATTATCGGCAAATGGCACCTCGTCACCTCACCCACGGGCTTCGACTACTGGAACATCGTGCCGGGACAAGGCGACTACTACAACCCCGACTTCATCAAGATGGACCAAAGCACCGTGCGCGAGCATGGCTACGTCACCGACATCATCACCGACAAGAGCATCGACTGGATGGAAAACAAGCGCGACAAGTCGCGCCCATTCATTCTCTTCATTCACCACAAGGCCTGCCACCGCAACTGGCTGCCCGAGATGAAATACCTGCACGAATACGAGGACGTGACCTTTCCCATTCCCGAAACCTTCTACGACGACTACGCCGGCCGTCCCGCCGCCAAGGCGCAGGAGATGGAAATCGGCAAGGACATGGACCTCACCTACGACACGAAGATTTACAGCCCCGACCTCAAGACGCGCCTCAGCCAGAACTATTTCAACATGATAGGCCGCCTCGACTCGGAAGACCGCTCGCGCTACGACCATTTCTACGACTCCATCGCCGCCGACTTCCGTGCCCGCAAACTCGAAGGCCGCGCCCTCACGGAGTATAAGTACCAGCGTTACATGCGCGACTACGCCAAAGTGCTCAAAAGTCTCGACGACAACGTGGGGCGCACGCTCGACTACCTCCGCGATGCCGGCCTGCTCGACTCCACCCTCGTGGTCTACACCTCCGACCAAGGCTTCTACATGGGCGAGCACGGATGGTTCGACAAACGCTTTATGTATGAAGAGTCGTTCAGCACGCCGCTCGTGATGCGCCTGCCCGCCGGTTTGACGGCACGCGGCGAAATCCGCGAGGCGGTGCAGAACATCGACTACGCCCCCACCTTCCTCGACCTTGCCGGCGCACCCGTCCCCGCCGACATACAGGGCGTGTCGCTCCTGCCCCTGCTGCGCGGCGAGCATCCCAAGAAGTGGCGCAACGACATCTATTACCATTATCACGAATATCCCGCCGAGCACGCCGTGAAGCGCCACTACGGCATCCGCACTGAGCGTTACAAGCTCATGCACTTCTACAACGACATCGACGTTTGGGAACTCTACGACCTGCAAACCGACCCCAACGAACTGCACAACCTCTACGGGCAGCCCGGCATGGAGAAGGTGACCAAGCAACTAATGAAACGCCTCAAGCAGTTGCAAATCCAGTACGACGACCCCATTCTCGAGAAATATCCCATAAAGTAAAAACGCACTGGGAGCAAACACGCAGTTCCCTTTATAATTTCAGCAGCCGGGCAAACAGATAGTTTGCCCGGCTGCTAAAATATTATTCCGGCAATAACGCCGTTCGATTGCTGGTCTGTGCATTTATATGAAGATTTATTTTTACGACAACTTAGACAACAAAAGACAACTCCGAGTCTGACAATTTGCGCTTAATATGACGACAACATAGACAACTGGGCGTATTTTATACGCCCGCCTCGCATGCAGAAAGACAACTGAAAGTTGTCAGAAGTTGTCCCTGTTGTCGTCACATTAAAATGGCAGCACAGAAAAAAAGTTGTCAAGAGTTGTCTAAGTTGTCGTAAAAACAACGAACGTTTGTGCCCACAATTTGTTTTTTTGCCCACGATAATTCGTGGGCAAAAATAAATCTTGAGATTCGTGGTGCACAAACATTTGGTTTCAACCGGTGCTTATACGCATTTTTTTTACCCCTAAAAACCCAGCACACCCGTCACTATATTATTTATCTATCTGTATTCAAGCGGGTTATGCGTGTATAGTTCAGGCAACCCAACCCTTCACAACCCAGTACTAAAATGCTAGGTTGTTTTTTTGTCTTCTTAAAAGTGAGATTTCTCGCCCAAGAACTCTGAGGCGGATATTTTTTGCTATCCCCAAGCTATTTTTTCCTAAGTCCTGGATATTTTTCACTATCTGTGCAGAAAAAGTTTGTTACAAAGTTTGTAACATGTATTACAAAGTTTGTAATATGTGTTACAAAGTTTCTAACATGTGTTACAAACTTTGTAACAAAAACTTTCTTATATGACAGGAAAATTTATCTTGCTGATAGGCAAAATAATCTTGCTGAAAATAAAAAATTTCTTGCAGAAAGTGGCACCAGAGACAGGCTTCCAGACGCGGTGCAGAATGAGATAGTTGTAGAAAGTTGGGCAACTTGACCGGTAAATGGTCAACCTATTTCAGGACAAGACAAATGAAAGGTTTGTGAAGGGTTTAGTCTCCAAACCATTCAGCCGTTTCTTATTGATAACCAATAACATAAGTTTAAAAATGAATAGATGAATAGTTTTTCGGGGTAAAAAATTGCGTATAGGGTAGGGCGTTTGGGCGGCAATTGAGAAAACAAAAAGCGTTCATGGGTTGTTTATGATGCCGTAAAACACACGCGCCCGCTTTGGCACGAAAAATATTTAGTTGTACTTTTGCACATATATATAATATGTATCCCTTATGACCCTCAACGAACTTTACGACCTCTTCCTCGCGCACCCCACGGTGACCACCGACACGCGCGACTGCCCCGAAGGCTCCATATTCTTCGCCCTGCGCGGCGCATCGTTCAACGGCAACGAGTTTGCCCTCCAAGCACTGGCGGCAGGCTGCGCCTACGCCGTGGTGGACGACCCGGAAATAAAAGGCGATGAACGACTTATTCATGTGCCCGACGTGCTGGAAACATTGCAGCAGCTCGCTGCCCTGCACCGCCGCCGACTTGCTTTGCCCACGCTCCAAATCACGGGTACGAACGGCAAAACCACGACGAAGGAACTCGTGGCGGCCGTGCTGGGCGAGAAATATAAAGTGCTGTTTACGCAAGGCAATTTCAACAACCACATCGGCGTGCCCAAAACCCTGCTGCGACTGCGTCCCGACCACGAAATAGCCATTATAGAGACGGGTGCCAACCATCCCGGCGAAATCGCCGCGCTGAGCGAAATTGTGCAGCCGGACTTCGGACTAATCACGAATGTGGGCAAGGCGCACCTCGAAGGCTTCGGCTCGTTCGAGGGCGTGGTGCACACCAAAGGCGAACTCTACGACTACCTGCGCCGCAAGCCTGGCGGCAGCATTTTCCTGAATGCCGACAACGAGCATCTGTGCGGCATCGCCGCAGGCTTGCCCGCCGAGACCTACGGTCTGCCCGGCAAGGGCTACGGCGTGGAGGGCGAGGCGGTGCGCTGCGCTCCGTTCCTCGAACTGCGCTGGCGGCCGAAAGACGGCGAGTGGCAGGAGGTGAAAACGCAGTTGATTGGGGCGTACAACGCCACCAACGCCCTTGCGGCGGCGGCGGTGGGTCTGCATTTCGGCGTTACGCCCGAACAAATCACGCACGCCCTGTCGCACTATTGCCCCACCAACAACCGTTCGGAACTGAAGCGCACGGAGCGCAACACGCTTGTGGTAGATGCCTACAACGCCAACCCCACGAGCATGCAGGCTGCCCTCGACAACTTCGCCTTGATGGAAGGCAGCGCGAAACTGGCCATTCTGGGCGAGATGCGCGAACTGGGCGATGCCTCTGCCGAGGAGCATGCCAAGGTGGCGCAGCAGGCGTGCGCTCTGACAGGTACGGAGGTGTGGTTTGTGGGTCAGAACTTCGCGCCCTTTGCCCCCGACGCCCCGCATTTTGCAGACGCGGCTGCCGTGAAGGCGCACTTGCAGCAGCACCCGCAGGCGGGACGGCTCATCTTAATAAAAGGCTCCAACGGAACGCGCCTCTTCGAACTGCCCGAATGGCTTTGATATAGCAATTCTTTCTACTAATTTTCGACTCCCACTTCTCCTATCCTTATTATGTCTGAAAAAAATAAATATGGGCAATACTTTACCATTCCTTTAATAGCGGATTTTATGGTCTCATTAATTCGGCATTCGAAAGATAGTCGAATCTTAGAACCGTCTTGTGGCCAAGGAGTGTTTCTCAGATGTTTGGAAGATCAAGGTTTCTCTAATTTGCTTGCATATGAAATAGACCATGATTTGGCAAAGGAATTTTCGTATGTATGTCATCAAAGTTTCCTTTCCGTAAGTACATGTCATAAATTTGAAGTTGTTATAGGAAATCCACCATACATTAGATGGAAAAATTTAGAACAGGAGTTAAAAGAAGAGCTCCAAAACAATGCTTTATGGAAAACATATTTCAATAGTCTTTGCGATTATCTTTTCATTTTCATACTTAAAAGCATTGAGCATCTCACGGATAATGGGGAGTTAATATTCATTTGTACTGATTATTGGATGAATTCGACCCATTCGGCCACGCTTCGAGATTACATCTGTAAAAATGGCTATTTCAGTGAGATTTACCATTTTAAAGAAGCTCCTTTATTTGAGGGTGTAACTGCTTCTTTTGTGATTTTTAGGTTTGTCAAATCACAAAAAAGAGAGAAAGAAATAACATTATATCGATATAACAAAGCAAGGGGGTTGCCTTTAACCCATGAGTTGCTCACACTTTCTTGTTTCCAAAAAGAAATCATACCACACTTTGAGATTGGGAAGCGTTGGTTGCTTGCAACTCAACAGCAACAGAACCAAATAAATAGTTTTGAGGAGGCTTGCAAAAAGCCCATAGGCAACTTGTTTGGGTCATATATGTTTCGCTTGGGTGAATTTTGCGATATAGGTAATGGTATGGTTTCTGGTTTAGATGCTGCTTTTCAAATTAATAATACTGCATCTTTAAATTCTAAGGAGCAAGCAGCTCTCATATCTGTTATCAAAGCCAAAGACCTTAGAGCCTATCATTTTAATAATACAACTCCATACATCTTTTTGAAAGCAAAATTGGAAGACCGGCAATTTATATCAGAGTACCCTCATTTTGCAGAGCATTTTAAACCCTATCTGTCAAGATTAGCAGGTAGATATTCCTACCAAAGGGATATACCATATTGGGAATTTGTCTTTCCTCGCAACCAAAAATTGTTTGAGCGAAAAGAGGCACGAATATTTGTGCCTTGCAAAGAAAGAATATCTAACAAGCGCTATTTCCGTTTTTGCTATGCACCTTCAGGTGTTTTCCCAACACAAGATGTTACAGCAATTTTTAGGAAGCCGACATGTAGGGAATCAATTGAGTATTTGCTGGCATTTCTCAATAATAGAAGGGTTTTTTCATGGCTGGAACTAAACGGAATAGTCAAAGGAGCAATAGTAGAGTTCTCAGAAGCTCCAATAGCAAGTATTCCATATAGGCCAATAAATTGGGGAAATGATGAAGAAGTAAGCATTCACAAATCCATAACAGAGGAGGTGAGAATGTATCTATTTGATAAAGAAGAAAAACATATAGATTCTATTAATAATCATTTTAATCAACTTTTTAAATATGATTGATTTCCAACTTCTAATAAAAAATCTATCAGGTGCAACAGTAGACCGCCCTAATGCTAAACAGCATGGGACACTGTCTGGTCACGCAGCAGGAGAACCTTTTGAAAAATATGTATATCATTATCTCAAAGAGATCTATCCAAATCGGGTATTTAAGCAATTTGAATTCTTAAATGATATATACTTACGTCATCCAGAACATATTACATTAGAGCAGCGGCAATCTTTATTTGATTCGCCTTCTTTGCTGTTTCTTCTAAGTCGAGGCGAAAAGGCAACCAAAGAATGGTCGCCTTCAAATATTTTTGAAGAGAAACAAAACGACACAGCCGACATTCTTTTTTGTCAAGAGGAAAAGTATCAATTGATTGATATTAAAACGAGAAACATTGCAAAAGAAGCACAGGCTCCCAATATCATTTCTGCATACAAATTAGCTCAATTATGCGCTCTGATGATTGACAATAATGATTTTGAGAATATCGAGTTGAATTATGTAGAAGTAGATTGGGCAGAAACAGAACAACAGTTAGTTTGTCAGAAAGCTTATTATGCGAATTTGTTTCTAGCAGATCCTAAGCGTCTTTACATAAATTGGGCATCAGGAATGCAGATACAGTTTCATGTCAAAGAGCTAAATCAATCATGGAGTGGAACAAAAGAAGAATGGAGCCGTTTGTATATTAGAACATTTGTGAATAGTGCAAAACATCGTTGCAAGGTGATGAAAGACACTTATATAACACCTTTCTTAAAATATATCAAAAAGTAACCAGTAGAGCAGCACCAGCAGGCAGAACGTCTCATCTTAATTCAAATACTCGTCTACTAAAAAAATATGCCAACCCTGCACATATTCAATCCCGACCACGATGAGGCTCTTGCCGCCGGCACGCCTTTCTACACGCCGACCCGCGCGGCACGCGCCATGGCGCAAAAGGGGGCGCGGTGGCCGCATCTGTGGAGCGATGCGGGGGATTATGTACTGCTGCCCGACGCGGAGGTGCAGGAGTTTTCGTGGAAAATTGCCAAAGATGTTTTTCCCAAAGACCTCACGCCCGCCCTTTGGGAGAGGGTAGGGCGCATTGATCCCTGGGGCTGGGACGCAGCCCTGTGCCGCCGCCTGCGCCTCAGAGGTGCGCCCGATCGGTTGCTGCCTGATGCTGAACGGCTTGAGGCAATAAGGCAGTTAAGTTCCCGCGCCACGTCCGTGCGCCTGCTCCGCCTGCTGCAGCAGGCTTTGCCCGAAACGGTGGGTGAGGCGGAAATATTGACAGACATCGGTGCTGTGGAAGAATTTGCTTCGCGCCATGCCGCCGTGATGCTGAAAGCGCCGTGGTCGTGCAGCGGGCGGGGCGTGTTCAAGGCTGGCGCGCCGCTCTCCGAAACAGTGCGCCGCCGCGTGGAGCGCATTTTGGAAAAGCAGGGCAGCATCGCCGCCGAACCATTCTACGACCGCATCAAGGACTTTGCCCTCGAATTTGAAGCCCTTGCAGACGGCACGATTTCCTATCAAGGCCTGTCGTACTTCACAGCCTCCTCCACGGGGGCCTACGGCGGCAATCTTATTGCGCCCCAGTCCGTGCTGCTCGAAAAGATAGGCGTACCGCTGCCCATCCTGCTGCCGCAGTTGATAGCAGCCAGTACCGCCGCGCTCCAAACCCTCCTGCAAGGCAAATACTGCGGTCCGCTCGGCATCGACATGATGCTTGTCAGAAAAGGCGGCGCAGTGCGCCTGCACCCCTGCGTGGAACTCAATTTGAGGCGCACAATGGGGCACGTAGCCCTGTTTTGCACGCAAAAAAAGTTAAATAACGGTACGCTCTTAGGAGATAATGAGATTTTTCCCTAAATTTGGACTTTATAACCGGGCAGTCAGCCCAAGATATCCTTTTACAAGATGAAAAAAATAACACTGTTCCTGCTACTTCTTGTAGCCGCCCTTAATGCCAACGCCCAGTTTGAAAAGGGCAAGAAATATGCCAACCTCTCGTTCACGGGTTTAGGCATGTCGTACAGCAGTAACGAACGCTTCCGCTTCGGTCTGGATGCCGAAGCCGGTTATTTCATTTCCGACTGCCTCTTGCTGAAAGGCAACTTGGGTTACGACCATACGCGGTACACCGATGACGTTTCCATCGGTGCCGGTGCACGCTATTATTTCGACCAATGCGGCGTGTATCTCGGCGGCGGTTTGGAGTATGCACACTTCACCAAGAACAACAACGACCTGCTTATCCCTATTGAGGTGGGTTATGCTTTCTTTATCAACAAATACATCACCATTCAGCCGGCCGTCTATTATAAGATGAGTACCAACGACTTCGGCGGCGGCAGCACCGTGGGTCTTAAAATCGGTGCCGGTTTCTACTTCTAATATTAAACGAGTCGGGGCGTTTTGCAAAACGCCCCTACTAATCTTTGCTATAATGTCCCAAAGAACTGAAATCTCCACACTCGGAGAGTTCGGGTTGATAGATCGCCTCACCGGCGGTCTGCCCGTGCATAATGCCTCCACGCAACTTGGCGTGGGCGACGACTGCGCCGTCCTGTCGTATCCCGGCGAGCAGGTGCTCGTAACGAGCGATATGCTCATGGAAGGCATTCACTTCGACCTCACCTACACGCCCCTCAAGCACCTCGGTTACAAGGCGGCCGCCGTGAACCTCTCCGACGTGTACGCCATGAACGGCACGCCGCGCCAACTCATCGTGAGCATCGCCCTCTCGCGCCGCTTCTCGGTGGAGGATATTGAGGAACTCTATGCCGGCATACGCCTTGCCGCCAAGAACTATAATGTAGACATCGTGGGCGGCGACACCACCTCCTCGCTCACGGGACTTGCGTTGAGTCTCACGTGTATCGGTTCGGCGCGGCAGGAAGACATCGTGCGGCGCAGCGGTGCCCGCGACACAGACCTCATTTGTGTGAGCGGTGACCTCGGCGCAGCCTACATGGGGCTTCAGCTCATGGAGCGCGAAAAGATGGTGTTCAACTCCCGCCCCGCCGCACAGGCAGAAGCGGCGCAGCCCGATTTCAAGGGGCGCGAGTATCTCTTGGAACGCTTCCTCAAACCCGAGCCACGCCGCGACATCGTGGAGCAGCTCCGTGCCGCCGGCGTGCGCCCCACGGCGATGATCGACATCAGCGACGGCCTTTCCTCCGAAATGCTCCACATCTGCAAAGCCTCCGGCGTGGGCTGCCGCCTCTACGAGGAGCGCATACCGCTTGACTACCAGACAGCTGCGGCAGCCGAAGAACTGAATATGAACGTCACCACCTGCGCCCTCAACGGCGGCGAGGACTACGAACTCCTCTTCACCGTGCCGCTCACCGACCACGACAAAGTGGCGGCTATGGACGGCGTGACCATCATCGGCCGCATCAGCAAACCCGAACTGGGCAAGGTGCTCGTCACACGCGACGGCGCAGAGTTTGAACTGAAAGCCCAAGGCTGGAACCCGTTGGCAAAAGACTAAAAAAAGACAGGTCAATCCGACAAAAACGAAATCGGGCACACCAATGTAGTTGGCGTGCCCGATTTTTATATCCTCGTACAAGGCAGTAGGGGCGTTTGGCAAAATGCCCGCCATATGTGGAATGTCTCGTTTACTTGTAAAATCGTCTACTAATAAACGCACTATTCCACCACGTACACCTTGTGAAACCTGTCGCCTTCCCAGTAGGCCATAGGGCGGAGTTCGTCCGTCAGCTTGTTGTAGTTGCCTTTTGCCCGGATATTCCTGAGTTGTTGCATCTTAGCATCGAGTTCTTCTTGGCTTTGCGCAAAGACAATGTTCGTGTAATGCCGGTCCTCGTACATGTAGTCTGAACTGTCGAAACAGGGATAGAGCCGCGCGTCAACGCCCACATAGACCCCGCCTTTGGGTTGGCGGGAATGTGCCTGACAGATCATGTCCTTTACACCATTGAAAGTTACTCCGAGCACCTCAATCGGTTCGTCGTTTCTATACGTCTTCATAATTTGTTAGTGTGTTAGTTTTTTTGATATACTTAATGGCGCGCGCGTTTTTATTCTTTATGTCATAATAGAGGCAGAAGTAACCATTGGTCTATCATTAGGGCACATTTATTTTTATAAAAAAAAGACCGGGCTGCCTCAAAATAGAAGCAACCCGGTCGAATAATGCGGATTTTGAGTAGGGGCGTATTGCATACGCCCGGTAAACAAGAAATCCTTTTGAATAGGAATCCGTCAGCACTTGTCGAAAGCCTGGGAGAGGTCGGCGATGATGTCGTCGATATGCTCCGTGCCGATGCTGAGGCGAATGGTCGAAGGCGTGATGTGCTGCTGCGCCAACTCCTCGGGCGACATTTGCGAGTGCGTAGTGGTGTAAGGGTGAATCACGAGGCTCTTCACGTCGGCCACGTTGGCAAGGAGCGAGAAGATTTCGAGCGAGTCGATAAACCGCCATGCCGTCTGCTCGTCGCCCTTAATCTCAAAGGTGAAAATGCTGCCGCCGCCGTTGGGGAAATATTTATTGTAGAGGGCGTGGTCGGGGTGAGAAGGCAGCGAGGGATGGTTCACGCGGCTCACCTTCGGGTGGGCGGCGAGGAACTGCACCACCTTCAGGGCATTCTCAACGTGCCGCTCCACGCGCAGCGACAACGTTTCCAAACCTTGCAGCAAGATAAAGGCGTTGAACGGGGAAATAGCTGCGCCCGTGTCGCGCAAGATGACGGCACGGATGCGTGTTACGAAAGCCGCCGCGCCTGCCACGTCGGCAAACACCGCGCCGTGATAGGAGGGGTCGGGCTTGGCGAGCGTGGGATACTTGTCGGGCTGCGCCTTCCAGTCGAACGTGCCGCCGTCCACAATCACGCCGCCGAGGCTCGTGCCGTGGCCGCCGATAAACTTCGTGGCACTGTGCACCACCACATCGGCGCCGTGCTCAATGGGGCGAATCAGGAAAGGTGTGCCAAACGTGTTGTCCACCACGAAAGGCACGCCGTGCTTGTGCGCCACGGCAGCCACAGCGTCAAGGTTTGTAACATCGGAGTTAGGGTTGCCGAACGTTTCGGCATACACCACCTTAGTATTGGGCTTGATGGCAGCATCGAGGGCATCGAGGTCGTTCACGTTGATAATGGTGAAAGAAATGCCCTGCGCCGCCAGCGTGTGCGTAATCAGGTTGAACGAGCCGCCGTAGAGGTTGTCGGCCGCTACGATGTGGTCGCCCGGTCCGAGGAGATTTTGCAAAGCATAGGTCACAGCCGCCGCGCCGCTCGCCACAGCCAAGGCAGCCACGCCGCCCTCCAAGGCCGCCATGCGTTCCTCGAAAACCGCCTGCGTGGAATTGGTGAGGCGGCCATATATGTTGCCCGCATCGCGCAGCGCAAAGCGGTCGGCAGCATGCTGCGAGTTGCGGAACACGTAAGAAGTAGTCTGATAGATAGGCACTGCGCGGGCATCGGTGGCGGGGTCGGGTTGCTCTTGGCCGACGTGCAGTTGCAGCGTTTCAAAGTGTAGTTTCTTTTTGTCCATAGTTTATATGTTTTTGGTTTGAAAATGCAAGAAAAATGCGGGTTTTACGGGACAAAGTTACACAATAATCATTAACGCATACAAAAAAAGTGGGGTAAAACTCGATGGATTTACCCCACTTTTCCAAGATTTTGCCCAATCTTATCCTTTATGGTTGATGCAGATGCCCTGCTTGTACCATTCGTAAAGGCGATGAATGCCCTCGTCGATTTCAATCTTGTGGTGCCAGCCGAGTCGGTGCAGCTTGCTCACGTCAGTGAGTTTCTTCAGAGTGCCGTCAGGCTTAGAGGCGTCCCAGAGCAGCTCGCCCTTGAAGCCAATCTCCGCCATAATCTTTTCGGCACACTCGCGGATAGAAATCTCCTTGCCCGTGCCCACATTGATGTGGCAGTTGCGCACCTCAACAATGCCGTCGGCATTCTTGGCAGAAGCGTCATACGTGTCCTTGAAATCCACGTTCAGCAGCACGTGCACGCTGGCATCGGCCATCTCCTCGCTCCACAGGAACTCGCGCATCGGCCGCCCCGTGCCCCACAGCGTCACGCTCTCCGGGCGAATGCCGAAGCGAGCCAGCTTTTCCAATATAGCCTGCTCGGAGGCCGTGCCGTCCACGCCCTCCACGGGGCGCAGGTCGAGGTCGCGGCGCACCGCCTGCCAGTCGCCCTCGTTGAGGCATTTGGCAAGATAGATTTTGCGGATCATAGCCGGCAGTACGTGAGAATTTTCAAGATGGAAATTATCGTTAGGCCCGTAGAGGTTCGTCGGCATCACGGCAATATAGTTCGTGCCATATTGCAGATTGAAACTCTCGCACATCTTCAGCCCCGCAATCTTCGCAATGGCATAAGGCTCGTTGGTATATTCGAGCGGCGAGGTGAGCAGGCAGTCCTCCGTCATAGGCTGCGGCGCTTCGCGGGGATAGATGCAGGTAGAGCCAAGAAACAGAAGTTTCTGCACGCCGTGGCGGAAACTCTCGCCGATGACGTTTTGCTGGATCTGCAAATTCTGATAGATAAAATCCGCGCGGTATTGCAGGTTCGCCATGATGCCGCCCACGTGAGCCGCAGCCAGCACCACCGCTTCGGGGCGTTCCTCGTCAAAGAAGCGCTTCACGGCTGCGGCGTCCAGCAAGTCCAGTTCGCGGTGGCTGCGTCCCACGAGGTTGCTGTAACCCCGCTGTTTCAGGTTGTTCCAAATGGCAGAGCCGACAAGGCCGTTGTGGCCCGCCACGAAAATCTTTGTATCTTTTTCCAACATCGAAACGACCTCCCGCTTATTTCACGATACCCTTTTCCAGATATTCCGCAAGATTGACGCGCAGGGCATCGGCCACATTCTCGACAGCCACCTTGTGCATATCGTGCTTCACCATGATGCGCACCAATTCCTCAAACGAAGTGGTCTGCGGGTTCCAGCCCAATTCCTTCTTAGCCTTCGACGGGTCGCCCCAAAGGTTCACAACGTCCGTGGGACGGTAGAAGTCGGGCGATACCTCGACCACCACCTTGCCCGTGGCCTTGTCGATGCCCTTTTCATCAAGCCCTTCGCCCTGAAATTCCAGTTCGATGCCGGCATACTTGAATGCCAAATAGCAGAACTCGCGCACAGAATGCTGCACGCCGGTGGCAATGACGAAGTCCTCGGGACGCTCATGCTGCAAGATGAGCCACATACACTCCACGTAATCCTTGGCATAGCCCCAGTCGCGCAGCGAAGAAAGGTTGCCGAGATAGAGCTTCTCCTGCTTGCCTTGGGCAATGCGGGCTGCGGCAAGCGTGATTTTGCGCGTCACGAAAGTCTCGCCGCGCCGCTCGCTCTCATGGTTGAACAGAATGCCCGAGCAGCAGAACATATTGTAAGCCTCGCGGTATTCCTTCACAATCCAGAAGCCATAGAGTTTAGCCACGGCGTAAGGGCTGTAAGGGTGGAACGGCGTCAGTTCGTTTTGCGGCACTTCCTCCACCTTTCCGTAAAGTTCGGAAGTAGAAGCCTGATAGATACGGCAGGTATCCGCAAGGCCGCACAGGCGCACCGCTTCCAGCACGCGCAGCACGCCCACGGCATCCACGTCGGCCGTAAACTCCGGCGCGTCGAAACTCACCTGCACATGGCTCTGCGCCGCAAGGTTATAAATCTCGTCGGGGCGCACCTTAGCCACCACCTGCATAATACTCATAGAGTCGCCCATATCGGCATAATGGAGGTGGAAGTTAGGCTTGCCTTCAAGATGCGCAATGCGCTCGCGGTAATCCACCGACGAGCGGCGAATCGTGCCGTGCACGTCATATCCTTTATTCATCAGGAACTCGGCGAGATAGGAACCGTCTTGTCCCGTCACGCCCGTAATCAAAGCTTTCTTTGCCATAAACTCAGAATGTATTAGGTGATAATAATATAATTTGTTTGCAAAATTATGATAAAAATCCCTTTTCTCCTACTTGTTGCTTGGAATAATGAGAAGAATTGAGAAATATGTCGGTTGATTTGGCATTAAGCAACGTGACACCCAATTCAACCAACAGGTATATTGTTCACTTCCGATACCTCCCGTCCTTTGCCTCAAAAATCGTGCTCGGTTCATGCACCACCACCGAGTGCCATGCCCCAAGCGGAATCTGCACGCCATATTTCCCCTCGCGTGGGCAGAGCCTTACGCGATACCGCTCAAAGACATTAGCTTCCATACCGCCAGACAACACAGTCCCGCAATCCCCCATTATAGGGCCGCCGCAGTCCTCATTCGGGCGTAAGTCGTAAAACACCACCTCCAGACAGCCATGCAGGCAAATCGTAGTCTCCGATGTATCCAAATGCCGATGAATAGGCACTTTCGTCCCGACTTCCAGAGCATTCAGCATACGTTGCGAACCGTCCTCAGAAGTAGTCCGAAGGTCATAGTTCATGCGCTTCCGCTCCGAAGTCGCAGCTTGCAGATGCAATGCCGCCAGCATATTATCATTGATTTCGATTATTTCCATCATTATTCAGTTTTCAAATATTAAAGGTCGTTATTTAAACCCATTGAAAACGCCTGAATATTTTCGGCTTCACTCAACACGTGAGTATATTATTGTTTGCCCCTTTTTACATCTCTTACTGCATCGATTTCCGCATTAATCTCTTCCAAAGTCATTTCTGCCCCCGGACGTAACATCGCTTCTCTTCTCATATCGCTGAATGCTTTTGTGGCATTTTCACGTATGCTTTCCTCATTGTCTGCGGCTATTGTAAAGGGGATGCAGCGGTTACGGATGACTGTGCGTACGAATACATTGATAGCTGTGTTGGCGCTCATGCCAAACTGTTCGCAGAGCTGGTCAAATTTCGCCTTCTGTATGGAGTCTAAACGGATGGTCATTGCTGTCTGTGCCATAATTCTTGTGTTTTAATATGGTTAATGCTCTTGTTTAATGGCAAAAATACTGCAAAATGACGTGATAGTAAAGCAATTTGCATGAAATCTGATTTGAATTTGGCGAGATTTGCGAAAAGAGCATTTTGGTGGAATTGTCACGGTATTTTTTATTGCCCACGAATTTCACAAGTATGGGTGTTTTGCAAAACGCCCGCAACGTAATTGCCGAGCGCAGCCGAAAATGTCAGGAAATGGAGCTTGCTCATATTGCCGAGAGAAGCTCCATATTCATAAGAAAGGAGATTGACCTCCTAAAAAAAAACGGATGCCATATTTAGCATCCGTGTAAATACCTACTCACTCAAACCTTGTCACAGCAAAGATTTGAGTCTTATCAAAGCCACCGTCAGTTTGGCACTATGACGGTGGCTTTTTATTTATTGTCTGATTCCCTATCTTACAATTGCCTCCTTAATACAATCCACGATATAGCGAACATCATCGTCGGTGACATACGGGCCAGCAGGCACACACATGCCCACCTTGAACACCGCCTCTGAAACGCCGTTCAGATAAGACGGCGCGTCCTGATACACGGGCTGCTTATGCATCGGTTTCCAAACGGGACGGGCCTCAACCTTCTTCGAAAGCATGAACACACGCAAAGCCTCAACGTTCTCGTTAGGCTGGCAATCCGTCGTGGGGCAGTCCACAGCATGGATCACGCCCGCCGCGCCACCCACGGCCGTCTTTATTACCTCCTTGTAGGCAAACTCCTGTCCCTTAATCTTCAAGTTCGGGTCGAGCGTCAGCGTACACAGCCAATAGTTGGAGTCGTAGTCGGCATTCGGTGCTTCATGCAGCGTAACGCCCGCCACATCTTTCAGCAAGTCCTTATAGAGTGCTTGCACGTGCTTGTGATGCGCAATGTGGGCGTTCGCCACAGTCATCTGCCCGCGCCCTATACCGGCGCACACATTGCTCATGCGATAGTTATAGCCAATGGCAGTGTGCTGGTAATAAGGATAGGCATCGCGCGCCTGAGTGGCATACCACATAATATTGTTTTTCTCCCCGGCATCGCGGCAAACGAGCGCACCGCCGCCAGAGGTCGTAATCATTTTATTGCCGTTGAAGCTCAGCACGCCGAACCTGCCGAACGTACCCAGTATCTGCCCCTTAAAGCGTGAGCCGAAACCTTCGGCGGCATCTTCCACCACGGGAATGCCGTATTTGTCGGCGATGGCCATAATCCGCTCGCAGTCGTAGGGCATGCCGTAGAGTGCCACAGGGACTATCGCCTTCGGATATTTTCCCGTCACGGCCTTACGGTCGATGATCGCCTTCTCTAATAGCACAGGATCCATATTCCATGTCTCAGGTTCGGAGTCCACGAACACGGGCGTTGCACCGAGGTAAGTAATAGGGTGAGACGATGCGCAGAAAGTGAAGCTCTGCACAATCACCTCGTCACCCTGCCCCACCCCGCAGGCTTTCAAGGCGAGATGCACGGCAGCCGTGCCCGCCGAAAGAGCCACGACTTCGCGCTGCCCATCGGCAACGCCATCGTTGACAAACTGTTTCAGGTCTTCCTCAAACCCATTGACATTGGGACCGAGCGGCACGACCCAATTCGTGTCGAACGCCTCCTTCACATACTTCTGTTCCAGTCCCTCCTCACTCATGTGAGCGAGGCAGAGATAAATTGTTTTTCGTTCTTGCATTGCAGAATATATTTATCAAAAAAACACCTATGGATCAACACCGACCTATTACTAAGAGGATGCCGAGCCTTACGCAAATGTTCTAATAACAGAAAAATTTGATTTTAAGACCTCCCTAAAACCCACTTAATCGGATATGCCACTATTTCACTCGGGCAAAGCCAAAAGAGCGTCATCTGTCTTCGGAAAGCCAGCATATAAGTTCTAAGATTATTCAGGTGATGCCCCCTTTTGAATCCTTTCATCATATCGGTTGCACGGCCGAAATTTCCCATCCTTAATATATCCCTCAGAAGAAATTCGCCGTCCTTACGGGCTTGTTGGGTAGCGGTATCCAAAGGAATCACACCTTTCTCCAATCCCAAATAGTTTTCCCCTATCCAGGCAATGGCAGTCATGGGGCGTTTGATTGGCAGCATAGCGACAGTCTTGGCAAACAAAGCCTTGTCAATTTTATGCCCGCAAGCGTTCCATAGGCATATCCAGTCGCACACGTGGCGAATGCCGATGCCTTTCTGCTGGCAATGATGCCATAAATGCAGGA
>JALFJC010000166.1:0-6499 GCA_022775595.1 Bacteroidales bacterium | reverse complement strand
ACGTGCAAGACGTGCAGCAGATATGGAGCAACAAACTCGCCGCCGCCAAGGCCGTGCAGCGCGTCAAGGCCAAAAGCCCAGCGCAGCGCGCCTCAGCCTTCGAGGGCAAAAAGCGCGCCCTGCTGATTCTCGTGAACTTTGCCGACACGAAAATGGCATCGACCAGCACCAAGGCGAAGTTTGAAGAAATGATGAATAAGCGCGGCACGAAGATCAACGGCAACTACGGCAGCGTGCGCGACTACTTCTACGACCAGTCGTATGGAAAGCTCGACATGGAGTTTGACGTCGTGGGTCCCGTGAACCTCACCCGCAACATGTCGTACTACGGCGCAGACTCCGGCTCCGAGGGCAACGACGTGCGCCCCGAATATATGGTGGCAGAAGCCTGCAAGGCCGTAGACAGCGAGGTGGATTTCAGCAACTACGACTGGGACGGCGACGGAGAGGTGGACCAAATATATGTCATCTACGCCGGATATAGCCAAGCCAGCGGCGCAAGCACAAACACCGTCTGGCCGCACCGCTACTGGCTGCAATACCGCTACGGGTACCTCGCGCTCGACGGCGTGCAAATCAACTCTTACGCCTGCTCCTCCGAACTCAACGGCACGGACGGCACGAAGATGGCGGGCATCGGCCCCATGTGCCACGAATACAGCCACTGCTTCGACCTGCCCGACTTCTACGACACGAACTATGGCGGCAACTGGGGTATGGACAACTGGGATATCATGGACACGGGCGCCTACGGCGGCGACGGCTACGTGCCCGCGCCTTACACCTCTTACGAACGCATGTTCTGCGGCTGGCTCACGCCCACCGTGCTCGACAGCCCCATCACCATCCAGGACATGAAGCCCATCACGGATGAGCCAGAGGCATACATCATCTACAACGACAGGAATAAGGACGAATATTATCTGCTCGAAAACCATCAGCAGAAAGGCTGGGACTCTTACAGCGACGGCCACGGCATGCTCGTGCTGCACGTGACCTATAGCCAGTCGGCCTGGGACCAGAACACGCCCAACAACGGCACGCCTCAGCGCATGACGATTATCCCCGCCGACAACCAGTTTGCCTCGGGCAACTATTACGGACAGCCTTACACCCTTCCCACCGACCGCGCCGGCGACCCCTATCCCGGCACGAAGCGCAACAAGTCGCTTACCGACACGTCTACGCCTGCAGCCAAACTCAACACCGCCAACAGCGACGGCCGCAAGTATATGGGCAAACCCATCGAGAACATCACGGAGAGCAGCGACGGCCTGATAACCTTCGACTTTATGGGCGGCAACACAACGGGCACGCCCCTGCCGCTCGAAGCCACGAATATTTCCGAAACGGGCTTCACCGCCAACTGGACGGCCGTGGAAGGCGCATCGTCTTACAACCTCAAAGTGTTCAACAACTCTCTGAAAAATCCTACACCCTACCAGCAGGTGCTTGAAACCTTCGACAATGTGCAGGGCAGCGGCAATGGCGCAGACGGAATCACCAACATCTCCGCCGTGCTCGACACCTATCTCTCCCAAACTGGCTGGACAGGCACTTATATCTACGGTAGCGACGGCCGCGTGCGCATCGGCAAGAGCAGCCTCAACGGCTCGCTCATCACGCCTTCCTGCAACGCGCCCGCCGACGGCAACGTGACGGTGCGCCTCCTGCCCGAGCAATATTCCTCGTACACCGACGTTGAGACCAAAGTGAGCATCCTCACGGGCAACAACCAGGAGTTTGCCTCGCAAACCATCTCTGCCAACACCGGCACCTACTATGTGCATTTCACCGACGTGGCAGCAACCTATAAGGTGGGCATCTATCCCTCCAAGCGCATCTACGTGACGGAAATGGGCGTTTACAACGGCGACTTCTCCGAACTCAACTTCACGGACGAGGCGCTTAACAACAGCGCCGGCGCAGATACGCCCGTAGTTACGGCAAACAATATTTCCGGCACGTCGTATGCCGTCGCAGGCCTGCGCCCGGGCTTTGAATATTCCTATATGGTGCAAGCCATCGGTGCGGAAGGTCTCTCGCTTTGGAGCAAGGCAATGCCCGTGCAGCTGACTACGGGCATCAGCACGCTGCGCCCCGCCGTAGACCCGACGCTCCCTGTTGAGATTTACACGCCCGAGGGCCGATATCTCGGCAAGCGCGCCGCCCGCGCAGCCAAGAACGGACTGCCCGCCGGCATCTACCTCTTCCGCCAAGAAGACAAGGTGGAAAAAGTGCTGGTGAAATAAGGCAAAAGCAAACAGCCAAATGATACGACACGGGTCGGCTTCCTGATTAGGAAACCGACCCGTGTTGGTAGTTAATTGTTGGGGCTTCATGCCTATGTTTTAGAAAGATTTTAGGTGAAAGCTGCCTATGTTTTAGAAAGATTTTTGGTGAAAGTTGCCTATGTTTTAGAAAATATATTTACCTTTGTGTCATAAAATCAATGTGTTGCGTATGTACAAGCGAGAGATAGTAAAACAGCTGAATATTTGGCGCAATAAGACACACCGCAAACCGCTGGTGCTGCGTGGTGCCAGACAGGTGGGGAAAACCACGCTCGTAAAGGAATTTGGCAAGGATTTCGATGCCTTCGTCTACCTAAATCTCGAAAAGGGCGATGCCGAAATATTCAGAAAGTTCAGCGATGTCAGAGCGTTGTGGCAGTACATCTGCCTCACCCGCCAAATCATGCAGGGCAAGGACAGCAGCATGCTGCTCTTTATCGACGAAATCCAGGAAGAGCCAAAGGCGGTGGCCATGTTGCGCTATTTCTACGAAGAGTTTCCCGAGATACACGTAATTGCCGCGGGGAGCAGACTGCAAAGCCTGACAAGAGAAGGACTGTCGTTTCCCGTGGGGCGCGTGGAGTACCTGACCTTGCGCCCGTTCTCGTTCGCCGAATATCTAGAAGCGAAAAGGGGAGAGGCTTGGGCAGATATGGTGCGCGGACTCTCCGTGCCCGAAATGCTACACGAAGACATGATAGCCGAGTTTAATACGTATGCGCTTGTCGGCGGTATGCCCGAGGCAGTGGCAGAATACCTCGACGCGGGCGACATCACGCGGCTCGCGCCCATATTCAACGCCTTATTGAAAGGCTATAACGAGGACGCTGAAAAATTTGCCAAAAATCAGGAACAGGCGAAAATCTTGCGCCATATATTAAGCACGGCTTGGCTCTCTGCTGCCGAAACCATCACATTCGGCTGCTTCGGCAACAGCAGCTACACCGCCACGCAAATACATGATGCCATGGACTTGCTGGAAAGAGCCTACCTCCTTTCTTTGGACTATCCCGTCACAGCTATGGCAGCCCCCGCCATGCCGGCGAAAAGGCGCGCGCCGAAACTCATGATGGTAGACACGGGGCTGGCAAACTTCTTTGCTGGCATTCAGGTGCAATATCTGCAAAACAAGGAACTGTTGGACACGTGGCGCGGCAGGGCGGCTGAGCACATCGTGGCGCAGGAGTTGCGCATCGCGGCCGACAGACAATACAGAGAGGCCCAATACTTTTGGGTGCGTGACCAAAAAGGCGCGACGGCAGAAATGGATTTCATTTGGCAGGACGGCATACAGATCATCCCCATTGAAGTGAAAGCCGGCACTAACGCCCGGTTGCGCTCCCTGCACTCTTTTGTCAATGCCTGCGACCGCCCAGTGGTGGCACTAAGGGTATGGAGCGGCAACTATTCGGTGCAGGAAGTGACAACGCCCGCGCCTCACGCCAAACCCTTCCGCCTCGTGAATGTTCCGTTTTATTATATCGGTCAAATCGACACGCTATTGAATAGATTACTCCAAGCTGCGCAATAGTTCGGCGCAGGCATCTTCGCATAGGTCTACGACGTGCTCGAAATCGGCGGCAGTGCCATAGTAAGGGTCGGGAATGGACGGGGAGGCGTGGTGCGTGAGGTAGTCGGCAAGGAGCAGTACCTCTGCCTTGGCATCTGCCGGGCGCAGGCGGGCAAGGCCGCGCAGGTTGGCGGCATCCATTGCCACGATGTAGTCGAAACGGCGGAAGTCGGCGGCGCAGGCGGGACGGGAACGATGCGTGAGGCGGTAGCCGCGCCGCTCAGCCGTGCGGCGCATACGCTCATCGGCAAGTTCGCCTTCATGATAGTCAATCAGACCGGCAGAGTCAATCTCAAAATCTTTGCCCCTGCCGCTGCGCTCCGCCAGCGTGCGGAACACTTCTTCGGCCAACGGGGAGCGGCATATATTGCCGAGACATATAAATAATATATGGGTCATGGGAGAGTAGACAAGTAAACGAGTAGACAAGTAAGCAAATATAATAAAAAGCCGCAGGCGGGGGTCTGCGGCTTTTTACCGTTTATAATGATGGTTTATTATTTCACAATCTTGTGCGTACGCGTACCGTTGGCATTGGTCACGGTGATGAGGTATGCGCCGTGGGGCTGTGCGCCGAGGTTGAGCGAGAGGCTCTGCGTGCCGACGGCGGTGGAGGCATTGGCCACGCGCACGCCGCCAAGGTTATAGGCAGCCACGGAGGTGCCGGCTTCTATGTTGCCCGTCAGGGTGACGATGCCGCCGCTGTGGCGCACGGCGTAGTCGGCAGGCGAAGCGGCGAGGGGCGTGGCGGCGATGCCGGTGTCGGTTGTGTCGAACGGCGTGAAGCGCAACTTATAAGTATATGTGCCAGACGAGGGGCAGAAGTATTGCGTGAGCGTGCCCGTGTTCTGTCCGCAGCTGCCGTTGCCCAGACCTTTCTGCATATAGTCGAAGTGGGCGTAAACGTCCTTCGCCGTGAGCGAAGCGTCCCAGCGGTGGCGGCCCTTGGAAAGTGCCTCGTCGTCGTAGTGCAGCAACTGGAAAGCCACTTGGCCATCGGCTTTCTCCACCTTAATGCCAAGCGAGTTGTCGGCATTCGTCAGTACGAGTTCGCGCAGGTCGAGGTGGTTGCCGCAGGTTTGCGGACGGGGATAAGCCTCAAACATGTCCGTAACGGTGGTGGTGTAGCGGCCGAGATAAGAAGCCGTTTGGCGGTCGATGTAGTTCTCCCACGGGCCGCGTGCATAGTAACTCACGTTCTCAAAAGCGGCGGGGAAGCGCATCAGCATACCGATGCGGCGCAGGTCGCTGGTCTGCGGCGTGTAAGAAGCCGTGAGTTCCATAACGCCGTTGGCATATACGTCGTAAACGAAGTTGTAGGAGCAGAGCGTGCCGGAGGCATTTACCGTGAACTGCGCCGACTTGCCGTCGGCTGCTACGGTATAGTTCATGGTGCGGCTGCTTGCATCGATGCCGTTGGCGGCAGAAGCGGTGTTGCCGGAAGCCTCATCGTTTTCCACCCAACGGAAGTTGGCATACTCGGGGCCGGCGGTCATGACAGACTGATTGTTGTAAGTCCAAGCCGAAAGCAGGCCGGTCTTGCTGAAAATAAACTTGGCCTTGTCGGAAGTAAGCACCACGCGGTTGGCGTTGGACGTGTCGGTGGTAAACGCCGTGGCACTGCCCGTTTCGACGGCGGGCAGTGAAGCAGACGCTTCCTGCAAGGAATATTGATGCGAGGCGATGGCGTAGCCTGCCTCTGCCCACGTGGCATCTTCTTTAAGGCGCACTTCGAGATTGAGGAGACATTCCTCATCGGCGGCAGGCTGATAGGTGTAAGGTATATCTACGAGCAGAGTGTTGCCGGCTTTGAGCGCGGGCATGTTGAACGTGCCTTCTTCCACCTGATGGCCATTGGCGAGCACGGCGTAGTGCATCTCATAGAGGTTGAGGTTGGTGAAATGGTACATGTTCTTGATGCTTGCCTTCTTGTTGGAAGGATAGAAATCGCCGAAGCGTACGCCTTGGTACACTTTCTTGACTTCTGCGAGTTTGGGCGACCAGGCGCGGTCGGCGTTCACGAGACCATTGTTCACGAAGTTGCCCTGTGCGGGGCCGGGGAAGTCGTAGCCGGACTGGTAGCGCGGGAAACCATTGGTCGTGAGGTTGCCGTCTTTAATATCATCGGAACGATATACAGACTGGTCTACCAAGTCCCAGATGCAGCCGCCCATACCGTAGGTGCTGCCCTCGATGATGTCCCAGTATTCTTTGAGGTTGCCCACGGCGTTACCCATAGCGTGGGCATACTCGCACATGAAATAGGGCTGCTTGCGCCAGTTGTTGTTGGCCTGCGAAGTGGCGCGGCTGACGTTGGGATACATCACGCTCCACATATCCGAGTAGTCGGCGTTGCCGCGCGTTGCGCCTTCGTAGTGCACAGGGCGGCTGTCCAGCGCGTAGGCGCGGTCGTAGCAGGCTTTCAGGTTGCTGCCAACGCCCGACTCGTTGCCGAGCGACCAGAAGCAGACGGAGGGGTGGTTGCGGTCGCGCAGCACCATGCGCTCTACTCGATCCACGTAGGCCGGCTCCCAGGAGGCGGTGTTGGAAAGACCGAGATTGTCTTCCCAGTTCTTGTGGCATTCGAGGTCGGCCTCGTCCATGCAATAGAGGCCGTAGTAGTCGAACATGGCGT
>JALFJC010000142.1:0-5347 GCA_022775595.1 Bacteroidales bacterium | reverse complement strand
GGCGGGCGTTTTGCAAAACGCCCCTACTGTTTGCAATGGATTATTCTTCGGGACTTTCGTCTTCCGAGCCCTCGCTGAGAAGGTCGGTGCCCCAGTGTGTGGATGCGAGGCGTTGCTCGCGGCGGATTACCTCCTTTGCCTTCTTGGCGTAGATTATCATGCGCAGCGACTGGCTGTAAGAAAAATAGTTCCACATCCAGTTGAACATCACGATGAGTTTGTTGCGCACGCCCAGGATAGAGCGCAGATGCACCACGAGCCACATGAACCACGCCACAAAGCCCGCCATTTTCATTTTGCTGAACTCTGCCACGGCGCGGTTGCGTCCCACCGTGGCCATCGTGCCGAGGTTGCGGTAGCGGAACGGGCGCATGGGTTGTCCCTCCGCGAGGCGTTTCAGGTTCTTTGCCAAGAGCGTGCCTTGCTGTATCGCCACTTGCGCCAGCTGCGGGTGTCCGCCCTGCCACTTGGGGTCGCCTTCGGGCATGATGCACTGGTCGCCGATGGAGAACACGCCGTCGAGGCCTTTCACTTGGTTAAATTCGTCCACAATGATGCGCCGCCCGCGCCCGAGGTGGCTCGCATCGAGGTTGCCCACGGGTTGCGCCGCCACGCCACTCACCCAGATAAAGGTGCGCGTGGCAATGCTGCTGCCGTCTTTGAGTATCACGCAGTGGTCCTTGTAGTCCGTCACCATCTTGTTGAGCAGCACGTTCACGCCCATGCCGCGCAGGTATTTCTCCACGTGCGCCGAACTCTCCTCGCTCATGGCGGGCAGCAGGCGCGGTCCGGCTTCCACGAGATAGATATGCATGAGGCTCGACGGCAGGTCGGGGTAGTCCTTAGGCAGCACAAAGTTTTTCATTTCAGAGAGTGCGCCGGCTATTTCCACGCCCGTTGCGCCGCCGCCCACGATGACCACGTTGAGCAGTTCCTGCCTTTCCTGTTCTCCGGCGCAGGTGAGGGCGCGTTCGAAGTTGTCGAGCAGCGCGTTGCGCAGTCCCATAGCCTCGCTCACGTTCTTCATCGGCATGGCCTCGCCTTCTACGTGCTCGTTGCCGAAGAAGTTGGTCGTAGTGCCGGCGGCAAGCACCAGGTAGTCGTACTGCACCTTGCCGATAGAGGTTTGAATAATCTTGTGTTCGGGAAAAATGGAGCGTACCTCCGCCATGCGGTAAAAGAAGTCCTTGCGGCGTTGGAAGATTTTGCGGAAGGGGAAAGAGATGGAACTCGGCTCGATGCCCGCCGATGCTATCTGGTAAATAAGCGGCGGGAACTGGTGGTAATTGTTACGGTCAACGAGCACTACTTGAAACTGCGAACCTTTCAGTTTGTTGGCCAATTTCAGTCCGCCAAAGCCGCCGCCCACGATGACGACGCGCTTCTTGTCGGTTTGGGGTATGTTGAAACTCATGGTGTTATGATATTGTAAATATATATATGGTGCTATGATGCGATTGCAATTGGTTGGGGTACGATTGCTATTGATTAGGGCGGCCTGAAAGGCCAGTTGTTGCCCCTAGCCCCGGGCAACGCCCGGGGGAAACGCACGCCGCGATCAATACATTCGGCATTTTTGTGCCGACGGCGCAAAAATGCCACGCGCGTCAAGCGCGTAACCCGCAATGCCACGGGGCGTTGCCCCTCATAAAGGGGACTGCTCTTACAGAGCGCGACACTTTAATCAATGCATCACCATTCACCCAGGGCGTTGCCCTGGGCTACGTGCAACAATTAGGCTTACAGCCCGCCCCAATAAGGTATGTCTTTACCCATCAATGCGGGATGATTGGTGATAGAGTCTTACAGCCCGCTCCAATAAGGTAAATCCTCCCGCTTTTACAGCAGCAGCCAGCCCGCTATGCCGCAGAGGGCAATCATGACGAGGGAGTTGATGCGGAAGAGGGCGGAGCCAATGAGGGTGGCAAAGAAGAGGAAAAGCGTGATGCCGAACTGCCAGGGCGTTTCTTTCGGAGTACCGAACGTGCCGGGCGTGCAGAGCAGCAGCACGGCGGCTGCCATCAGTCCGGGCACGAGGGGGCGCATCAGCGTGAGCACGCCCTCGGCCATGCCGCTCTGTTTGAAACGGACGTAAAAGCGGTGGTAAAATTCTGTCCAGAGGAAGGAGGGCAGGGCGATACCAATGGTTGCCACTAATGCCCCGCCCACTGCGGGCCAAAAGCCGTAGGGCTGGACGGTGGCGGCATATCCGCCGAGCGCGGCTGCGTTCTGTCCGATGTCGCCCGGAATAATGCGGCAGAGGGCCACGAGGTCGGCAAACTCCTCGGCGGTGAGCCAATGGTTTTGCGTCACGAGTGCGTTTTCCAAGAAAGCAAGCAGGCTTTCCATGCCGCCGAAGCCCAACAGGCCGGCAGCGAAGAAGAGCAGAAAGAGTAGAGCGTAAACCATGGCTTATTCGTTGGGTTTGATAAAGAAGCCGTAAAGCAGGCCGGGAATGATGATGCCGAGCACGATGACGAAGGGCGGCAAGCCCAAGAGACATATCGCCACGGCCGCGCCGATGGGTAGCCACACGTTGGCCAGCGTGATGCTCGTGTGGCGCAGGGTACGCGCCACGGGGATAACCAAGAGCGCGATGATTGCCGGGCGCACGCCGCGCAGAAAGGCAGCCATTTGCGGCTGTGTGCGCACGTCGCCGAACAGGCCGGCGATGAACACCATAATAATAAAAGGCGGCAGCAGCAGACCGCCGACGGCTGCAAGGCTGCCTGCCTTTCCGTGCAACTCGCGCCCGAGGAGGGTGCAGAGGTTGATGCTGAACACGCCCGGCATCGCCTTTGCCACCGTGGCGCAATGCTCATAGCGTTCTACCTCCATAGCCGCCCCGTCGCCCTCGGCGAGCACCTTGCGCAAGGGTGCGGCGAGGGCATAGCCGCCGGCAATGTTCGTGCCGGCGGTACGCAAGAAGAGTGAGAAAATTTGGTAAAGGGTCATGGTTAATCAGTTCGTCAAAATATGTTGAAGCAGTTGGCCTGGGATAAAAACCAGTAAAAACCGCTTGTTCTGTGTGGGCCTATTGGCTTGCCTTATCTGATAAATCCCGAGCCTGAAAGCCTATCGGCTTCCGTCTCGTGCTTTATCCGCTAAGGCGGCGGTCGGTGCCCGCCCGCCCCACACATAACAAGGAAAAAACAAGGAAAAACCCATTTTCAATGAGAAATCCATCAAGGTCTCACGGGTTTTTAATGGTTTTTCCCTTGCTTCGTTTGAAGCGGGCGGGAACCGACCGCAGCCGTTGGGATTAAAGACGAGCGAAAACCGCGAGGTTTTCATGCTCGGCGTTAAGACCGGCGGCGTGGCCCGCAGGGCTTCAAACGAAGCAAGTGTTTTTTATGGTTTTTATCATTATCCGTAGATTGTATCACCTACGGGCATTTCCACCCGCCCCAATTATTTATGCTGCTCGCGGTAGAGGTCGTTCACCGTCTTGACGGGATTGAACGTGCTGAGGGGCACTTCCACGAATACCGTGGTCCAGTCGCTCATCGCGCCGTTCCACAGGCCGGGCAGTTCGAGGGCTTTCAGTTCGCGGCCGTCCTTGCTCTTGTGGGAGATGAAGCCCGTGAGCCGGTCCACGTACTGCGGCAGGTGGAAGCGGTTGCCCTTATAGTCTTTCAGGGCGCACACGAGGTCAACGGGGTTGAAGTGCGTGCCTTGCTCGAACATCGCCTTCTTTTCAGCGTCGGCCATGTCGATTTGCGAACTTTCGAGGATTTGCGGCGACACGGTGCCGTCGCTGTTGTAGGCGAGGAACGGCCCGCCGCCCGGTTCGCCCACGTTGCGCACCATACCGCAGGCACGCATCGGGCGGTTCAGTTTTGTCTTCAAATACTTGTGGAGCATATCGCCCGTAAGCGTCTCGCCGTCAGGAGCGTAGCAGAAGCATTTTTCTTGCAGCCAGGTGAGCATTTCCTGCATTTCGGCTTCCGTTGCGCCCTCATCGAGTTTGCGGAGCATGGCGAAAGCCTCGGCTTGCAACTTGACGAGCACGCCGGCAAGGAGTTGCTTGTACGTCACGGTATCGCCTTTCAGACGGTCGGGCACAACGTTGTCGATATTTTTGATAAACACCACGTCGGCATCGATGTCGTTGAGGTTTTCAATAAGCGCGCCGTGGCCGCCCGGGCGGAAGAGCAGGCTGCCATCCTTTTGGCGGAAAGGCGTATTGTCGGCGTTGGCGGCCGGCGTGTCGGTAGAGGGCTTCTGTTCCGAGAAACTGATGTCGAAAGCGGCATCGTGGGCGGCGGCATACTGAGGGGCTTTCTCGGCAGCCAGTGCCTCGAAGAGGGCGCGGTGCTCGGGCGACACGGTGAAGTGCACGTTCACTTTTCCGTCCTTGCCCTTAGCGTAGAGCGTGCCTTCCACGAGATGTTCTTCCAGCGGCGTGCGCGCGCCCTCGGCGTAACTGTGGAATTTCAGCAGGCCTTTCGGCAGTGCGCCGTAGTTGAGACCGTCTTTCCCGAGCAGCGTGTTCACCACGGCCTTGTATGCGCCGTCGGCGAGTAGGGCTGGAATATCCTTGCCGTGCAGGCGGAGGCAGGCAGCGTTGAGATCGGCGTAGAAAGCCGCTTCATTGATATTATTGAAAAACGTCTTTTCAAAATCGCTTTGCGGCGCGTCGTACGCTGCATCTGCAAAGGCGAAGAGATCCTTGAACATGCGGCTGGCCGCGCCCGAGGCAGGCACGAACTTCACAATCTTGTGCGCTCCGTTCTTATAGTCGTTCCATGCGGCGAGGTATTCTGCAGTTTCGACATCCGAGGGTTTGAGGATTCCTTTGCCGATAGCGGCTGCACCGTCGAGTTTGAGGAACGGGAAGCCTTTTACGAAGCATGCCATCTGCTCGTTGAATTTCTCTTCGCTGATGCCTTTTTGCGCCAGTTGCGCTTTGTCTTGTGCGTTAATCATTGTATGAGGGATTTTAAGGGTTCTTTCCTGGGTTTTAGGGTAGATTTTATAAAAATATTTGCTTGCTATCTGCCTGGAAGGCAGTACGGAGCGGAGCGACGGTAACCGGGCACGCAGTGTCCGGGAGAAAGGGCATATAAAGATGTGCCTGGAAGGCACTACGCCATAGGACAAGACTCGCATCAGGCGTACTGCCTTCCAGGCAGGTCGTTCATCGTTCTCATTTCCGAGGACTTCGTCCCCGGTTACCGTCGCTACGCTCCGTAGTGCCTTCCAGGCACTTAACACCTGACTGGTGCAAATCGAGTCTTTCAGCCTTATATATATAAATATGTCTGTTTCCTATATGCAAAATTAGGAAATGCAAATGAATTGAAAGAACATACGGCGGAAAATCCAGTAGAAAATCGAAATTTTC
>JALFJC010000105.1:0-4012 GCA_022775595.1 Bacteroidales bacterium | reverse complement strand
CAAACAACTGTAAGAACAAGATGCTGCACATCCTTGTAGCCATGGTCAAGAACGGCACACGCTACGGTGAACAGAAAAATGACGATGCGGCATAACTTTTTTGCAGTTTTACTTGCATATAAGCATAGAATGCCGGGTACGCAGTGCCCGGACAGGTGATGCAAGGCCAATGTGCCTGGAAGGCACTACGCCTGAGGACTTGTTTACAGGACATGTCCTGTGGCGTAGTGCCTTCCAGGCACATCGGCCTCGATGCCTCCTCCCGAGGACTGCGTCCCCGGTTATCGTCGCTACGCTCCGTACTGCCTTCCAGGCAGTTAATACCTTAATCATATTAAATTCTAGTTCAACCAAATCGTTTTATAGTTATTAAGGCACTCTGGCTTGTTTACTATTCTGCAATATTAGTTATTTCTGCGCAGGAAAGCACGAAAAGCGGGAGCAAAAATCAGAAATGTATCATCATTTCCATGACCACTTTGTCGCGCTCGGAGGTTTTCATGGTAGCGCCTTTGTCGTAGAAATACTTTTCGTAGTTGAGGCGCAACTCTGCCGCGAGGCGTTTGGCAAAACCGAGCGTGATGCCTGCCGTGAGCCTTTTGCGTGCGGCGTCGTCGGTCTGCAGCACGCCCTCGTCGTTGAGGCTGCCGTTGCTGTGGTTGTCCATCATGTCGAAGCGCGTCAGGAAGCGCAGATGGTCGAACACGCGGCGCAGCGGCAGTGTATAGGCCGCCATCGTGTTGAGCGCATTCACGGCGTGGTAGGCATTATTCTTGTAATGCTTGCGCAGATATTCGGCTTCGAGGAACACGCCGGCGTGGTTGAACGATGCCCCACCGTCGTAGAGCATCACCGTACCACCCGTAGGCGAAATCTTCTGCACCGAGCCTTGCAGCGTGAGCATCTTCACAGGTTTCCATTGCACCTTTGCCGAAAAGTTGAGGTTTTTCGTCCAATAGTCTTTCTGATCGGTCAGTCCCGAGCCGTTGAAGAGCCCGCCCTCGATGGTGAGCGGCGTTTTGGACAGGGTGTACGAGGCGCAGAGTCCCACGTCGCGCACGTCGCCCACTTGCTTGGCGATAAAGGAGCGGTTGGCGAAATATTGCTTGTGGGGAGAGCGGTGCGCGTCGATGCTGAACGGCACGCGCATCTGTCCGATGCGTAGCGTCAAGCCTTTCACGGGCAGCACGCCGGCGTAGGCATCGAGCATACGGATGCGCCCCTCGTCGGACAGGTCTACCTCGGCGCGGTAAATCACGATGGGTGTCACGTTTCCGTCGAGTGCCACGCGGGCATTGCGCACCTCAAAACGTCCTTCTTTGTCGCGCGTCTGGTATTCGCCCTTGGCGCGGAGCGTGCCACTGATTTTCGGCAGCCACTCGGGCAAAGGCTTCTTGTTTTTGGCGGAGTCGGCAGGCGTTTCGGCTATTGCCGGCAGCGCGACGCAGAGGCAGAAAGCGAGCGGCAGTAAAGGCTTGATAAGCATATTGGGAGGTATTTTAGATTTTTATAGATAATACTCGTTGGTTGAATAAACCGCTATATTTTCTACCAGAAAACATGGTTGACTAATTATCTTGCGCGGCGGGCGTATAAAATACGCCCCTAATCCATGCGGCGCAACCGAGATTGGGGCGGGCTGTAAGCCCAATTGCTGCCCCGAGCCCAGGGCAACGCCCTGGGGAAATGTACGCCGCGATTGATACATTCGGCATTTTTGCGCCACCGCAAAAATGCCACGCGCCCCAAGCGCGTAAGCCCGCACGCAATGCCGCGGGGCGATGCCCCTCATAAAGAAGGCTGCTCTTACAGAGCGCGACACTTTAATTAATGCAACATCGCTACCCAGGGCGTTGCCCTGGGCTCTGGGCAACATCTGGGCTTTCAGCCCGCCACAATCACTTTCCCATTCGGCGTACGTGGCGGGCGTATAAGACAGTCAGCCTAAACCTGTTCTCTGAAGCGGCGCACGCTTTTGATGAGGGAGCGCAGTTCTTTCACGATTTGCTCCGTTTCTTGCGTCACGTGGAGCAGGAGCGAGAGAGTCACGAGATGTGCGCCCGGCGTTTGCAGCAGCAGCGTCACTTCGTGGCGGAACGCGGCAAAGTCATTTTTCAGCCGCACGGCCTCATCGGAGATGTCCTGAATGTCGAGCGGCGCGTCGGTCTGGCGAATACGCAGCGCGGTGTTGTCGAGCAGGGCCACGAGGCGGTCGCGCAACGAAAGGTAGCGCGCGGCGAGTTCCGGCGCAATGGGCGAGAAGTTGTTGTCCACATGCTCTTTCGCCGGCTCGCAGAGGCGCATCAGTCCGTAGTGGATTTGGCGCAGCGAGTTGTGTACGAGGTGGAAGGAGGTGCTGAGTCTTACGGCCTCTGCCGCATTGGCGCGGCGCAGGCCGATGGTTTCGCGGCGACGCAGGCTTTTCAGCAACACCTTTTCCGTTTCGAGGTCGCGCTCTGCCTGCTTGAGCATTTTGCGGCGTTCCTGAAACAGTCCGTCGGTGGCGGCGGTAAGGATGTCGGAATACTTTGCCGTCTTCTCTGCCACGCTCACCGAGAGGTGGCGCAGCAGCATGCCGCCGATGGCTTTCGGGTCGCGGCAGCGGCACATTTGGCGAAACAGCACGTCGTCCTCTTTTTCTTCTTCGGCCTGTTTTTTGGCGAAGCGGCGCTGGCTATGAATGAGGGCGTAGATGCCTGCGCCGACGATGATGACTATTGCCGGCACGCCGCCGAAGCGCATGGCCAAGGCCACGAAGAAGCACGCCGTGAAGGCCACGCCGGCGGTGATGAACCAGCCGCCGATCACCGTAAGCACGCCCGTTACGCGGAACACCGCGCTCTCGCGGCTCCATGCGCGGTCGGCGAGCGAGGAGCCCATGGCTACCATAAAGGTCACGTAAGTAGTGGAAAGGGGCAGTTTCAGGGAGGTGCCGAGGGCGATGAGCAGGGCGGCTACGACGAGGTTCACCGAAGCGCGCACGAGGTCGTAAGCCGCGCCGTCGGGCAGGGGCATGTCGGCGGGCGCGAAGCGGCGCTCCACGAAGTTCGCCACGGGACGCGGCGTGATGCGCTGCACGAATGCGCCTACATTGGCTCCCATACGCACCAGGCTGCGGGCAACTCGCGAAGAGCCGAACATCTCGTCGCCTTCATCGCTGCGCGACAGCCCCACCTCGGTCTTCACCACATTGTGCGCCTTCTTCGACCGCGCCAGAGAGAACACCATAATCAGGCCGGCGGCGAAGAGGAACACGGGCTGCGTGTGAGCCGAGGCGTTGAGCGAGTCCATCGTAAAGTTCCACGCATCAGTGCTGCCTGAGGCGGCGAAGTCGCGGAACGACGACAGGCCTGCGAGGGGCACGCCGATGAAGTTCACGAGGTCGTTGCCGGCAAATGCCGTGGCGAGGGCGAACGTGCCGGTGAGCACCACGATGCGGAACACGTTTACTTTTAGCGCGTGCAGCAGCTGCATCAGCAGCGTGAACACCACGAGGCATGTGCCGAGTACAATAAATATATGTTCATCTAAAAAGCCTTTCACCTCCGCCGTCATAAACGAGAGGTGCTTCAAGCCCTTGAAGAGCATGAAGTAGATAATAGCCGTGATAGCCACGCCGCCGAAGATGCCGATTTTCCAGCGCAGCCGCTTGCCGTAGTTGAAGGTAAAGAGCAGGCGGGCCAGGTATTGCACGAACGAGCCTACCACGAACGCCACCGCCACCGAAAGGAAAATGGCGAGGATCACTTGCAGCGCCTTGTCGGTGTTCATATACGCGCCAAAAGGCAGCGCGGAGCCGCTTGCCATTTTCAGCATGCTGAACGCAAAGGTCGCGCCGAGCAGTTCGAACACCATCGAGACGGTGGTCGACGTGGGCATGCCGAGCGAGTTGAAGATGTCGAGCAGCACCACGTCGGTCACCATTACGGCGAGAAACACGAGCATCACCTCGCCGAAGACGAACTGCTCGGGGCGCATGATGCCGTGGCGGGCGATGTCCATCATGCCGTCG
>JALFJC010000019.1:0-13360 GCA_022775595.1 Bacteroidales bacterium | reverse complement strand
TGGAGCAGATAGTTGCCGCAGTCCTGCGGCGCCGCGCCCGGCACTTCGCCTTCAAAGTCTGCCACGAAGGTGAAGGTTTCCCGCATCAGCGGCAATATGTCTTCGGGCTGGAGGTCGCCACGCATGAGGAGATAGTTGCCCGTGAGGCAGCCCATCGGCCCCCAATAAACGATGCGGTCCGCCCACTGCGGATTGTTGCGCAGGTAGGTGGCGGCGAGGTGCTCTATGGTGTGCAATGCTCCCTGCCCGAGCGCGGGCTCGCGGTTGGGCTCTTTCATGCGTATGTCGAAAGTCGTGACTGTTTCGCCGCCCACGGCATCCTTGCGCGACACGTAAATGCCGCGTTTCAGGCGCAGGTGGTCTATGGTGAAGCTGGGGATTTTTTTCATCTTCTTTTTGGGATAGAAATTGATAGAGAGTATAGATTTTGTAGAGACTATATTTTATATATTGTGCGGGAGGTTTTCGAGAAAGAGCTTGGTGACACCGAAACTGCGCTGCGCCATAGTGCCCCAAAAGTCGTTGTACTGCTCGAAATGCCCCTCTGCGCCCGGCGTGTCGCTGATGATGCGGAACGAGAGGAAGGGCACGCCCAAGAGATGGCAGGTCTGCGCTATGGCACCGCTTTCCATGTCAACCGCCAAGGCTTCGGGATAGGTGGCTTTAATCTCCGCCAATTCGCCGGCAGAGGTGATAAACCGGTCGCCGCTGCAAATCAGTCCCGAATGGAGCGGCGTGGGCGAGGCCAGGCTTTCGGCGGCTCGGAGCAAGCGGCTGTCGGCTTCGAAATAGCGCGGCAGGCCTTGCACCTGCCCTTTCTCGCTTTCCGGACCGCAGTCCACGTCGTGATAGGCTACCCGTTGCCCCACCACCACGTGCATCACGCCCACCTTGGCTTCCAGTCCGCCCGCCACGCCCGTATTGATCACGGCGTCGGGCTTAAACTCATTGATGAGCGTGGCGGCGCAAAGTGCGGCGTTCACCTTTCCTATGCCGCTTTCGCCCAGGACGAGCGTATTGCCGCCCAGTTTGCCCGTAAGAAAACAGAGGTGCGCTGCGCGGACTTCGCGTGCATCGGTCAGCAGCGAGGCGATTTGCTCATGCTCCTTATGCATCGCGTTGATAATTCCTATGGTCATAAAAAAGATTTTGCTTTTTCTTATAAGAAAGTTATGCAAAAATAATGCAACGCCTAAACATCTGCAAACTTTTTAGGTTTTTTATGGAGAAAGTCGGCAAAGAAAGGGCAGCGTTTTACGAGAAAGGAGGAGCTAAACCTTTGCATGCCCCCGTTCCATGGCAGACCGCGCGAAGCATCAGCAAGAAATTTTTTATTATCCCCGAGAAAAATCTTCTTTTCTCCTTAATATTTTTTCCTGTCCTATAAGAAAGTTTTTGTTACAAACTTTGTAACACGTATTACAAACTTTGTAACATGTGTTAGAAACTTTGTAACAAGCGTTACAAACTTTGTAACAAAAAATATCTCGGGAATAATAAAAAAAAGAAAGGCAGGGAGTAAAAACTCTCTGCCTAGAAAGGAAAAAATTAAAAGGGAATATTATTTCTCAGGTATGCGCTCGAGCGTTGCGGTGACGAACTTCCAGAAGCGGCCGACGCTCTCGATGTGCACGCGCTCGTTGGGCGTGTGCGGAGAGCGGATGGTGGGACCGAAACTCACCAAGTCCATGTGCGGGCGGAAGGTGCCGATGATGCCGCACTCCAAGCCGGCGTGCACCACGTTCACCTCGTTTTCCACGCCGAAGAGGTCGCGGTAAACGTCCTTCATGAGTGCCACGATTTCGCTCTTCTGGTTGGGCTGCCAAGCGGGATAAGCGCCGGACAACTCGACCTTCATGCCCGCCATGGCAAAGGCGCTTTCCAGTGCCTCGCAGCAGCATTCGCGCATCGTGTCGCGCGAGGAGCGTACGAGGATGAGGAACTCTGCCTTGCCGCCGCCAATCTTCACGATGGCCAGGTTGGACGAGGTTTCCACGATGCCGGGGTTCTCGGGAATGAAGCGCATCACGCCGTTGTGGCAGGCGCAGAGCGCGTCTATGAGGTTGTCCTGGATTTCTTCGGGCACATTGTGCTCGGGGCAAGCCACCTCCTCGACATCGAGCGCGAGGCTCTTCTCAATAAATCCGAACTCTGCGGTAAATGTTTCGCGCCATTCGTCTACACATTCTTTGAACGCCTCGACATTCTCTTTCGGGAGCGTGAGCACCACCTCAGCCTCGCGGGGAATGGCGTTGCGCATGTTGCCGCCCTGCCAGGAAGAGAGGCGAGCCTCGAAGTTGGCAATGGCGTCCTGCACGAGGCGTGCCATGGCCTTGTTGGCGTTGCAGCGTCCGAGGCTGATTTCGAGGCCGGAGTGCCCGCCGAGGAGTTTGTGGAGCGTCACTTTGAGCGCCACGTCGCCAGCCTCGCAGGGCGTTTCCTGATATTGCAGCGTGGCGGTCAGGTTGATGCCGCCGGCTGCGCCGATTACCATTTTGCCGTCCGTCTCTTCGTCGAGGTTGAGCAGTATGTCGCCCGTGAGGGTCTCGGCCTTCATGTGGTTCACGCCGTACATCGTGGTTTCCTCGTCGGCGGTGATGAAGCCCTCAATCGGGCCGTGCTTCAGGTTGTCGGCTTCCATGATGGCCATAATCGTAGCCACGGCCATGCCGTCGTCGGCGCCGAGGGTGGTATCCGTAGCATAGACCCACTCGCCTTCTATGCGCGTGCGGATGGGGTCGGTCTCAAAGTTGTGGTTAGAGGTCTTGGCCTTTTGCGGCACCATGTCCATGTGGCCTTGCAGCGTCACGGGCTTGCGGTTTTCCATGCCCGGCGTGGCGGGTTTGCGCATGATGATGTTGCCGGCATCGTCCTTGAAGGCCTCAACGCCTTTCTCGGCCGCCCAGTCGAGGAGGAACTTTTGTACTTTTTCGAGATGGCCGGAAGGACGCGGCACTTGCGTGAGCAGGTCAAAGTTTTTCCACACCTCAACCGGCTGCAGGTTTTTAATTTCACTCATAATATAAATATTGTATTAGTGGATTGATGAATTTATTATAAAGAAAAATCGTTCATCGCTTGCCGCGCCAGAGCAGGTGCGCGAAGCCGCCCACGCCGAGCACCACGACCAGGGCTGTTTGCACCGTGTGGACCACGAGGGCAAAGAGAATGGCCTGCGGCTCCGCCACGCCATAGAGCACGAGCATCGTCTTGACGGCGAAGTGCCACGGGCCTGCGCCATTGGGCGTGGGTACGAGCACGGCGAACGAGCCGACGCAGAATATCAGGAACGCCGCCACGGGCGAAATGCCGGCGGTGAAGTCGAAGCAGAAGAAAGCAATGTAGAAATGCAAGAAATAGCCTATCCAAATGGCTACGGAATAAAACGCGTAAAGCCCCACGCGGTCGAGGCGGCGCAGCGAGGTGATGCCCTCCCAAAGGCCCTGGAGCAGGCTCTTGCCCTTTTGCAAGATGCGGTAGCGCGACATGAGAAACACCACCAGCAGAGGCAGCGTGGCGAGGCAGACGAGCGTGACGAGATAGCCCGTGCCCGTGAAGCGGTGCAAGATGCCGCTCAGGCTCGTGCCCGTCTCGGAAAGGAAGCGGAGCATCATGGGCAGCCCCATGAGGAAGGCCAAGGCCGTGAGCAGTAGCATCACGACGGAGTCCACCAGGCGCTCCGTGACGACCGTGCCGAGCGACTGCGTGAAGGACGTGCCGTCGTATTTTTTCAACGTGCCGCACCGCGTCACCTCGCCCACGCGCGGCACTACCAGGCTTGCCGCATACGACATAAAGACGGCATCGACGCACGTGCCGAGGCGCACCGGCTCGCCAAGCGGCTCAATCGCCATTTTCCAGCGCAGGGCACGCAGCACCTGCGGCACAATGCCGAAGAGAAGCGAGAGCGACATCGGCAGCCAGAAGCGGGCATCGGCCACGCAGGCAAACGACTGCGCCCAATCCGTGCCGCGATACATCCACCACAGTATGCCGAGGCCCAAAATGAAGGGAAACGCGATGCGGGCCGCCCCCGCAAGCATATTTTTAAGGTTAAAACCTGCCACTTGACGTTTTTTTACTAATTTTGCAACGGTAGGAAAGGCACAGTATCCGCGCAGAAAATCTTTGCAAACACGCTTTTCCTTATATTAAAAGCAAAAGTAGGAAATTTATATCAGATGAAGTCTGTACGCCCTAAAAAATTTCTCGGACAGCACTTTCTTAAAGACCTCCCCACAGCGCAGGCCATCGCCGATACGGTAGATGCCGCGCCCGGTCTGCCCATTCTCGAAGTGGGCCCCGGTATGGGCGTGCTCACGCAATACCTGCTCAAGAAAGGGCGCGAGCTGAAAGTGGTGGAAATCGACTTTGAGAGCGTGGCTTATCTGCTTAAAACCTTTCCCGAACTGGGCGACGGCCTCCTGGAAGAGGACTTTCTGCAAATGCAGCTCGACCGCACATTCGGCGGCAGGGAGTTCGTGCTCACGGGCAACTATCCCTACAACATCAGCAGCCAAATCTTTTTCAAGATGCTCGAATACCGCCACTTGATCCCCGTGTGTACGGGCATGATACAGAAGGAAGTGGCGGAACGCCTCGCCGCCGCGCCGGGCAGCAAGGTGTACGGCATATTGAGCGTGCTGATACAGCTGTGGTACGACGTGGAATATCTCTTCACCGTGGAGCCGGGCGTGTTCAACCCGCCGCCAAAGGTGAAGAGCGCGGTGGTGCGCCTCACGCGCAACGGCCGCACGGACTGCGGCTGCGACGAACGCCTGCTGCGCCGCGTGGTGAAAACGAGCTTCAACCAGCGCCGCAAGATGATGCGCGGCTCGCTCAAGCCGCTCTTCGCAGCCCTCAACGCCGAGCGCGCAGGCGGCAGCCAGCCCGAGGGCGTGGCGGACTTCCTCGCCCGCCCCGAAATGACGCAGAGGCCCGAACAACTCTCCGTGGAAGAGTTCATCGAACTTACCAACAGCATCGACCGCCTGTATGGAGGCGAGGCGTAAGGCAATAAAACAGCATTTACTCCGTTAAAGAAATATACAATATTAATATATATAGGTATCAGAACACCTAACAACCTTATGAAAACTTATCTCGTTACCGGTGCCGCAGGCTTTATCGGCGCAAACTATCTGAAGTACATTTTGAAAAAACACGACGACGTACGTGTGGTTGTGCTCGACCTGCTCACCTATGCCGGCTACCTCGGCACGATTTCGGAAGACATTGACAACGAGCGCTGCTTCTTCGTGAAAGGCGACATTTGCGACCGCAAGCTCATCGACAGCCTCTTTGCCGAATACCGCTTCGACGTGGTGGTGAACTTCGCCGCCGAGAGCCACGTGGACCGCAGCATCGAAAATCCGCAGCTCTTCCTGCAAACCAATATCCTCGGCACGCAATGCCTGCTCGACGCCGCCCGCTCGGCATGGCAGTCGGGACGCGACGAACAGGGCTACCCCACGTGGCGCAGCGGCGTGCGCTTCCATCAGGTTTCGACCGACGAAGTGTATGGCAGCCTCGGTGCAGAAGGCTATTTCATGGAAACAACGCCGCTCAACCCGCACAGCCCTTACAGCGCCTCCAAGACGAGCGCCGACCACATCGTGTGCGCCTACCGCGACACGTACCACATGCCCGTTTCCATAACGCGCTGCTCCAATAACTACGGCCCGTATCAGTTCCCAGAGAAGCTCATTCCGCTGGTTATCAACAATATCCTGCAAGGCAAGAAGCTCCCCGTCTACGGAGCGGGCACCAACGTGCGCGACTGGCTCTACGTGGAAGACCACTGCAAGGCCATCGACCTCGTCATCACGAAGGGCGCAAACGGCTGCATCTACAACGTGGGCGGACACAACGAGCGGCAGAATATCCAAATCGTGAAAATCATTATCCGCACCGTGCGCCAGCTTATGGAGGAGCACCCGGAATACCGCACGCTCCTCGGCAAGCAGGAACGCGACGCGCAAGGCAACATCAGCATAGACTGGATCAACGAAGACCTCATCACCTTCGTGGCCGACCGCCTCGGGCACGACCAGCGTTACGGCATCGACCCCACAAAAATCGGCAACGAACTCGGCTGGCAGCCAGAAACGACCTTTGAAGAGGGCATCGTGAAAACTATCCGCTGGAACATCGACCACCACGACTGGGTAGAAGCCGTGAGCGGCGACGACTATCAGAATTATTACGAAAAGATGTACGGCAAACGATAGACCGGACTGCCGGAAGTCTTTCAAGCAGAACATGAAATACTCCCTGCATTTATTATTCATATTGACGATACTGGCTGCTTGCTCGGGCGAAGACCGCTCGGGCGAGCAGCCTTTTCCTCCTACGGTGGCGGCGATAGGCTGCACTGTGGAGGGAAACATTGCCACGCTCAAAGCCTGCGTCACCTCGTCGCCCAATAGCAGCCTGAAGCAATGCGGCTTCAATTACGGCAACGACACGCTGCGCCTCGAGGCGAAAGCCGCCGAGCCGGCCGTGGAGTTCTCAGCGCAGACGCGCGAGCTGGAAGCCGGCCGCTACTTCGCCATCCCTTACGCCCAAAACGGCGTAGGGACTACCAAGGCCGACACTATGTGGTTTGAAATACCCGCCAATTAAAACTATACCATATTTATGAAACTTAACCTTAAATCTATGCTTGCCGCCGCGCTCTGCGCGTTGGCTTTTTCGTTTTTCATGCCAGCCGCCGTGGCGCAAAGCTATGTGCGCGGCATGCTCTATTATCTTTCTTCCGCCAAATATCCCGACCGCGTGCTGAGCTACGATGCGCAGAGCGGCGCGGCCGTGCTTGAAAAGGCCGATGCAGCCGAAGCGCACCAGCACTGGACGCTCAGCGAGTTGTCTGGCTCGTGGCGCATCATCAACCCCTTCTCCAACCAGGCCGTGCGCATCGAAGCCGACAACGTGGCCACGGGCGAGAACAACGGTTCCGACGAGGCGCAGCTTTGGAAAACCGAAGCCGTTGAAGGCGGCGTGCTCCTCGTGCCGACCAACCGCCCCGACGTGGCAGCGAGCGTGGACAAAAGCGGCACGCGCCTCGTGCTCCTGCCAAAGGATAAAGCCAAAGCCGACAAAGCGGCACGCTTCCTCGTGAAGCAGGCGGCAGCCTCGGGCTTCGACGATGCCCTGACCTACCAAATCCGCAGCGTGGGGCAGCCCGGTGTGGTGCTCGGCAACGGCGATTCGGGCGAGAACAATGCCAAAATCGTGGGCGAGCAGCCCGACAAGGAAAACCGCGGGCAATATTGGAACATCAAGATGACCGACCTCAACTGCCGCGTGGTTGAAAACGCTTTCTACGGACAGAACTTCGACGACGGCGGCGACAATGCCTCCATCGACTATCTGCTGCAATGGCCGGCAACGGCAGGCGTGTGGAACAATGCCAAGTTCCTCTTCGAGCCGGTAGCCGGGCAGACGGGCGTTTATATCATTCGCTCGGCAGCAAAGGCAAAGGGCGATAAGATGTATGCGCTCAAAGACGGCGTGCTCAAAAGCGTGAAATACGATGCCGCCGACAAGAACGCTTGGTTTACATTCGCACAAATAGAAAAGCCCAAAATTCAGGCACCCTACTGGGAAGACGAAACCATCTTCGCTGAAAACAAAGAGCCGGGCGTGGCCTTCTACATGCCTTACGAAAGCGAAGCAGCCATGCTCGCCGACAGGGATTACTACGACACGCCTTGGACCACGCCTGTCAATACCCGCTACCTCTCGCTCAACGGAACGTGGAAATTCAACTTCTGCGCCGAACTGCAGAAACGCCCCACGGATTTTTATAAAGACGGCTACGACGTGTCGGCATGGGACACCATTCCCGTTCCGTCCAACTGGGAAATGCTCGGCTACGACCGCCCGCTTTATTGCAACGTGGAGTATCCCCACTCCAATACGCCTCCTTACATCAAGGCCCGCCCCGGCTTCAACGACGGCGGCAAGAACTACGCCATCAATCCCGTCGGCTCTTACGTGCGCGAGTTCAGTGTGCCCGCCGACTGGAACGGCCGCCGCACGATTATCCACTTCGGCGGCATCTACTCCGCTGCCTTTGTATGGCTCAACGGCCTGTACGTGGGTTACACGCAGGGCGCGAACAATGTGGCAGAGTTCGACCTCACGCCTTACCTGAAAGCCGGCACTAACAACCGCCTCGCCGTGCAGGTGATACGCTGGAGCGACGGCTCTTACCTGGAATGTCAGGATATGTTCCGCATGTCGGGCATCTACCGCAACGTATATATATATAATGTACCGAAGGTGAGCGTGCGCGACCATTATCTCACCTCCACTCTTACCAACGGCCGCAAAGACGCTACGCTCCACGCAAGTTTTCTCTTCGACGGCATTTGGGACGGCGGCAAGAACCTTGCGAAGAAGTCGCTGAAAATTTCGGTTTACGACCCCGCAGGGCAACTTGTCTACGAAAACAATGCCGCCGGCGAGGCACACGAAGCCAGGAAAGGCGAGGCATATTGGAACTGCGCCCCCATTCAGTTGAAGAACGTGCAGTTGTGGAGCGCGGAGCAACCTAACCTCTACACCGTGCGCGTGGTGCAGAAAGACGAAAACGGCAAAGAGGAAATGGCATTCTCTACAAAATACGGCTTCCGCGACATCGAAATCAAGAATTCCTTGGTCTACATCAACGGCCAGCGCGTGTTCTTCAAAGGCGTGAACCGCCACGACACCGACCCCGAGCGCGGTCGCGCCGTGACCAACGAGACGATGCTGCGCGACGTGCTGCTGATGAAGCAGAACAACATCAACATCGTGCGCACCAGCCATTATCCCAACAACGCCCGTATGTATGCGATGTTCGACCATTACGGACTCTACTGCGTGTGCGAAGCCGACCTCGAAGACCATGCCAACCAAAGCATCTCTGACCGCAAGTCGTGGATTCCTTCCTTCGTGGACCGCATCGACCGTATGGTGCTGCGCGACCGCAACCACGCCTCTGTCGTGATGTGGAGCCTCGGCAACGAAGCCGGCAACGGCGAGAATTTCCGAGCCTGCTACGATGCGGCAAAGAAGCTCGACAACCGCCCCGTACACTACGAAGGCACGCGCTCCAACGGCAACTATGGCGGCGGCCGCTTCTCGGATTTCTATTCAAAGATGTACCCTGGCATGGCGTGGATGAAGCAAAACACGAGCAACCTCGACAAGCCGATGTTTATCTGCGAATACGCCCACGCTATGGGCAACGCCATCGGCAACCTCAAGGAATATTGGGACATTATCGAGAGTTCCAACTCCTGCATCGGCGGCTGCATTTGGGACTGGGTGGACCAAGCCATCTACGAACCGCTCGAACTGAAAAAAGGCATACGTCGCCTGCACACGGGCTACGATTTCCCCGGCCCGCATCAGGGCAACTTCTGCAGCAACGGCGTGATTCCCGCCACGCGCGAGGAAAGCGCGAAGTTGGCAGAGGTGAAAGCGGCGCATCAGTTCGTGAAATTCCTCGTGCAGCCCGTTTCCGAAGACAAGCAAACGGTGGAAGTGCGCCTTACCAACGCCTATGCGTTCCAGGATTTGAGTGCTTTCGACTTTGTGTACGAGGTAGTACATCAGGGAAACATCGTGGCCACCAAGCGGATAAAGTTGCCCGCCGTTTTGCCCGGAGCCACCCACGACATCAGCTTCAAATTGCCCAAGGTGAATTTGAAGAAAGCCCGCGCCAAGGGCGAAGAAGTGCTGCTTAACCTGCGCGTGGTGTATCGTGAGGCGCAGACGTTCTGCCCCGCCGGTCATGAGGTGGCTCATCATCAGGCTACCCTGCTCAATCGCGGCAACTTGCCCGCACTGGCCACTGCGCAGAAATCGCGTAATGCCAAGACGGACGAAACGGCAAAAGAATGGCGTTTCACCTCCGACAAGATTAAGGCCGTCTTCTCCAAAGAAACGGGCGAACTTACCGAACTTGCCCTGGACGGACACAATATTATATATAAGGGCGAGGGCTTCCGCTACGACAACCATCGCTGGATAGAAAACGACCGCTTTGGCAACACCGACAACGGACTGGCGAAAAAGGCCGACTTCAAGTTTGAACTGAAAGACGGACTCTTTGTCATCACCACCCGCCGCGACGGCTCGCTCTGCGCCACGGACATCGTCTATACCATCGCGCCTCAAGGCATCATGGACATCGACGCCACCTTTACGCCGAAGAGCGACGCACTGCGCCGCGCCGGTCTCGTGTGCGGCATCGACAGCACGCTCAAAACTGTGGACTATTACGCCTACGGTCCTTGGGAGAACTATTGCGACCGCAAGGATGGCGTGCTGATTGGCCGCTACTCGGCAACCGTCGGCACCATGTCTGAACGCTACATCAAGCCGCAAACAACCGGCGGACGCGAAGCCCTGCGCGAACTTGTCCTTTCGGACGGCAAAGGCTTCGGCGTGAAGATTGAGACGGAGGGCGAAGTGTCCTTCTCTGCCCTACCCTACACCGATGCCGACCTGATGAACACGCAGCACGCTTGGGAACTTACGCCCCGTCCCTATACCGTGCTCCACCTCGATGCCCGCCATCGCGGCGTGGGTAATGCTTCCTGCGGACAGGACGTAGACACGTTGCCGCAATACCGCGTGCCCAACGAAAAGCAACATTACAAACTGCGCATTTCGGCGAAATAATATTTTTTAGGGAAGACGACCTGTTACGAATAATGCCAATCCTCCCCGATAAATTTCAGAAAAACATGAATTGCCTGCTGGGCGCAGACCGCGCCCAGCGGCTTTTTGAAGCATTGGACGATGACACCGCGCCCGTAAGCGTAAGGTTCAATCCGCTCAAAGGCGGCGATGCCGCGAAAGCGGGACTGCCCGTCGCAGAGCCCGTGCCCTGGTGCGCCGACGGCTTTTACCTCTCTGAGCGGCCGCAGTTTACCTCCGACCCCTTGCTCCACGCCGGGGCGTACTACGTGCAGGAGGCCTCGTCGATGTTCATCGCGCAGGCGTTCAAGCAGATAGACTTCACCCCGCGCCGCGTGCTCGACCTCTGCGCCGCTCCCGGCGGCAAGAGCACCCTGTGGCGCACACTGCTGCCCGACGACGCACTGCTCGTGGCCAACGAACCGATTCGGCCCCGCGCCAACATTCTCGCTGAGAACCTTGCGAAATGGGGGCATCCCAATGTAATCGTCACGAATGCCTATGCAGACGGCTTCGCACCCCTGCATGGTTTCTTCGATGTGATAGCGACCGATGTGCCGTGTTCGGGAGAGGGTATGTTCCGAAAGGACAGCGCCGCCCGCAATGAGTGGACCGACGGCAGTCCGTCGGCGTGCGCCGCGCGGCAATGGGACATCGTGAACACGGTGTGGCCCGCACTGCGCCAGGGAGGCTACCTCGTGTACAGCACCTGCACGTTCAACCGCGTGGAAAACGAAGACATGGTGTGGCGCATCGTAAAAGAACTCGGCGCAGAGCCAGTTGCCATCGACTGTCCCGACGAGTGGAACATCGAGGGCGACCTCACGGGACGCGGCCTGCCAGTGAACCGCTTCTTACCAGGACGCACGCGCGGCGAAGGCCTGTTTCTCTGCCTGCTGCGCAAAACTGCCGAAGCGCCCCAGCAGCGGGAGGGGAAGGCAGACCGAAATAAAGGCGCGGCAGCCGCGAAAGCGAAAACCGACAAGGCGGCGATTGCGCTCGCCGGGCAATGGCTCGCTGAGACGGAGGCGTTTGAAATAGAGGCTGACCACGACGGCAACCTCCGTGCCCTGCCGAATTCATCGGCGCAGGACATGCGCCGCGTGGCAGCCGCCGTGCGCACGCTCTCGCTCGGCGTGCCTTTGGCGCAACCCAAGGGACGCGACCTAATTCCCTGCCACGCCTTGGCAGTCAGCACTGCGCTGCGCCGCGAGGCTTTTCCAAAATTTGAACTGTCGCGCGAAGACGCTCTGCGCTACCTGCGCCGCGAGGCAGTAGCCCCGGCCGACACATCGCTGCGCGGCTATGCCTTGGCAACTTATCAGGGTTTCCCCCTCGGTTTCGCGAAGGCGTTGGCGGGACGCGCCAACAACCTTTACCCCAAAGAGTGGCGCATCAGGACAGATTATTTGCAAAACACATGAAATACTACGAATTTACTTTTTCCACCAATCCCCGCTCCGAGGCCATCGAGGATGTGCTCGCCGATGTGCTTGCCGGCGCGGGTTTCGAGAGTTTTGTGCGCACGGGCGAACTGGATCTGCGCTCCGTGCCTGGGAGCGACAACCCCGAAGCGCCCGAGTTTGCCGCTGCGGCAGAAGACGAGCAGCAGTTTAAGGCATATATCCAAGTCAAAGAGTATGATGCGGAAACCCTGTACGAGGCAGTCGAAAACTTCCCCCTGCCTGGCGTAAGCATCACTTATGAAATGCGCGAGGCAGAGGACAAAGACTGGAACGAGGTGTGGGAGCAAAACTATTTCCAACCCCTCGTCGTAGGCACGCGCTGCGTCGTGGCGGGCACTTTCCACAAGGACGTGCCCGAGGCCGACTATCGCATCACGATTAACCCGCAGATGTCGTTCGGCACGGGCCACCACGCTACCACTTACCAGATGCTCGAACGCCTGCTCGACGAGCCGCTCGCTGGTCGGCGCGTGCTCGACATGGGCTGCGGCACGGGCATTCTCGCTATCCTTGCCCGAATGCGCGGCGCAAGCGAGTGCGTGGCCATTGACGTGGACGAATGGTGCGTGAAAAACACGGAAGAAAACATTGCGCTCAACTCCGTGGACAATATCCGCGTAGTGCTGGGCGATGCCTCCGCGCTGGCGACCGAAAAGCCGTTCGACGTGATTATTGCCAACATCAACCGCAATATTCTTTTGCAGGACCTCCCGCGCTACGCCGAGCGGCTCGCGCCGGGCGGCATCGTGCTGATGAGCGGCTTCTACGAAAAAGACGTGCCCTTGCTCCGAGAAGCGGCCGAACGCCTCGGCCTCGCCTTTGAGGACGGGCGCGAAAAGGACGGCTGGGCATGTATTAAATGTTGTCGGCAGGCCTAAAAAACTTTACAAGAAGCAATGGTCGCTGCCATTGCTTCTTTGTTTATTTTACCCTAACTTTGCACATAAGAAAAGCGATTTTATTAAATCTGCAACCACTATAAACATCTATAATCCCTATGACTAATTCCTCATTAAAAAGAATGCTTTTGGCGGTCGCCTTGTGCATGGTCGCCATGATTGGCCTCGCGCAGGGCAAGGCCAAGTATGTGTTTTATTTCATCGGCGACGGCATGGGCGTCAACCAGGTAAACGGCACGGAAACCTATCTCGCGGCCCTCGAAGGGCGCATCGGCACCACGCCGCTGTGCTTCGCTGACT
>JALFJC010000163.1:0-22929 GCA_022775595.1 Bacteroidales bacterium | reverse complement strand
TATGGCAAATAGGCAAGTGCTATTTTTTTGCGCTGCGCCATATGGACGGCTTATTCCTTGTCGTATGGTTTCGTCTCTCCTTTCGTGAAAGGCAAATCTTGTTAATGCTATTCCACGCTCTGCGCAGAGCGTTCATTTTGAGTTTGCAATCGTTAAGGCGGCGCGGCGCGAAAGTTTAGGGATAATTAAGGAAGCGGAAATTTGCTCCGAGAAAATTTCTACGAAAATCAAGGTGATTTCTACTTTCAAGCACATCGTAAAAACTATAAAGGAGCAAATTTTCACTATCCTGCTTATAATTTTTACGGTCATATAGGATAGTTTTTGCGCTCATGTAAAATAGTTGCCCCTAAAAACGAGAAAAGAGGAAAAGCCTGCGCTCTTCCTCTTTTTGCTGATGCAAAGATAAGACGAAAACCCCGTTTCACCAAAACCCGCCCGGTAGTGCCGCCGGTTGGCAAAGTGCTTCGTAGTGGGTTGGCTGAAGCAGTCGGCGGTGCGGAGCAAGATGCCGGAGGGGTGAATGGGGAAAAACTATGCCTTGCGCTTTCGGCTTTCTATTATATCGGCGAAGTTTGCGAGCGCCCAGTCTATCATGGGGCGGCAGGCGTGCATGAAGGAAAGGCCGCGCGGGGTGATGGCATACTCCACGCGCGGCGGCACTTCGGGAAAGGCGAAACGCTGCACCATTCCGTCTTCTTCGAGATGGCGGAGCGTCACGGAGAGCACTTTCTGCGAGATATCGGGCAGGGTCTTGCGGAGGTCGGAAAAACGCATGTTGACCTCGCGGCTGCAAAGCGTATGGAGCACGAGCAGAGACCATTTGTCGCCCACCCGCGCTATGATGTTGCGCACGGGACAATCGGGGAAGAGCACGTCTTGTATCTCTAAATCTTTTATCATAAGCGGTTGTTTATAAGAAAAACGGAAGAAAGCCTGCCTTATTGTGGCTTTCTTCCGTTTCTACCTGTGCTCGTCTTCGCGATTACAGTATCACGCCGTCAGTGGCGGTGCATTGTTCCAAGGAGTTTGCTTTGGCTTGGATACAGATGTAAGTGAAGGGCGTTTCGCCCGTGTTTCGGTTGCAGCGCACTACGTTCGGGTCGATGCGGAGCGCGTCGCCGCTTTCCACGGCAATGTCCTCGCCGTCGAGCGTAAAGACACCCGTGCCGCTGAGCACAATGTAGACTTCCTCGTTCTGCTTGTGCTTGTGGTTGAAAGGCACGGCCTCGCCTGGTGCCAGTGTGCCGAACGACACCTCAACGCCGGTGAGCGACAAGGCGTCCTTCAAAAATGCTTTTCCGCTGAATGCGGCGAGGTTTCCCACGCTTGCAACGGCATATCCGTTGCCCTTTTGCTTAATGGTCAGTTGGCTCATAATTCTTAGTTTTAGGAGTGATAACGGTGCAAAGGTACGCGCCTTTGCGCTTTCCTGCAAGAACTGAATTTTGCTTCACTTAGTAACTTTCGGGTTACTTTTGCTGCTTATCAGCCTTTTGCAGCAATCACTTTTACTAATAATTAACGCACCTGCAAGGGCGGGGCGGTTGCAGGTGCGTGGGGTTTGTCTTATTTATTCAGATGTTCAAAGCAAATGGGCGTAAGCCTCGATGGCTCGTTCGGCAGTCTTGACGGCTTCAGATAGGGGAAAGGGCAGTTCGCCGCCGGAGGCGTTGAGGTGGCCGCCGCCGTTGAAAAACTCTTCCGCCATCTTGTTGCAGGGAAAGTCGTCCACGCTGCGCAGGCTCACGCGCACCACGTCGCGCTCCGTGTCCTCGCGCAGGGAAATGCTAAGGCGCATGCCCTTTACCTGCAACGGCATATTCACCAGTCCCTCGGCATCACCGCGTATAAAGTTGAAGCGCGTCATTTCGCTGCGCGTGAGGGTGAAGATCGAGGCGCGGCGGTCTTGGTAAAAGTCGAGCTTTTTGTAGAGAATATATCCCGTGAGGCGCAGGCGCGACTCCGAGTAGGTGTTGAAGACGTTGCGGTAAATTTTGTCCTTGTCGATGCCCTTTGCCAGCAGGAGGCTGATGAGTTGGTAGATTTCCGGGCTGTTGGAATTGTAGGTAAAGCCGCCCGTGTCGGTCATCATGCCCGTGTAGAGCGCAGTGGCGGCGCGGCTACCCATATCCTCGTAGCCGCCGAGTTGCAGCAGCAAGCGCAGCACTACCTCGCAGGTGGAGCACATTTGCGGATGCGAAATGGTGAGTGCGGCGGCGTTGCGGTCGGGATTGGGGTGGTGGTCGATGATGACGCGCGGCACGGCGTGGGCGGCAATCACATCGCCCATTTCCATAAGGCGGTGGAGCGCGTTGAAGTCGAGGCAGAACACGAGGTCGCAGCTTTTAATCGTCTGCTCCGCCTCCGCCTCGTGGCGCATATAGAAGGAGATGTCCTGAATGCCGGGCAGCCAGCGCAGGAAATCGGGGAAGGGATTGGGCATCATAATGACCGTCTCTTTGCCAAGGCGTTTCAGATAATCTGCCCACCCGAGCGCGGAACCCACAGCGTCGCCGTCGGGGCCGCGGTGTCCGCAAATGAGTATGCGCTTGGCTTTTGCAATGAGATTTTGCAAAAGCCCGCGTTCCGTTTCAGTAATCAGGGGAGGAATTGTCAGCATTTTGTGGTTGGGAAATAAAAACTACCTTGTGAGTGCTTTCAGGGCGAGGACTTCGGCCTCGGGGTCGGGGGCTTTGAAAATGGCGCTGCCTGCCACGAGCACGTCTGCGCCGGCATCTACGAGCAGTTTGCCCGTCTCGCGGTTCACGCCGCCGTCAATTTCAATCAAGGCTTTCGAGCCTCTGCGGTCGAGAAGTTCGCGCAGGCGGCGCGTCTTGTCGACAGCGTGGGCGATAAATTTCTGTCCGCCGAAGCCGGGGTTTACCGACATGAGCATCACGAGGTCGAGGTCGGCCGCAATTTCTTCGAGCACGCAGACCGGCGTGTGGGGGTTGAGCGTCACGCCCGCCATCATGCCTGCGTCCTTGATTTGCTGCACCACGCGGTGCAGGTGCGTGCAGGCCTCATAGTGCACGTTCATCACTTTTGCGCCGAGCGCCTTGACTTGCGGCAGGAACTTCTGCGGCTCCACGATCATCAGGTGAACGTCGAGCGGCTTCTGCGCTGCGTGTGCCATGGCTTCCATAACGGGGAAACCGAAAGATATGTTAGGGACAAACACGCCGTCCATCACGTCGAGGTGAAACCAGTCGCACGCGCCACTATTAAGCATCTCAATGTCGCGTTGCAGATTGCCGAAGTCGGCAGAAAGCAGGGAGGGGGAAACAAGTGCCATACAATATTATATATATACGTGGGCGCGAAAGTCACGCCCGAAGAATAATTTTCCAAGAATAGGGCGCAAGGCCTGCGCCCGAAATGTTTTATCAATGAAAAAAGGATTGATACGGGTTTAAGTCGTTATCAATCCTTTTCTTTCTAACCTTTGAGTAGCGCCTACGGGAATCGAACCCGTATACCATGCGTGAGAGGCATGTATCCTAACCGTTAGATGAAAGCGCCATATGCGGAAGCTGGGGGATTCGAACCCCCGGTACGGTTAAACCCGTACGTCAGTTTAGCAAACTGGTGGTTTCAGCCACTCACCCAAACTTCCTTTCGCGTTTCCTTATCGGAAAGCAGTGCAAAAGTACGAGGATTTTTTCAACCTGCCAAACAATTTCCCGAAAAAAAGTCATCTTCCTGCTATGATAGTGAGGGAATCGCTGATTTGCGGGTAGTTTTTTCCGTCAGTTGGGGGATTGTCCGGTTTTTCTTCTTCCCCGTCGCTGCCGCCTTGGCCCTTGTCGTCCTCCTCCTCGTCGCCGCTGCCGCTTTCATTGTCACCGCCGCTATTTTCAGGCGGGGCGATGAAGGCGAATGCCGTGGGGCTTTTCAGTCCGACAACGCGGAAATAGGTGGTCAGCTTGCCTTGAATGGCGATGTACTGGTTTAAATATTCGGGATGGTCGTAAAGATTGAGCAGGCCGCGCAGGTTTCTGCCGGTAGTGGGCAATTCAACGGGCAGGCAGCACAGTTCGTCGAACTCGTCGGGCGTATCGGACAGCAGCATGTTAGTGTTGGCCTTGTCGCCGGGGACAGAGAACGAGGCGTTGCTCATCGAACTTGTTGTATAACCAACGATGTAGCCCTTGATGACCACCTCGCTGCCGTCGGTTGCCCTTTGCATCGCTTCTGTCACGGTGAGCGCGTTGCTCGTGTCGAGGGAGGGAGAAGCGCCATTGCCGCCGCCCGCTGCGTTCTGCGTACTATCGTCGGCCGTGCCGTCGGGCAGTTCGATTTTCTGGCAGGAAAATGCCAAGGCCATCGAGAGGAGCGGCAGCAGTGACAGGCGGAGCAGGCGTTTCATAGCGGGCGGCGCGGGCGGTTTACTTGTTCTCGGGATAAAGCTCGTTCCACCATTCGGGCTCGCCTTTCAGATATTTGGCGAACCAGGCGAAGATGACGCTCTGCCACGTCATACGCTTCTTGAAGTTACCAATCACGTGGTTCTCTCCGTCTACCTGAACGTAACTAACCTCACGGCCGAGGATACGCAAAGCGTTGAAGAGCTGCTGGCTCTCCGTGGTAGGCACGTTGGTGTCCACGGTGCCGTGGAGCAGGAGCAGGGGCGTGTGGATTTTGTCGGCGTTGAAGAGCGGCGACTGCTTGACATACATGTCGGGGTTGTTCCAGGGATAGCTGCCGTACTGGGCGCACTCGCCGTAAGAGTAGCCCCAATAGCCGCCGCCCCAATAAGAGGCGATGTTGCTTATGCCGGCGTGCGACACGGCTGCTGCGAAGATATCGGTGCGCGTTTGCAGGTACTGCGTCATAAAGCCGCCGTAAGACGCACCCATACAACCCACGCGCTTGGCATCTACATAAGGATGCTCGGCAAGGAAGGTTTTTGTGCCTTCAATGATATCGTCGCCCGACTCATTGCCCCACGTGCCGACGTGGCGGGCGGCAAATTCCTGCCCATAGCCGATGCAGCCGCTCGGCTCGCAGACATATACCACGTAGCCCTGCGCGGCAAAGACTTGCAAGGGGTAGATAAATTCGAGCTGCTTGGAAGTGGGCGTGCAGCCGCCGTAATAATAGACGAGCAAGGGATATTTCTTGGCGGCATCGAAGTTGGGCGGCAGGAAGTAGAAGCCGTTGATGCTGTCGCCGCGTGATGATTTGAACGCCCAGTCGTGGCACGTGCCGATGGCTGCCTCGGCGGCGATGCGATCAAAGTTTACCTCGCCGATGCGTGTGCATTTAGGCGTTGCGGAAGAGAGGGTGCAGAGGAACATCTCGCGGGCACGCTCGCCAGTCTGCCCCTTGAACGCGAGGCGCGGCGTGCGCTCGTCGCTCGAAATGGAGAAACTTTCCACGACGCTCACGGGGAGCGCGAATTTCTCCACGCGCAGCGTCTTGGGATTGAGGCGGAAGAGGCTTTCGTTGCAGCCGTCGGTGGCTTTGAAGTAGATGTTGCCGTCGCCCTTTGCCCAGAGGTAGCTGCCCACCGAGGGCGCGAAGCCGGGCAGCAGCGGCGTAGCCTTTTCTGCGGCGATGTCGTAGAGATAGAGGCGATAGTCGAAGGCTTGCGGCGTTTGTCCCGCTTTCACCTCCGCGCCGATGCCGCCGAAGGCCGCCGGCGAGGCGGAGATGAGCAAGGCTGTACCGTCGGGCGTGAACTTGGCGTTTGAGATAAAGGTGGTGTCGCAGAGCAGCGTGTCAACTTTTGCCGTGGAAACGTCCATGCGCACCAGAGTCTTGCGGTCGAAGGGTGCTTTCGTGGGGTCGAAATGGTTGAAAGAGAGCAAAAGGCTGCGTCCGTCGCTTGAAATGTCGTTGAGCCATACGCTCTGCTCGCCGAAGGTGAGGCGCGTCAGGGCGTGCGTCTTGAAAACATATTTGTAGAGCGAGTTGCGGCTGCGCCAGCCGGGCATGCGGTCGTCGGGCTGCCTCAGCCTTTTCAGGCTGGGCGTCTTGTCGTTGTCGCCGTTGGTGCTCTTATTTATAATAATGTAGTCCTCGTTGGGCGAGAGCGTGTAAGACCCTTCGGGCAAGCCTTGCGCCATGATTTCCTCGCGCCCCGTCGCGGGGTCGAACGTTATGAGTTCCTTGCCCTTGGCGGCATTGCGCGTGAAGTAGAACGCCTCGCGGTTGGCCAGCCATTTCCACGTCGGCACGCCCTCCACGCGGCGCAGTTCCTTGCCGCTCTTCGTTTCGGTGAGCACGGTGCGGTACACGCCCGAGCCGTCGGGCTTCGTGGAGTAGTAAGATGTGATGAGGTAGGTGCCTTTGCGCGAGAGCGATACAGAATAAATGTTTTCGCCGAGCGACATGTCCGCCATAGTATAAGGGTGCTTGCCTTCCGCGTTGACGGTCAGCGCGGCGGCGTGTTCGCCGATGATGCTCACGTTGAAGCTGTCCTTATCCTCTTTCTTCGTGAGCGCCAGCATGGTCACGGTCTTTTTGCCCGGTTCGAGCAAGATGTCCTTGCCCGTTTGGTCGGTGCCGTCGATGAAGACCTTGTGGTTGGCGAGGGTCTTGACGTCGAGTTTCACTTTCGTGAAGCGCTCGGCCGTGAGGCTGAACTTGATGACGCGCAGCGCGGCGTAGTCGCCGCCGCCGAGGGCATCGCCTTTGCGGAGCGTGAGGGGTGTGGGCACGTCGGCCGTGGCAAGTCGTTCGTTGTCGGCGAGCGCGTCTTTGAGGTCAAAGGTCTTGCCGTTGAAGTTGCGCTCTTCGGTTTGATAGGGTGCGAGGAGCGCGTAAGGTTCTGTGGCTACGGCCGTCTGTACCGCCACGGTGTCGGGCGTGGCAGCGGCGGCGAGGGCGAAGAGGATAGGGGAGAGCATTTTTGAAATTAGATTTTTGGAAATAACACCATTTAGTAAACAAGTAAACAAGTAGACAAGTAAACAAGACAAGTTACTTATGTAAAATATAATCAGCGAGACATCTCTGTCTCGTTTACTCGTTTACTTGTAAACTCGTCTACTAATAAAGAATACACATTAGCGCGAAGAAATCCATTACATGCCCTTTTGCTGGCCGATGAGCTGGAAATCTTTCTTGCGCAGCTTGAAACTATTCGTGAGATACTTGTCGCGCACCACTTGGTTCTCGGCCAGTTCCTCGGGCTTGCCTTCAAAGAGAATGCGGCCCTCGAAGAGCAGGTAGGCGCGGTCGGTGATGCAGAGCGTTTCCTCCACGTTGTGGTCGGTGATGAGAATGCCGATGTTGCGGTCTTTGAGTTTCCAGACGATGTACTGGATGTCTTCCACGGCAATCGGGTCCACGCCGGCGAAGGGTTCGTCGAGCATGATAAACTTAGGGTCGATGGCCAAGCAGCGGGCAATCTCCGTGCGCCGGCGCTCGCCTCCCGAGAGCTGGTCGCCGAGGTTTTTGCGCACCTTTTGCAGTCGGAACTCGGCGATGAGGCTTTCGAGCTTCTCGCGCTGGTATTCCTTGGGGCGGCCCGTCATTTCGAGCACGGAGGCGATGTTGTCTTCCACGCTCATCTTGCGAAACACGGAGGCTTCCTGCGCGAGGTAGCCGATGCCTTTTTTGGCGCGCATATAGACAGGGTCTTTTGTAATCTCCTCATTGTTGAGGAAGATGCGGCCGCCGTTGGGCACGACCAGTCCTGTGGTCATATAAAAAGAAGTGGTCTTGCCCGCGCCGTTCGGCCCGAGCAATCCCACTATTTCTCCTTGTTTCACGTCGAAACTTACGCCGTTTACCACGGTGCGCTTGCCGTATTTCTTTATCAACCCTTCCGATCGCAGCACCATCTGCTGCACTTCGGGGGTCGCGGGTGGTTGTTGCATGCTATATTATATATATGTATGGTAATACGTTGGTTGGATAAACTGCAAAATATTTTTTTGAATTACATAGTGATATATCATCTTGCGTGGCGGGCGTATGAAATACGCCCCGTTGTCTCCGTTGTCGTCATAATAATCGCATAATTTTCTGACAGGGAGTTGTCTCTTGTTGTCTATGTTGTCGTTTTTATATTTACGACAACTTAAACAACTTATGACAACTTATTATACGTGTTGCCGTTTTCATTATGACGACAACTGGGACAACTTTTAGACAACTTGCAGTTGTCTTTCTTGCGCGGCGGGCGTATGAAATACGCCCCGTTGTCTCCGTTGTCGTCATAATAATCGCATAATTTTCTGACTGGGAGTTGTCTCTTGTTGTCTATGTTGTCGTTTTTATTTTTACGACAACTTAAACAACTTATGACAACTTATTATATGTGTTGCCGTTTTCATTATGACGACAACTGGGACAACTTTTAGACAACTTGCAGTTGTCTAAATCAGATTTCGGCGTTTTCGTAAAGGAAGCGCTTGATGCTGCGCTTGGGCGTTTTCTCAAATTCCTCCTTGTAGAGTTTGAAACCCGATATTTGCTCGTAGGCTGCCACCATTGTGTTGAGTTCCTTGCGGTTTTGCTCCATCGCTTCGTTAAGGCCATTTTCGTCCAGCCCGTTCTTCTCGGCTTCTTCATAGTCGGGATAGATGAGCGCGTAGAGCTTCTCATTTTTCTGGATAACGATACATTCCGACACGTAGGGGAGCGTGTTGAGCTTATCCTCGATTTCCTCCGGGTAGATGTTTTGGCCCGATGCGCCGAGCAGCATATTCTTGATGCGTCCGCGTATGTAGATGTTGCCCTCTGCGTCCATCACGCCGAGGTCGCCCGTGTGGTACCAGCCGTCCTTGTCGAGCGTCTGCGCCGTTGCCTCCGGGTTTTTGAAATACCCGAGCATCGTGTTCATGCCCCGTGCGAGGATTTCTCCCGGCACGTTTGCAGGGTCTGCGCTGTTGATACGTACCTCCATGCGCGGCGCGGCTTTTCCGCACGAGCCGGGAGCAAAGTTGTGCCAGTCCTCGTAGCTGATAATCGGGGCGCACTCCGTGGCGCCGTAGCCTACGGTGTAGTTGAAGCCGATTTTGTGCAAAAGGTTCTCCACCTCACTGTTGAACGCCGCGCCGCCCACGATGATTTCGTAGAAGTTGCCGCCGAAGGCCTGCACGAGGCTTTCGCGGATGCGTTCGCGGATTTTCGTACTGATGATAGGCAGTTTGAGCAGCACTTTCATGCTGGGCGTCTGCAATTTCGGCAGCACGTTTTTCTTAATAATCTTTTCAATGATGAGCGGCACGGAGATAATGATCGTGGGCTTGATTTCGCCGAAGGCTTTAAGCACGATTTTGGGCGAGGGAATACGTGTGAGGTAGAACACGTGGCAACCGTGCATGAACTCGAATATGAACTCGAAGGCCATGCCATACATGTGCGCCAGCGGCAGCATCGAAATCACGTTGTCGCCACGGTGCACGCGCGTGCCGAGCACCTCGAAGGCAAATTCGAGGTTCGACCACAGGGCGCGGTAGGGTATCAGGACGCCCTTGGAGTTGCTCGTCGTGCCGCTCGTGTAGTTGATGAGCGCGAGGTCGTCCGCGCCGGCGGCGACGGTGTAGTTCACATGCTCTTTGCGGAAGAACTTCGGATATTTCTTGCCGAAGAACTCGTTGAGTCGCTCGCGGGCTTCGGTGAGGAGCACGGTGCGGCTCACGAGGAGCGAGTAGTCGGGAATGTTGATGATGCCTTCGAGCGCGGGCATCTCGTCGGCGTTGAGTTCCGGCCATACCATGTCGCCTACGAAGAGCAGTTTCGCCTCCGAATGGTTCACAATGTTGTGTACCTGCGCCGCCTTAAACTCGTGGAGGATAGGCACAGCCACCGCGCCGTAAGTAAGCACGCCGAGGAATGCCGTGGCCCAGCAGGCGCTATTACGCCCGCAGAGCGCGATTTTGTCGCCGGGCTTCACGCCTGCATTTTCAAAAAGAATGTGGAGTTTCTCGATTTTGCGGGCTACGTCCTTATACTGCAACGTTGCTCCCTGATAGTCGGTCAGTGCATCGAGATCCCAATTCTGCTTGATGCTTTCCGCGATGATGCCGACGAAGTCTTGATATTGTTTCATCGTAGGTTTTGGATGAGATAAACTAAAAAAGTCGCACATTGTGCGCGATTTTGTGCAAAAGTAGTAATAAAATATAGATTTTCTGCCTTGAAAGCGGGGTTTTATTCACACAAAAGCGATTTTCGTGCAAAAAAACGTACTTTTGCGGTGCAAAAGAGGCCAACCACGCCCTTTGCCGTAAGAAAAATGAACTCGAATAAGAAAAAGCAACTCTTTATCCTCGCCGCGCTCTGCCTCGCACTTTTGGCGGGCGGCGTGTCGCTGGGTTTTATCTCCGCCAACCGCACGGGCCAGACCGTTTCGCTCTATGTCGATGCCGACGACACACCCGACTCCGTGCTGCAAAAGGCCGCCGCGGTGGGCAATCCGCTCACCGTGCTCGGGCTGCGCGGCTTCATGGCCGCGAGCGGCTATGCCTCGCATGTGCACCCCGGCCGCTACGACATAGATCCGGGCACGAGCATCTACCGCATCTTCCGCCGCCTCCGCGCCGGACAGCAAACGCCCGTGCGGCTCGTCATTCCCGCCTCGCTGCGCACAGTGGAAGCCTTGGCGGCCAAGCTCGGCGACAACTTGCAAACCGACTCCGCCGCGTGGATGGCATTTTTCAGAGACACGGTCGCGCTGAAAGAGTTCGAAGTAGACACCTCCACGCTGCCTTGCCTCTTTATCCCCGACACGTATGAATTTTTCTGGACCGCCGAGCCGGTTGCCGTGCTGCGGAAGATGAAGAAGAATTACCGCCGCTTTTGGACCGACGCGCGACTTGTCAAAGCCCGCGAGGCAGGTCTGTCGCCTTATGAGGTAGTCACCCTCGCCTCCATCGTAGAGCAGGAAACGGCCAACGAGGCAGAGAAGCCCATGGTGGCGGGCATGTACATCAATCGCCTGCGTCAGGGCATGAAACTCCAAGCCGACCCCACCGTTAAGTTTGCCCTGCGCCGTTTCGACCTGCGCCGCATTCTCCACGAGCATCTCGCCGTGGAGAACCCCTATAACACGTACCGCGTCGACGGGCTGCCGCCGGGACCCATTTGCCTCCCTTCAAAATCTTCCGTAGAAAGCGTGCTCAACTACGCCCGACACCCATATATATATATGTGTGCCAAAGAAGACCTTTCCGGCACCCACAATTTTGCCGCCACCTACGCCGAACACCTCGCCAACGCCCGCCGCTACGCCGCCGCCCTCGACAGCCGAGGTATCAAATAAATAGCATTCACTGCTTTCCGCCCCGAAATTTCGAGGCGGAAATTTTTTACTAAGCCCGAGATATTTTTTCCTATCTCGGACTTATTTTTTACTGCGTGCGCAGAAATTTTTTGTTACAAACTTTGTAACACGTATTACAAAGTTTGTAACATGTGTTAGCAACTTTGTAACAAGCGTTACAAAGTTTGTAACAAAAAACATCTTATAGGATAGGAAAAAATTTCAAGCAGAAAAGAAAAACTTTCAGCAAGAAAGAAAAAAAATATCTCCGTGATACGCGCGGCTTATACGAGGGAAGGCATCGACAGCGCGTGACACAGAAACTCTGAACTGGTGTAAGATTTAGAGAATAACCTTCTCGCAAAGAACCATCACTCTCAAACAACCGCCTAAGCATAATTTCAAATCAAATAATCAGTATTAATATCATAATTATTGCTAAAATCGCAAGTGTTATATAGGGTATATGGGGATTTTTGCTAATTTTGCATTTTGTAAACCAAGGACCTTATCAAATGCTCGCCGAGAGAATGACAAAACTGAGCGTCAATATCAACAAAGTTGCCACGCTGCGCAATGCCCGGGGCGGCGATACGCCTAACGTGGTGCAGTTTGCGCTCGATTGTGAGAAGTTTGGCGCACAGGGCATTACGGTTCACCCCCGTCCTGACGAGCGGCACATCAGGCGAGCCGATGTAAGGGCGTTGAAACCCCTTCTTTCCACAGAATTTAATATTGAAGGCTATCCGTCGGAGGAGTTTTGCCAACTGGTAATGGAAGTGAAGCCGACGCAAGTGACGCTCGTGCCCGACAGTCCCGAACAACTTACATCCAACCACGGCTGGGACACCAAATCCAACCTTTCCTTCCTTACCGATGTGACGGCGCGTTTCCGCGAAGCCGGCATTCGCACCAGCATCTTCATCGATGCCCTGCCCGAAATGGCAGACTATGCCAAACAGGCCGGGGCAGAACGCATCGAACTCTATACAGAGCCTTATGCCGCCGCTTATGCCACTGGCCGAGCCGTAGCCGTGCGCCCGTTTGTAGAAACAGCAGAACACAGCCGCAGGATTGGGCTCGGCGTGAATGCGGGGCACGATTTGAGTTTGCAGAACTTGGCATATTTCCATCAGGCCTTGCCCTGCCTCGACGAGGTGAGCATCGGCCACGCCTTGATTTCCGACGCCCTTTATCTCGGCATCGAAGAAACCATCAGGCAATACCTGCTCTGCATCAAGAACAAAATTTGAACACACAATATTATATATACACTCAACTAAAACTAAGTTACAACAAATGGTATATCTATTTTTAGCAGATGGTTTTGAAGAGATGGAAACCATTACGGCGTTTGACGTTTTACAGCGCTGCGGCCTCGAAGTAAAGCTGCTGAGCATTACCGGCAAGCGTGTCGTGATTGGCGGCCACGGCTTAATTCTTAAAGTAGACGGCCTGTTCCGTAAGAACGTGGTGGAAAACGCCCAGGCATTGGTGCTGCCCGGCGGAATGCCCGCCGCCAAGACCCTGCTCAACTGCGACCTGCTGCGTCAGGCGCTCGTACAGCACAATCACAAGGGCACGCTGCTCGCTGCCATCTGCGCCGCTCCCATGGTGCTGGGCGAAGCCGGTGTATTGAAAGGCAAAGAAGCCACGTGCTACCCCGGATTTGAACCCCACATGCACGGCGCGAAGCATCTGCCGGGCGAAATGGTGGTGGAAGACGAGAACGTGATCACGGCCTGCGGCCCCGCCGCCGCCGAAGCCTTTGCCTTCACCATTGCCCGCCGCCTCGTGGGCAACGAAAAGGTGGAAGAAGCCCGCCGCGCTATGCAGTATAAGAAGTTGTAACGATTTCCCGCTCGATATAAACAACGGTTGCCCCGCCATGCCGGCGGGGCAGTTTTATTTACAGCATTATCCGTTGGCTGAATAAGTAATCCGCCCGCCGCACAAAAAGACAACTGAAAGTTGTCAAGAGTTGTCCCTGTTGTCGTCATAAATATATGGCAACACAAAAATAAAGTTTTCAAAAGTTGTCCTAGTTGTCGTAAAAATAAAAACGACAACATAGACAACAAGAGACAACTCCGAGTCAAATAATTATGCGCTAATTATGACGACAACGGAGACAACGGGGCGTATTTTATACGCCTGCCGCGCAAGAAAGACAACTGCAAGTTGTCTAAGAGTTGTCCCTGTTGTCGTCATAATGAAAACGGCAACACAAAAATAAAGTTGTCAAAAGTTGTCCTAGTTGTCGTAAAAATAAAAACGGCATCATAGACAACAAGATACAACTAAGAGTTTGACAAATAATGCGCTAAAAATATGACGACAACAGAGACAACGGGGCGTATTACATACGCCCGACGCGCAGGATATAATAACGCTATGTATTTAGCAAAAAAATAATCCCCCCCTTAATTCAACCAACTGGTTTACAGAATATGCCTGCCAATTCCCTCCTCACCGATATCAAATACCTGAAAGGCGTAGGGCCTGTGCGTGCAAAAATCCTCGCGGAGGACTTGAACGCACACACCTTCCGCGACCTGCTCTACACCTTTCCCTATAAATATATTGACCGCAGCGAGATACACACCATACGCACGCTCAAAGAGGGCATGCCCTACGTGCAGCTGCGCGGCAGCATCGTGGACATCGAAACGGAGGGCATCGGCAGAAAGAAGAGGCTTAAAGCCATATTCAGCGACGGCACGGGCTATCTCACCCTGATATGGTTCAACGCCACGAAAAGCCTCGAAGACAGCCTCCGCTACGACAAAACCTACCTCATTCTCGGCAAACCCAACTTTTGGAACGGGCAAATCTCCATTGCCCACCCCGAAATGGAAGATTGCGCCAAGATGCAGGCAGAACCGGGCGGCCTGATGCCCCACTACCACACCTCCGAGCGCATGAAGCGCGCCGGAGTGGACTCGCGCCGCCTCGGCCAGTGGGTGCAAAACCTCTTGGAAACCCTGCCCTCGGGCAGCATCGAAGAAACCCTGCCCGCCCACGTCATCGCCCAGCACCAATTGTTGCCCATCGAGGACGCGCTGCGCACGGTGCATCACCCGGAAACCTCGCTCGCCCTTCCGCCCGCCATTCACCGCCTCAAATTCGAAGAACTCTTCTATCTCCAGCTCGATATCCTGCGCTCGGCGGCAGGCAGGCGGCGCGACAACGAAGGCTACATCTTCCAAAAAGTGGGCGAACGCTTCATGCAGTTCTACAACACCTGCCTGCCCTTTGAACTCACCGAGGCGCAGAAGCGCGTGGTCCGCGAAATCCGCCGCGACGTGGGGAGCGGGCGACAGATGAACCGTCTGCTGCAAGGCGACGTGGGCTGCGGCAAGACAATCGTGGCTTTGCTGTGCTGCCTCCTCGCCCTCGACAACGGTTTTCAGGCGTGCATCATGGCACCCACCGAAATACTTGCCGAGCAGCACTTTGCCACCATCAGGGAACAGCTTGCCGACCTGCCTGTCACCGTGGAACTGCTCACGGGCAGCGTGAAAGGCAAGGCGCGCAAGGAAATCATGCAGGGCATCGCCGACGGCACAATCCATATCCTCGTGGGCACGCACGCCCTCATCGAACCTTCGGTGCGCTTCCTCAACCTCGGTTTCGTGGTCATCGACGAACAGCACCGCTTCGGCGTGAAGCAACGCGCCGCGCTGTGGGAGAAGAATGTGCGTCCGCCGCACGTGCTCGTGATGACCGCCACACCCATTCCGCGCACGCTCGCCATGACGGTCTACGTCGACCTCGACGTGTCGATCATCGACGCGCTGCCGCCCGGGCGCAAACCGATTCAGACCATTCACTACACACAGCGAGAGCGCGGCTATATGTACACGGGCATGATGCGCGAACTGGCGGCAGGCAGGCAGGTTTACGTGGTGTTTCCCCTGATTGAGGGCAGCGAAGAAAGCAATTTGCAGGACCTCGAAACGGGCTACAACAATCTTTGCGACGTGTTCCCGACTTTTAAGATAGGCAAAGTGCACGGGCGCATGAAGCCGGCGGACAAAGATGCCGTGATGCAGGCCTTCAAGCGCCGCGAACTGAATATCCTCGTGGCGACCACGGTGATTGAAGTGGGGGTGAATGTGCCCAACGCCTCGGTGATGGTGATAGAAAATGCTGACCGCTTCGGCTTGTCGCAGCTGCATCAGTTGCGCGGCAGGGTGGGGCGCGGTTCCGACAAGGCTTATTGCATTTTGATGACGGATAGCAAACTCACCGACAGTGCGCGGCGGCGCATGGCGGTGATGGTGGAGAGCACCGACGGATTTGTGATTGCCGAAGAAGACATGCGCCTGCGCGGTCCCGGCGATATGGATGGCACGCAGCAGAGCGGTATGCCCTTCGACCTAAAAATTGCCAACCTTGTACGCGATACCGACCTCATGGCCGCCGCCCGCGACACGGCTGCCGCCCTGCTCGAGCAGGACCCCGAGGAACGCCTGCCGCAGAACGCCGTGGCTTGGCAGCAACTCAAGCTCTTCAAAAAATCGCAGCAGAGTTTTTCGGAGATTTCTTGAGTAAAGAAATATTGTATAAGATATGCTGTGGCTTAATTCCTCCAAAACGCAACTCTAACGGCAGATACTTGCACTTTTCGCGCAAAAAATTTGTTGTTTTCCGATTTTCTGCGTATTTTGCACCCCGAAAATGAAAAGCACGGGGCAAAACGCTTGTTTTTTGCTCCAAAACCTCTAACCTTAATTGTTTATAATTGACATGAAAGTCTACAATTCCCACGAAATCAAGAACATCGCGCTGCTCGGCAACGACGGTTCAGGTAAAACCACCCTTACGGAAGCCCTTCTCTTTGAAAGCGGACTGATTAAACGCCGCGGTAGAATTACTGCAAAGAACACCGTTTCCGACTATTTCCCCGTAGAACAGGATTACGGCTACTCCGTATTCTCTACCGTGTTCCACGTTGAATGGATGGGCAAGAAACTCAACATTATCGACTGCCCGGGTTCTGACGACTTCGTGGGCGCAGCCATGACAGCGCTGAACGTCACCGATACCGCCGTGCTGCTTATCAATGGCCAGTTCGGCCCGGAGGTTGGCACGCAAAACCACTTCCGCTACACGGAGAAACTGGCCAAGCCCGTTATCTTCCTCGTGAACCAGCTCGACAGCGACAACTGCGACTACGATAAAATTCTCGAAGACCTCACGGCCAACTACGGCACAAAGGTCGTGCCCGTTCAGTACCCCGTGAAGACCGGCGCAGACTTCAACTCCCTCATCGACGTTATCCTGATGAAGAAACTCACGTGGGGACCCGATGGCGGCGAGCCCACGATCGAGGACATTCCCGCCGAGGAAATGGATAAGGCGCAGGAGATGCACCGCACGCTCGTTGAGGCTGCCGCCGAAAACGACGAGGGACTGATGGAGAAGTTCTTTGAAACCGAACAGCTCACCGAGGACGAGATGCGCGAAGGCATCCGCAAGGGCATGGTGACGCGCAGCATCTTCCCCGTGTTCTGCGTGTGCGCCACGAAGAATATGGGCGTCGGCCGCCTCATGGAATTCCTTGGCAACGTGGTGCCGTTTGTCGACGAAATGCCCGCAGTTCACAACACGCGCGGCGTGGAAGTGCCCACCGACGCAGCAGGCCCCACGAGCATTTACTTCTTCAAGACGGGCGTTGAACCGCATATCGGTGAGGTGCAATACTTCAAAGTGATGAGCGGCACGCTCCACGAGGGCGACGACCTGCTCAACGCCGACCGCGGCTCGCGCGAACGCATGGCGCAAATCTTCGTATGCGCCGGTGCAAACCGCGAAAAAGTTGAGCAGCTCGAGGCAGGCGACATCGGTTGCACCGTAAAACTCAAGGACGTGCGCACCGGCAACACGCTCAACGGCAAAGACTGCGAGAACCGCTTCAACTTTATCAAATACCCCAACCCCAAGTACACCCGCGCCATTAAGGCGGTGAACGAAGCCGACACCGAAAAGATGATGGCGGCATTGAACCGCATGCGTCAGGAAGATCCCACGTGGGAAGTGGAGCAGAGCAAGGAATTGCGCCAAATCCTTGTGCACGGACAGGGCGAGTTCCACCTCCGCACGCTGAAATGGCGTCTGGAAAACCTTGATAAGATTGCCGTAGAGTTTTACGAGCAGCGCATTCCTTATCGCGAAACCATCACCAAGGCAGCCCGCGCCGACTATCGCCACAAGAAGCAGAGCGGCGGTGCAGGACAGTTCGGTGAGGTACACCTCATCGTTGAGCCTTACTCCGACGGTATGCCCGATCCCACGGTCTACAAATTTGGCAACCAGGAAATCCGCATTGCCATGAAGGGCAAGGAGGAAATTCCCTTGGAATGGGGCGGCAAACTCGTGTTTATCAACTCCGTTGTGGGCGGCGCCATCGACACGCGCTTCATGCCCGCCATCCTCAAAGGCATCATGAGCCGCATGGAGCAAGGCCCGCTCACCGGCAGCTACGCCCGCGACGTGCGCGTCATTGTTTACGACGGCAAGATGCACCCGGTAGACTCCAACGAAGTGAGCTTCATGCTCGCCGGCCGCAACGCATTCAGTCAGGCCTTCAAAGAAGCCGGTCCGAAGATCCTCGAACCGATTTACGACGTGGAGGTATTCGTGCCTGCCGAGAAGATGGGCGACGTGATGAGCGACCTGCAAGGCCGTCGCGGCATGATTGTCGGCATGAGCAGCGAAAACGGCTACGAGAAGCTGCAGGCCAAGGTGCCTTTGAAGGAAATGTCTTCTTATTCCACCACGCTCAGCTCGCTCACGGGCGGCCGCGCTTCGTTCATCATGAAGTTCGCCAGCTACGAGCTCGTGCCTGGCGATATCCAGAACAAGCTCGTAGAAGCCTTTGAAAAGGAACAGGAAGAAGATAAATAATCTAATGCTTGTTTTTTCCAATAATCTTATATAATAAACGGGTTCCATGATTTTCTTTGAAATTTATGGAACCCACTTTCCGTTTTTTTTAATACTATTTATGAAAAAGTTTTTTTCTCTGATGGCCTTGCTCCTGCTCTTTACGGGACAGGCATGGGCCGACACAATTGTGGCTTCTTCGACTGACCCGTCAAGCGGGAAGCCGGAACATCTCTACACAATGGTGAACGGCGGCAACTATTATGCCAATAGTTACACCGCTCCCACGCAGACAGACGGGAACAAAGCGCTGTTTGCCTTCTATTCCGCAGGCGTCTCTGATGCCTACTACATTTACTGCTACACCTCCAAGAAGTGGCTGAGCTACACCAAAGCCGCAAGTTACAGCAACACGACCGGCTTCATCTCGCTGACCGATAGCAAGACGGAGGGCGCTTACTTCCAGTGTCGCAACTATTCGGGCGACTACTACGACATCGCTCCGTACAACACTACGAGCGTTGCCACCAAGTACCTCAACTGGTACATGGGCGTAGGCTCAAACCCCTTAGACGGCACCGTAACGCTCGGCCTTTGGCAGGATAACGGATCAAAAGACGCTGGCAGCCGCTGGCAGTTTGCCGAAACTATTATCCAGACCAACACCTATACCATCGTGGCTCCCTCCGGCACAACCGTTACCGTTAACGGCACGGCTTACACCAACGGTCAGACCGTGACTTGTGAAGGTAGCCTGCAAAAGAGCGCGGTGAGCGTAACGGAACAAAGCGGCAAGTTTGCCGTTATCTCTATCAACGATGTGACGATGACCATCACCGTGGCCTATGCCACCATTCCCGTGCAACCCGCCACCACGGCCTACACCAAAGCCGTGCTCTATCCAGCACAACAGGATGCCGTGGGCGCAGCCCAGCTGACAACGACCGACGACACCTACACGCTCCACAACAACGTGCTGGCTGCTTCGTTCGTAAAAGTTAACAACTCGCTCTACTTCGCCGGCTCCAACGCCATGAACCTCCTCCCCGGCACGGAAATCTTTACCGTGGCCTTCGGCTCGGGCGACAACGTACCCGCCTCTGCCATGACGCTCAACAGCGTTACCACTGAGACCCTCACGGGCGAAAGTGCAGCCGTGGGCGGTGCAGAGCACTACAATGGGCATGCACTCGTTGCCAACTACACATATACTTATAATGGCGCAACGCTGAACATCGTGTGGAAAGCCGTGCTTCGCGACGGTAGCCACTACCTCCGCACCGAAATGGAACTCACGGGCGTGAACGATGTGGACATGTACAACGTCATTCCCCTTATCTACAATGTGGACACGAATGCCGCAGGCTCTACGCCCGCCACTGTGGGCAACACGCGCGGCGCGGTGCTGATGAGCAACAAGATCTTCGCCGGCCTTGAAAACCCCGTGGCTTATAACACGGTGGGCGATGCAGCAGGCACGGAAGACAACTACACGCTCACCACGACGCTCGATCCCATTTCGCTCACGGCTTCTTCTTGGAACACGGTGGCAAGCGAAAGCCTGCCCAACCGCGTTATCGAGGCCACGGGCGCAAACCATCCCAACGTGCTCGCCTATATTAAAGAGGGCGTAACACTTGCAGCTAATCAGAAGGTAGAAATCACCGTGGCTTACACCAGCGGCAGCAACCGCCTCAATTTCGGCGGTGCAGACCTCCTCGACACTTCCAACAACGTGGCCGCCAGCGACTACCACTCTGGTTATTCCGGCAATGAGCACAGCAACAACACCTTCACCTTCTCTGCTCCCTACGCCGGCACATTCAAGCTCCGCGTGTTCGTACAGAATGCTACGGAAGCCATCACGGCAAGCAGCACGATGACCGTGAAGATTTACACGCCGAAAGAAGGCGCAATCCTCACCACCGACGTAGTGGGCATCCAAGGCCTTTGGAGCCGCAACACGACGCTCGCCGCCGGCGAAACCTGGAAGATCAGCGGCGTTGTGGGCCTGATTGCCCAGGACGGCACGCAGGACAACAGCAATATCCACAAGACGCAGAAGCGCCGCTCGTTCCTCGCCTACTCCGAACGCGAACGCGCAGTGCCCTGGCGTGCTAATCCCTGCTACATCTCTTGGTACGAACTGAACATCAACCGCAACAACGCTGCCGATCCCACGCAAAACATGAACGCCAATCAGGTGCTCGACGTGCTCAACCACTGGAAGAGCGACTTCTATGATGTTTACGGCGTAGGTCCGAACAGCTTTGTCATCGATGACGGCTGGGACAACTACGGCACGTGGACCTTCCACACAGGCTTCCCCAACGAAATGCGCGACATGGCCGCACTTGCCGCCAAGATGGGCGCAGGCGTTGGCGCATGGCTCGGCCCGGTGGGCGGCTACGGCACCAGCGGTAACTACCGCCGCAAGTATTGGACCGACCGCGGTCAGTCTATGGCGCTTTCTAACCCCAACTACTATGCAACGTTTAAGGCTGCCGCCGAAAATCTCACGAAGAACCAGGGCGACTTCAACTTCTTCAAGTTCGACGGTATCTCCGCACAGTTCTCTGCCGTAGGTCCCAATGCAGGCGACACGGGCAACGAGGACGCCGAAGGCATTATCCGCCTCGAACGCTATGTACGCGAAGAGCTCAAGCGCGACATCTTCTTCAACACTACCGTCGGCACATGGGCAAGCCCCTTCTGGTATCACTACACCGATGCTACCTGGCGTCAGGAAGGCGACTATGGTGAAATTGGCGACAATACAATCGACCGCGAAAAATGGATTACCTATCGCGACCGCCTCGTTTACCAGAACTACGTGACGAACTCTCCCATCTGCCCCATCAACACGCTGATGACCCACGGCTTCATTCTCTCTTCGCACGGACAGGTAAGCAAGAACATGGACTACGAACCCGCTCGCCGCGAAATGCGCTGCGCCTTCTTGTGCGGTTCGGGCATGGTGGAACTCTACAACGACTACGCGCTGATGAACAGCATCAACAGCGGCGCACTCTGGGGCGACCTCGCCGAGTGCATCAGGTGGCAGAAGAGGAATGCCGACGTATTGCCCGATGCTCACTGGGTGGGCGGCAATCCTTGGGACGGCTCTAAGGCCAACGTTTACGGCTGGGCTTCTTGGAACGGCACGAAGGCTACCCTCGCCCTGCGCAACGGCAGCAACTCTTCGCTGACCTATACCTTCACGCTCCGCGACGCGCTCAACATTCCTGCCAACGTAAACGGCGCGATGTACTTCGCCAAGTCGTTCCGCGTGCAGGATGCCCTTCAAGGCTTTGCCGAAGGCCAGGCCATCAACTACGACACCGAACTCACCGTGACGCTCCCCGCCAGCAGCGTATTCGCTTTCGATGGCTCGATAACAGCACTGTCCGCTCCCGCCGATATCTTCACCTTTACGGCTTCTGAGCCCCAAAACGGTAGCACCGTTGAAAGTCTCAGCAGCATCACGCTGACCTTTGGTTCGAACGTGGGTTTCGTTGAAAGCACGGCTCTTGAAGTGAAAGACGCTTCCAATACGACCGTTACCACCGCCGCTTTCGCCAAGAGCGAGACAGACGGCACGAAGGTAATCGTTACGCTTAATAGTGAAATCACCGCCGAAGGCACATACCGCATCACGCTGCCGGAGAAGTTTATCATCAACAGCAACTTTGACTCCTCAGCCGATGACAAGGGTGTGATGGGCGGCGCAACTTATAACCCTGAGTACACCCTCACTTATACTATCGAACCTGAACCGGTTGAAGGAACGGTTACTTTGTCTGAAGCAATCACTGACGCAGCTAATTTGACCAACACCGGCTTGTACACCATAGAGAGTGCCGGCCGCGGGCATTTGCTGTACGACACAACTTATCCTAACAACATTGCCTCCACAAGTACATCGGGTATTGCCAATACAGACCCCACGGGTGTTGCTAACGAAAGGTTCTGCATTATCCATACGCCGAACATGACCGAGGGACAATATTATTTATATAGTGTAGGTGCAGGTAAGTTCGCCGGTTACTCCGGCACGAGCGGCGTGCTCGACTTTGCGACTTATGATGAGCCGAATGAAAAGTGCATTGTAACCTTGACCGATGGCAGCAACGGCAACGGTGCAGGCTTCGTTTTCAAATTCCCCAACGCTGGCGCAGACTACCGCATCAACGTAACTAATCCGACGAATGGTGCGAAAGCTTACGGCGTGAAGATTACTGATAATAAGGACGTTGACGACGGTAGCATCATGGTCGTTAAGCAGTGCGTAGGCGCCACTTATGACGGCTATGCTGCAATGATGCGGAAAGTTTACGACGTAGACGGAACTACGGCTGCCGTTCAGGCAATCCAAGCCAAAAGCGAGGGAGGAATTGTGGGTTATCCCGCCACGACTGCCACTGCTTACACTGAACTCCTTAGCGCTTACGAAAATGGTCTGTACGAAAGTGCTCACCTTACGAACCTCTATGCTTCCACCGAGGTGAACAAGCCGATTGACGGCCATGCTTATACATTTACGTTTAAGCACATGGACGGCACGCGTACTTATCTCTATTGGAATGGCAGCCAAATACGTTCTGCCGTTTTAGGTACTGGCGAGGCTTTGCCTGAAACCGCTACGTTCGTATGCCATCAAGTGGATACGAAATTTATTTTCGTAAATCCCAGCAGCGGCAACTACCTTGTTTGGTGGGGCGGCAGCAGCGACGGCGCTTACAAAAGCAATAACGGCTATTCGTCTGCTTACAACGAAACAGAGAACCTTTTCGAGGTCATCAAATTTACTACGG
>JALFJC010000123.1:0-19056 GCA_022775595.1 Bacteroidales bacterium | reverse complement strand
CTATTCGTCCCGGCAATTCGGGGCGTTTGCTTGCTCCGCTGCTCCTTTACAGAATCCACTATTCTCGCAACCGCTGAATTTGCTTACTGTCATCGCTCAATTTCATATATCGGAGCAACGTTATCGCGAAGATCATCATCGCGCTCTGCCAAGAAAATTGTTCCTGTCTTATAAGGTATTTTTGCCTTTCTTATAAGATAGTTTTCATTTGCTCCGAGCAATTTTTTGTTACAAAGTTTGTAACACGTATTACAAAGTTTGTAACATGTGTTAGAAAGTTTGTAACGCTTATTACAAAGTTTGTAATAAACTTTTTCTTAGCAGATAGTAAAAAATATCTGCTTGATAGCAAAAAATATCTCCGTGAAAGGAAAAAATTTCACGGAGATATTTTCATCGAAGTGAGTAGGGGCGTTCTTTTTACGCCCGTCTCAATCACACGATTTTGCCATTAACAAAAAAAATAGCGCAGGAAGCCCTGCGCTATTTTTGTATCTGTATTTCGTCTTTACTTGACAATCACCTTTTTGCCGTTCACCACGTAAACGCCTTTGGGGAGGCTGTTCACGTTGCCGCTCAAGCGGACGCCGGAAAGGGTGTAGATGCTGTCGAGGGCAAGATTGCCAGAGGCGGGGAGGCTGGCAATGCTGCTTACCACGCCGTTACCGTCGATTTCGATGCTGCCGAGAGCACCGATGTTGTAGGTCTTGACGGTGAACGCGTCGCCGATTTTGAGCCGCACCTTAACCTCGCGGTCTTGGTCGAGGTTGTTGGTGATGACCACCTTCGTGGCTTCGCCGTTCGTCCATTCCTGGTCTACTGTGTAGTTACCCTGAGCCTTCAAGCCCTTCATCGAACCGCTTGCCTTCCATGCGTCGGGCAGGGCGGGCAGGACGGTGATGATGTCGTCGTAACTCTGCAAGAGCATCTCGGCGATACCGCTCGTGCAACCGTAGTTGCCGTCGATCTGGAAGGGCGAGTGCGCGTCGAAGAGGTTGTAGTAGCAGCCGCCGTAGTTGCCCATCTCAATGCCGTAGGAGCGAGAGTGGCGCAGGGCAAGCGTGAGGTTGCGGCGGGCGTTGTAGCCGTCGAGGCAGCGGGCGTAAGTATTGGTTTGCCAGCCCATCGACCAACCCGTCACGTCGCCGTTGCGGGCTATCTGCCCGTTGTAGGCTGCGTTGAAGAGTTTCTGGCCGTCGGTCGTGGTGTCGAATGCGCTCACCTGCGAGAAGGGATAGAGGCACATGAGGTGCGAGAGGTGGCGGTGCTGCTGGTCGGAAAGTTTGTTGTTCTTCCATTCCGAGATGCAGGTCTTGCCGCCGTAGGTCTCGGTCCAGAGGCCTTTGTCGAACTTGTCGTACAAATTCTGAATGGCAGAGATTTGCGCGGCGGTGAGGGGTGACTCGCTGCCGAGTTCTTCGTGCGCCATAAAGATTTCGTCGAGAAGTTCGTAAGACGTTTGCTGCGCAAACGCCGTTACGTCGGTGTTGCCGTGTTCGGGGCTCCATTCGTTCTTAATCTCGTAGAGACCCTTGCTGTCTGTGGTGCAGAGCGCCTGAGTGTAGAGGGCGGCATCGTACATCACGGGCAGGGCGCGCTTGAGCAGGTCGCGGTCGAGCGTGTATTTGTAGTAACGCCAGAAGTGCGTGCAGTACCATGCGCCGAGCGTCTTGATGCGGCTGTTTTCCCAAGTGGAGGTGCCGCCGAAGATGTTGTTCTCAACGGCTACTGCCCAGCCCGGTGCGCCGCTCTTGATCTTCTGCGCCAAAGCCTTCCAGGGAGAATTGGCGGCGGTGGCGAGGTCGATGATATGCTCGAGGAACGGCTTATGCATCTCGCTGAGGTTGGTGGGGTCAACGGGCCAGTAGTTCATCTCGACGTTGATGTCGGCGTGTACGTCGCAGTGCCAGAAGTTGGAGTTGGAGCGGTCGTTCCAAATGCCCTGCAAGTTGCTGGGCGCGTGGATGCTCGTGTCGAGGTTCGCGCCGATGGTGAGGTAGCGGCCGTACTGGAAGTAGAGGCTTTCGAGGTAAAGACCGTCGTTGGCCGTCTTGTTGGCCGTGGCGGCGTTGTAGTATTCCACGAGTTGCTGGGTGGTCTTGTCGGTGCAGGGCGTTGCGATGTTGAACGATACGCGGTTCATCAACTCGCTGTGCTTGGCGATGTGGTCAGCCAGGAGCGTGGCATACTCCTTAGCGGCGGCGGCATCGATGCGTGCCTGAACCTTGGCGGCGATCTGCTCTGCCGTTTCGCCCGTCACGCAGCCCGACTTGGCGCAGTCGTAGTCCGTGGCGGCGGCCATGATGAGATTGATCCATGTGGCGTTTTCCACCTTAATGAAACCCTTGGAAGTGGAAACCACAGCGCCTTCGTCGGCAAGTACCTTGAACTTGGCGTTGTACTTAATCGTTTCCATGGCTCCGCTGAAGGCGGCGGTGCCCTCGGCATAAGTCACGCTGCCCGCGCTGATTTGGTTGTCGGGATTGAAGGCGAATTTAAGCGTCATCTTGTCCGTGCCCTTGGCTTCGTAGTGGGCAACGAAGGCCTGGTCGGTGGCGGAAACGAAGTAGCGGCGTTCGTAGGAAGTGGCCTCGTCGCTGCTCTTGAAGTTCACGCCACCCACGCCGTTGATAATGTCGAGGTAGCGGTTGTAGGCTTTGACGGGCGCGGTGGCATCAGCGAGGCTGAACGCGCCGCTGAGGTCGGTGACCATAATGGAACCAAAGTTCTGATAATAGCCTTGGTTGCTGTTGGCAGACGTGCCTTTCCAGAGCGTCTTTTCGTTGAACTGGATTTCGTCTTTGAGCACGCCGCCGCGAATGGTGGTGCCGATTTGGCCGTTGCCCAAAGGCAGGGCATATTCCATCCACGTATCGGAAACGCCCGTCTTGGCTACGGGTACGTTGTACCACAAAGTATAGTCGCTCACGCCTTCGGGGCGCGTGCCGGCCTCTACTGTGTTGAACTCGGCGTAGAGCGAAGTCTCGTCGGGCTTTACCTCGGTGTAGGTGCGGAGGATTTGCAGTTTGTTGCCCGGGTCGAGCGTGCTGTATTCATTATACATAACGCCGGGAGCGGCACCGCCGGCCTCCTGCATGTTGATTACGTTGTCGCCGAGCTTCACCTGCCAGGGATAGGTGGCATCGCCCGTGGCGGTGAGCGTGAGGGGCGAGGTGGGCGTGTCTTCATACGTGCCGTCGCTCTTCACATACTTGCCTGCGCCGATAGAATAAAGATATTTGTTGCCTTCCACGGTGCGGACGGACAGTTGCTGGGCAGTCTGGGTGAAATCTGCCGCGCCGGCTTCGCTGATCAGGGCACTGCCTGCGAGCTTGTCGGCTGTGGGGGAATAGAGCAAGAAGCCGCGTGCGCTGCGCATGGCATATACTTGGCTGTTTTCAAAACCTGTGTCGGAGGTGATGCCGTAGAGCTTCTGCATGTGTGCGTTGAACGTGGCGGAAGCCGTGGCTTCGATGATTTGGAGTCGGTTGCCGTCGTCGGGAGTATTCCAGGAGTCAACCACTACACCCTGTGCCACGCCGCCGGAAGTCTGCATATTGACGATGTTGCTGCCGATCTTGATGGTCCAAGGGTAGGTGCTGTTGCCGGTCTCCACGAAGGTGATGGGCGAAGTGGGTTCGTCTTCGTAGGAACCGTCGCTGCGTACGAACTTGCCTGCACCGAGCGAGTAGAGATACTTGTTCTCGCCGTTGTTGAAAAACATAAACTGTTGCGCTTCCGCCGTGAGGCTGGCGGTGCCGCCGCGCGTGGCGCTGCCGGCAATCTTGGAAGAGTAACCGCTTGCGGAAGTGTAGAAAAGGAAACCGCGTGCGCTGCGGATCACGTAGACCTTTTCGCTGCTGATCGCGGTGGTGCTCGTGACGGCGTCGCCCGAGGCGTTCACTGCCGCCACTTCGGCACGGCTTTGCCCGAAGAAGCAAAGCAGCAGGCCGAGAAGAGATAGCAATCTTTTCATAGGTAAAAGGAATTAAGGTTGATAAATGATTTAGGAAACAAGTGGGTTCAGAAGGGTTGGGCTTGGTGCAAGGATAAAGGCAAGAGGACATCGCGCTGGCTATGCAGCGCGATGTCCTTGCTCGCATGAGTGGTTTAATTTCCCCACTCGTCGTTATTATTCAAGTCGTTTCCCCAATAAGGGTGCTTCTTTTGGGTTTCAAATTCCACGTTGTCTTGGCCTTCGCCGCCAGGCAGCGTAGCCTCGATATCGGAACCTGCAAGCAGGCACCCCTCGTGAGCGATGTGCACCACGGTCATGCCGGGTGCTTGGATATATTGTTTTTTCATTTTTCTGCAATTTTTATTTCACGATTACTTTTTGTCCGTTCACGATGTACACGCCTTTTTGCAGGCTCTTGAGGTTGCCGGCCATGCGTACGCCCGTCGTAGAGAATATCGTGTCGGGCTGGACGTTGTCAAACTCGATGCTGCCTACGGAGGTGGTTGTGCCCTCTTCGATGCTTACGGCATACTGCTTGGCGGTGAGGGTTTCGGGCATCTTGATATAGGTGCGGAAGGGTTTCACCGTGCCACTGTTTGCTTTGATGAACTGCCCGCCGGCGTAGCCGTAGGCATCGGTCACGGCCGTGGTGGCATATACGCCGATGTGGCGCACGCCGCCGACGGTCAGGGTGAGGTCGGCATCGGTGGTAGCCTTGACCGACACGTTGTGCAGGCTGTTGATGAATTTAGCGTCGTCGGTGATGACCACGTAGGGCACGTGGGCTTCCGTCTGCTCGACAGGCTTGAACACGAGTTTGCTGCCCTCCACCTGATAGAGTTTAGCCACCGTTACGCCCGTAGGCACGGTGAAGCCGAAGGGAAGCACGAAGGTGGAGATGTAACTGCCGGTGGTGAAGATGCGGCTGTAATCAACGTCCTGTGCCACGAAGTCGGCGGAAGCGCTGAACGCGCTGGTGTCCGTGAGTACCAGTTTGGCTGCCGTGCCGTCGGCGGCAACGACATTGGAACCCGAAACGCCGGCGGGGGCGTAGATCAGGAAGTTGGGGCAACCCGAAGCGGCAGAGGCGAGGTTGGTGGCGGTGCAGGTGGCTGCCTTCATGTCGATAGAGGTATATGCGCCCGTGGCTGTGAGTTCGGCGAGAATGCCGATGGTGTTGTCGCTCACGGTGCCTTGCGTCACGACGATGCGTTCGCCCTCGGTGGTGTAAGTGAGCATGTCGCTGCCGGCAATGGCAATGCGGCCGTTGGCGGGAATGCTGTACGTATTGATTTCAAAGTTCTCTCTGTTCTTCATGCGCACCTTCACTTCGCGCGCCTCGTTGCGATTGTTCGTGATGACCACCTTGGTGGCAACGCCTTCTGCCCATTCCTGGTCTACGGTGTAGTCGCCCTGGGCTTTAAGACCCTTCATCGAGCCGCTTGCCTTCCAGGCGTCGGGCAGGGCGGGGAGGATGGTGATGATGTCGTCGTAACTCTGCAAGAGCATCTCGGCGATACCGCTCGTGCAACCGTAGTTGCCGTCGATCTGGAAGGGCGAGTGCGCGTCGAAGAGGTTGTAGTAGCAGCCGCCGTAGTTGCTCATCTGGATAGCGTAAGAACGAGAGTGCTTAAGAGCCAGCGTAAGGTTGCGGTGGGCATTGTTGCCGTCGAGGCAGCGGGCGTACGTGTTGGTTTGCCAGCCCATCGACCAGCCCGTCACGTCGCCGTTGCGGGCAATCTGCCCGTTGTGGGCGGCCTGGAAGAGCGTCTGGCCCTCGGTCGTGGTGTCGAATGCGCTCACCTGCGAGAAGGGATAGAGGCACATGAGGTGCGAGAGGTGGCGGTGCCCCTGATCGGAAAGGTCATTGTTCTTCCATTCCTTGATGCAGGTATTGCCGTTGTAGGTCTCGGTCCAGAGGCCCTTGTCGAAGTTATTGTACAAATCCTGGATGTCAGAGATTTGCGCGGCTGTGAGGGGCGACTCGTTGCCAAGTTCTCGGTGCGCCTTAAACACCTCGTCGAGGAGTTCGTAAGACGTTTGCTGCGCGAATGCCGTAACGTCGGTCTTGCCGTGTTCGGGGCTCCACTCGTTGGTGATTTCGTATTTGCCTTGGTTGTCGGTTGTGGCGAGTGCCTTAGTGTAGAGGGCGGCGTCGTACATCACGGGCAGGGCGCGCTTGAGGAACTCGCGGTCGAGCGTGTACTTATAGTAACGCCAGAGGTGCGAGCAGTACCATGCGCCGAGCGTCTTGATACGGTTGTTTTCCCAGGTGGAGGTGCCGCCGAAGATGTTGTTCTCGACTGCTACCGCCCAGCCCGGCGCACCGTTCTTAATGGTATTGGCCAGAGCCTTCCAGGGAGAATTTTCTTGGGAGGCGAGGTCGATGATGTGTTCGAGGAACGGCTTGTGCATCTCGCTGAGGTTGGTGGGGTCGGCGGGCCAGTAGTTCATCTCGACGTTGATGTCGGCGTGTACGTCGCAGTGCCAGAAACTGGAGTTGGAGCGGTCGTTCCAGATGCCCTGCAAGTTGCTGGGCGCGTGGATGCTCGTGTCGAGGTTTGCGCCGATGGTCAGGTAGCGGCCGTACTGGAAGTAGAGGCTTTCGAGGTAGAGGCCGTCGTTGGTTGTCTTGTTGGCATCGGCTTCGTTGTAGTATTCCACTAACTGCTGCGTGGTCTTGTCGGTGCAGGGCGTGGCGATGTTGAACGATACGCGGTTCATCAGTTCGCTGTGCTTGGCAACGTGGCTGGCCAGGAGCGTGGAGTACTCCTTAGCGGCTGCGGCATCAACGCGTGCCTGAACCTTGGCGGCAATTTGCTCGGCCGTTTCACCCGTCACGCAACCCGACTTGGCGGCATCGTAGTCCGTAGCGGCGGCCATGATGAGGTTAACCCACTGGGCGTTGGCAATGGTGATGCCCTCGCTGCCGGTGGTAACGGTGGCGCCGTCGCTGTAAACCACCTTGAAGCGCGTGTTGTATTTCACGGTCTGCATAGATCCGCTGAACGTGGCGGTGCCGTCGGCATAGGTCACGCTGCCCGCGCCAATCTGTGCATCGGGCTGGTAGGCGAATTTGAGAGAGAGTTTGTCCGTGCCCTTGGCTTCGTAGCGGGCTACGAAGGCCTGGTCGGTGGCAGAGACGAAGTAGCGGCGTTCGTAGGCCGTGGCCTCGTCGCTGCTCTTAAAGTTCACGCCGCCCACGCCGTCGATGATATCGAGGTAGCGGTTGTAGGCCTTAACGGGCCGCGAATTTTCGTTCTTAGAGAATGTCTCGCTGAGGTCGGTGACCATGATCGAGCCGAAGTTTTGAAAATAGCCCTGGTTGCTGTTGGCAGAGGTGCCGGCCCAGAGCGTCTTCTCGTTGAACTGGATTTCGTCTTTGTAGATGCCGCCTCGGATGGTGGCGCCGATTTGGCCGTTGCCCAAAGGCAGGGCATATTCCATCCACGTGTCGGAAACGCCCGTCTTGGCCACGGGCACGTTGTACCACAAAGTATAGTCGCTCACGCCTTCGGGGCGCGTGCCGGCCTCTACCGTGTCGTATTCGTTAATTAAATCGACGTCCGTGAAATAGAACGTAGAGCCATTGTCGGTCGTAATGTTGTCGGTGGTATTCCAAAGAGCGAGGTAGTTGCCGCGCTTGTTCCACCAGTTGCGGGCGCTGGAAGCAATCTTAATGTTGTTTTTGGCTGTGCTCGAGGAAAGGTCGATGTTGCCGTTGAAGTAGGTGTAGTTCGTTGCATCGCTCTTATCCGTGGCAGGCGAAACGAGGGTGGCGCGTGCGTTGGCTTCGCTGCCTGTCATGCAGATAACCTTGCCGCTGTTGGCGTTGGCGAAGCGGTAAGTGCCGTCGGCAAAGCGGATGACATGCCATACGCCCTCGTCGGTGGTGGGCTTGGCGGTGTTGTTGAGCAGCAGGTTGCCCGAACTCATATAACTGCTGTTGGCGCTGATATAGCCATTGGTATGGTTGCGGATATAATACCCGTGCGCCAGTCCTTCGAGAATTTCCTCGGCGGCTTCAAGCTTGAATTGCGAGCCGTCGGCAGTGGATGTCCAGCGCACGATGTTGTCGCCGCTCTTGGCGTGCAGGGCGTTGCGGTCGGCAGTTTCAAAGTCTTTCTGCGTGATGCTGCAATAGCCGGTCGCATAGAGATTAATATTATATATAGCCGCCGAAGACTGGTCTTCCACCAGAGGTATGGTGGTTTCGTCGGTGCCGGGGATAGAACCGATATATTTGTTCGTGCCTACATTCTTGATGTAATAGTCGCCAGCAGTGCCCGCCGACTCAAGAGTCCAGATGTGGCCGCTGTTGTAGCCGCCCTCGTCCTTGCCGAGCCCGGTGCCGTTGGCACGCATGTAAGTGGAGGAATAGAGTTTGCTGCGCACCAGCACGCTTCGGCCGCTAAGGTTGAGGCCGGCGGTGAGATTGGCATTGTGCGTGTTGAAGTTGTCGGGGAGCAAGGCTTGGACTATTTTCAGCTTGTTGCCGGGATCGAGCGTGCTGTAAGTATTATAGATAACGCCAGGGTCTGCGCCGCCGCTCTCCTGCATGTTGATTATGTTGCTGCCAATTTTGATTTGCCAGGGATAAGTGGCATCGCCCGTAGCCGTGAACGTAAGGGGCGAGGTGGGTGTGTCTTCATACGTGCCGTCGCTCTTCACATACTTGCCCGCACCGAGCGAATAAAGATAGCGCTGGCCGAGCGCGTTGCTCAAGATAACAAACTGCTGGTCAACGGTGCTGCGGCTGGCAGCCGAAGCATCTGCAAACTTGGCACTGCCCGACAATTTGGTTTTGGAAGAATTATAATACAGATAGCCTCGGGCGCTTCTGATGTTGAAGACTGCGCCGTTGCTGAGTTTTGATAAGTCAGACACGTCGAAAGCGGTTCCTGTCAATTCTGCTTCAAGAATTTGCAGGCGGTTGCCGTCATCGGCGGTACTGTGGGAGTTTATCACAACGCCTTGGGCATAACCACCGTTACCTTGCATGTTGATGAAGTTGCTGCTGCCCACCTTTATTTTCCAGGGATAAGTAGCATTGTCGGTAGCCGTGAAGGTTAACTTGTTGCTGGCATCAATAGCAGAGGTATAAGAACCGTTGTTTGACACATACTTCTCTGCGCCCACCGAGTAAAGATAGGTGTTGCCGTCGTCGCCGGTCACAAACCTAAAAAGCTGGTTGCCGTCGGTCAGGCTGGCAGTGCCGCCGCGCGTGCCGCTGCCAGCGAGCTTGGAAGAATAGGCACTCTCGGTAGAGTAGAAAAGGAAACCGCGTGCGCTGCGGATAACGTACACCTTGTCGCTACTTAAGGTGCTAATGTCCGTAACGGCGTCGCCCGAAGCGTTCACTGCAGCTACGTCGGCACGGCTTTGCGTAATGAAGCAAAGCAATAGGCCGAAGAGAGATAAGACTCTTCTCATAAGTAATAGATTTAAGTGATTTATTAAAATTGTTTAGGTGAAAATTGCTTATTGAAAATTGTGCCGCGCCGCGACTTACTCCGTCCAACGCGTGGTGAGGTGGCGTTCCAGTTCTTCAGCGGAGAGGCGCAGATAGAACTGGCCGCCCTCGGCAATGGAGATGCCGCCCGTTTCCTCCGAAACGATGATGGCGATGCAGTCGCTCTTCTGGGAGATGCCGAGCGCGGCGCGGTGGCGCAAGCCGAGCGACTTGGGTATGTCCGTGTCGTGCGACACGGGCAAGATGCAGCCCGCCGCTTTGAGGCGCTGGTGGGAGATGATGAGGGCACCGTCATGCAAGGGACTGTTTTTGAAGAAAATATTTTCTATAAGTCGCTGGTTGATATTAGCGTTGATGATGTCGCCCGAATTGATGATTTCGCTCAGCCCCACGCTGCGCTCAATAACGATAAGCGCGCCCACGCGCTGCTTGCCCATGCTCATGCACGCCATAACGATGGGCATGATGTCCTCGCGGTGGCCAGTCACGACTTTGTTGCGGTTGAAGAGCCGGCGCAGGAAGTGCGTGCTGCGCCGCGTGCCGATGCTGGAAAAGAAGTGGCGGATTTCTTCTTGGAAAAGAATGATGAGGGCGATGGCACCCATGTTGACCACCCTGTCGAGCAAGCCGCCCAAAAGGCGCATCTCGAAAATGTGGGACACGAATATCCACACGACGATTAAGACGAGGATGCCGGCAAAGATGTTGGCAGAGCTCGACTCTTTCATCAGCCGGTAAATATAGTAAAGCAACAATGCCACGAGGACAATGTCGATAATGTCTTTGATGCCGAAGGTAATCATTGGCAAAGGGGTTTACCGTTTCCTTAATAAAGTGAGAGATATTCGTAGGTATTGCCCACGGTTTTCAGATAGCGTTCAAAGTCGGCGCGGGCAATAACGACCGTGCCGCGGCAATCGTTGGGGTGGAAAGAGAGTGCGGGGGCGTGTTGCAACTGCTCGTCGAGAAAGAGATGCACATGGTGCTCCGCATCGTTGATCAACCCGAACGGCGAAACGCTGCCCGGCTCGAGCCCGAGGTAGCGCATCATGCGCTCCGGCGAAGCAAACGAAAGCTTGCCGCATGAGGGCAAACCCTGCGCGATAAGCGAGGCTTTGAGCCGGTGCTCGAGGTCGTGAATGTCGAGGTCGTGGTCGCAATGGAAACACACAAGGTAATGCTTGTTGCCCTTGTGGTTTCGGAAAAAGAGGTTCTTGCAATGCACGCTCCCGTCGTCTTTCCACCACCGTTTGGCCTCTTCAATGGTTTTGCCCTCGGGGTGGTGGTACACGGTAAAGGGGATATCGTGTTCGTTCAAGAAGTTGAGTACAATCTCCTCGCGTGTCATAGCATTAGATTATGTTTTAGTAGACGAGTGGACTAGTAAACGAGTAGACGAGACAGAGATGTCTCTTAGTAAACGAGTTTTTAGTAAACGAGTAAACGAGACAGAGATGTCTTGCTATACAATATATATATAAGTAATTTGTCTTGTTTACTTGTTTACTCGTTTACTTGTTTACTTATTATTTTTCATAAGTTACTTGTCTTGTTTACTTGTCTACTCGTTTACTTGTTTACTAAACATTAATAGATAAAAGGTCAATCGTTGCGGCACTCGCGCATTTTCTCCACGATTTGCACCGCTTCGGCGGCGGCTTTCACGTCGTGGACGCGCAAGATGTGCGCTCCTTGCAGCAGGGCAATCGTGTTGAGCGCGGTGGTGCCGTTAAGGGCCTCGGCGGGCGTGCTGCCGAGGAGTTTGTAAATCATCGACTTGCGGGAGATACCCACGAGGAGCGGCAGGTCGAACTCGCGGAAGTCGGCGATGTGGCTCATCAGGTCGTAGTTGTGCTCAAGGGTCTTGCCGAAACCGAAGCCCGGGTCAAGGATAATGTCGTTTGCCCCGAGTTGTCGCAGGCGTTCCACCCTTTCAGCCAAAAAGAGAAAGACCTCTCGCAAGAGGTCGTCGTAGTGGGGCGCCTGCTGCATGGTGGCAGGCGTTCCCTGAATATGCATCAAGATGTACGGCACGCGCAGACTGGCCACCGTGCGGAACATGTTGTTGTCCATCGTACCGCCCGAAATATCGTTGATGATATCTGCGCCACATTCTTCCACACACATACGGGCCACGTCAGCGCGGAACGTATCAACGGAAACGGGCACCTCGGGTGCGAGGCGGCGCACGATTTGCAGTCCCCGGCGCAGCCGCGCCATTTCCTCCTCGGCAGTCACGTCGTCTGCCCCAGGGCGCGAAGAGTAAGCGCCGATGTCGATCATCGTGCCTCCTTCTTCGAGTATTTCCCGCACGCGGCTCTCAATCTCCGCTTCGGTCTGCTTGCGGCTGCCGGCGTAGAAAGAGTCGGGCGTAACGTTGAGAATGCCCATTACCTGCGGGCGGTCCAGCTCGAAGAGCCTTCCGCCGCAGTTGATGGAGTATGGAATGAATGGGGACATAAGGATAGTAAAAAGTGAACCGGTAAAAGGGTCGACGGGTAGGGCTTATGCTACCGTTTCGTCGCCGGCTTTGAGATAGTCGAGCAGCATGTGCACGGCTACGCTCGTTGCAGAGGCGAGGTTCTTGTCGCGGCCGTTGTCTTCCTCGATCATCTTGGTCACGATGTTGTCCTTCGTGCCTACGGCAATCCAAATCGTGCCTACAATCACGCCGCTCTTGCCGCCGTCGGGGCCGCCGGGGCCTGCGTAGCCGCTAATGGCAACGGCGTAGTCGGTATTGAAGAGGTCGCACGCGCCGACCACCATTTGCTTCACCACCTCTTCGCAAACGGGCGTTTGCTCTTCGATGACCTTTGCATCAACGTGCAGGAGATTTTCTTTGGCTTCGTCGGCGTAGCAAATAAGGCCGCCTTTATAATAATTGGAACTGCCGGGCACGGCGGTAATCACGCTGGCGATGCGGCCGGCTGTGCAACTTTCTGCAGTTGAGAGGGTTTTGGCTTCACGCCACAAAATTTCGTTGATTTCTTTGCTGGCAAGTTTCAAGTCTAATTCCATAATATTTTTGTCGTTATATGGGTTTATTTATGAGTAAACAAGTTAGCGGGTAGACGAGTACGCAAGTACTTGTCTTACAACACGGTTCGCGAGTAAGTGGGTTTAGAGAGCGGGCAAAAGTCTTTGTCGAGATATTTGAAGTGCCCCGTGATGGCTATCATGGCGGCATTGTCCGTGGTGTAACTGAAAGGCGGGATATAAATCGTCCAGCCGTTCTTTTCGCTCTGTTCCGCGAAAGCGGCACGCAGGGCCGTGTTGGCCGAAACGCCGCCCGAGAGTGCCACATGGCGGATTCCTGTCTGCTTCACTGCAAGGGCGAGTTTCTTCATCAGTATCTCCACAATCGTGCGTTCTATCGAGGCGGCAAGGTCTTCCTTGTGCTTTTCGATGAAGTCGGGGTCTTTCGCCATTTCGTCGCGCAAGAAGTAGAGGAACGACGTTTTCAGCCCGCTGAAACTGTAATCCAGTCCCGGGATATTCGGTTTGCTGAAAGAATAAGCGTGGGGATTGCCTTGGCGGGCAAGGCGGTCGATGATCGGTCCTCCGGGATAGCCTAAGCCCATCACTTTGGAGCATTTGTCCATTGCCTCTCCGGCGGCGTCGTCAATGGTCTGCCCGAGAATTTCATGCTTGTTGTAGGCATCCACCTTGACAATCTGTGAATTGCCGCCGCTTACAAGCAGGCAGAGGAAGGGGAAAGGCGGCAGGGCCTTGCCGGCCTCGTCGGCGCGGCGTATGAAATGTGCAAGGATATGCCCTTGCAGGTGGTTGGCTTCTATAAGGGGAATGCCGAGTGCGGCGGCAAATCCTTTGGCAAACGAGGCTCCTACGAGCAGAGACCCCATAAGGCCCGGCCCGAGCGTGACGCACACGGCAGAGAGTTGCTCTTTCGCCACGCCTGCCTGCCGCAGGGCTTCGCTCACCACGGGCACGATGTTCTGCTGATGCGCCCGCGAGGCGAGTTCAGGCACCACGCCGCCGTAGGCTTCGTGTACGGCTTGGCTGGCCGTGACGTTGCTCAGCAGCACGCCGTTTTTCATCACGGCGGCCGAGGTGTCGTCGCAGCTGGACTCGATGCCCAATATTATAATGTCGTTCTGATTATTCTTATTCACCGAGAGAGAGAATTAGTGTGTAAGGATTTCGAGCCCGTGCTCCGTCATCAGGAACGTGTGCTCCCATTGTGCGGAAGGCAACTCGTCTTCCGTCACCACGGTCCAGCCGTCTTCTTCGTCGATAAACACTTCCCACGTGCCCATGTTGATCATCGGCTCGATGGTAAACACCATGCCCGGCACGAGCAGCATACCCTTGCGGTGCGTGTTGTAATGGTCAACTTCGGGTTCTTCGTGAAATTCCAGCCCAACGCCGTGTCCGCAGAGCGCGCGCACCACGCCGAAACCGTTCTTATGGGCGTGGCGCGATATGGCCTTGCCGATGTCGCCCACGAAGCCCCAGGGCTTTGCAGCTTCCGCGCCGATTTCGAGACATTCCTTTGCCACGCGCACGAGTTTCTCCTTTTCAGGCGTCGTTTGCCCTATGACAAACATGCGCGAGGCGTCGCTATAATAGCCGTCGAGTATGGTGGAAACGTCTACGTTGATGATGTCGCCCTCTTCGAGGATATCGTCTTCCGAGGGAATGCCGTGGCACACCACTTCGTTGATGCTCGTGCAGACGCTCTTGGGGAAGCCTTCGTAGTTGAGCGGCGCGGGAATGGCTCCGTGCGCCGTGGTGTAGTCGTAGACGAGGCGGTCGATTTCTGCGGTCGACATGCCTGCGTGTATTTCCTTTTCTATCAAGTCGAGCACGCCTGTGTTCACCACGCCGGAGCGGCGAATGCCTTCTATTTGCTCGGGCGTTTTGATGAGTTCCCTTTTCGGCACGAGTTCTCCTCGGTTTTGGAAACCGAGTACGCGCTTATCGAAATCCGTGGGTGCCGTGCCGGGAGCAACGTGCCAGTTTCTTATGATTTTGTGAGCCATGATTCTTAAAAATATCGCTTTGCTGCGCACAAAGTTACTAATTTCCTTTGCTACCCGTTCATAGAAGCGAGAAATTCCTCGTTATCGAGCGTATCTTCCACGCGTTTTTTCACGTCGTTCATTGCTTCTATGGGGGTCATGTCGGCAATATAGTTGCGCAGCACCCACATGCGGCGAATGGTTTGCTCGGAGAGGAGCAGGTCGTCGCGGCGGGTCGATGAGGCGGTGATGTTGATAGCGGGGAAGATGCGCTTGTTAGCGAGCGTGCGGTCGAGTTGTAGTTCCATGTTGCCCGTACCCTTGAATTCCTCGAATATCACTTCGTCCATCTTTGAACCCGTGTCGATGAGCGCGGTAGCGATGATCGTGAGCGATCCGCCGCCTTCGATGTTTCTTGCCGCGCCGAAGAAGCGTTTGGGCTTTTGCAGCGCGTTTGCGTCCACGCCGCCCGAGAGCACTTTGCCCGAGGCAGGCGCCACGGTGTTGTAGGCTCGTGCGAGGCGCGTTATGGAATCGAGGAAAATCACTACGTCGTGGCCGCACTCTACCATGCGCTTGGCTTTTTCGAGCACGATGCTGGCAATTTTTACGTGGCGGGCGGCGGGCTCGTCGAACGTGGAGGCGATGACTTCCGCGTTTACCGTGCGTGCCATGTCGGTCACTTCTTCGGGGCGCTCGTCGATGAGGAGCATTATTAAATAGGTATCGGGGTGGTTGCGGGCGATGGCGTTGGCTATGTCTTTCATGAGCATCGTCTTACCCGTTTTGGGCTGTGCCACGATGAGGGCGCGCTGTCCTTTGCCTATGGGCGTGAAGAGGTCCACGAGGCGGCACGACGTGCTGTCGCCTTTGCCTGAGCAGAGCTTGAACTTCTCTTCGGGGAAGAGCGGCGTGAGGTGCTCGAACGCCACGCGGTCGCGTACTAGTTGCGGGTCGAGACCGTTGATGCGGTCGATGGTTTGCAGCGTGAAGTATTTGTCGCCCTCTTTCGGTATCTTCACCAGTCCTTCCACCACGTCGCCGGGTTTCAGGCCGTGCTGCCTGATTTGCTGAGCCGACACATAGATGTCGTCGGGCGAGGGGAGATAATTGTAGTCAGAGGAACGCAGGAAGCCGAAGCCTTCGGGCGCGTTTTCCAACACGCCGCGGCCGTTGAGCAGATGCTCGTAGGGGTTGGCGGTTGCGTATTGTTCCGTTTCCGGCTCGATGTCTTTCTTGGCGAAAACGGGCCGTTCGGCATAGCGCGGGGTCTGCGGCGCGCCGTATGCGCTTCTGCCGGCGTCGGCCTGCGCGAAGAGCTGTTGCAGTTCGCTGTCGGTGTAAGGGGCGGGAATATCTTTCAGGATAATAAAGTCCTTTTCTTTCTCTTCTCCCTCGGTTTTGGCGGCTGCCGGCGCGGGGGTCTGTGTCTGTTCGATTTTGTTGCGGTTCAACGCCTTGCGCACCTCTTCCAAATCCAGCACGCTGTTTGCAAGGTCGTTGTCGCTATTGTTTTGTCCTATCTGCATTTGTTCTGCGAGGAAGTCGGGCATTGCGTCTTCGTTGCGCTTCTTGGTGGGTACTTCCTTTGCCTCCGGCTGTTGCTCGGTCTCGGGCGCAGGTGCGTCGCCGCGCAGCATGGCCTGCTCTGCCACAGAAAGGCGCGGGCGTTTCTTCTTGGCATTCGGGTCTTGCTCGAAGCGTTCACTGCCGCCGCTTTGCGTGGCCGAAAACACGTGGTCGGCTTCTTTCTTCACGATGCGCGTGCGCCGTTTTGCCGGAGCCGCCACAGCGGTTTGCTCCGCCTGTGCGTCGAGAATGTCGTAAACGAGGCTTTCTTTGTCAGTCTGGTTTGCCGTTTGCAGATTAAGTGTGTTGGCGATTTGCAACAGTTCGGGCGTTTCTTTTGCCAGAAGTTGTTCTTTTGTGAAATTTTCCATACGTTCGTGTATGCGTTTTCCTTGTTGCTTTCCCTCGTGCATGCAGCATTGTTTCAGTTCCATTAAGTCCATGCGTCATGAAGCGGGTAGCCGCTTTGGGTGCATGCAGGGTGAAGGCTTAAAAAGATTTTTGTTGGGATTGGGAAGCGGGGTTTTGTCAAAAACTGTACGAATAGCAATGGCTCTAAGCCTGTGAAAGAAAAGAAAAATCGCTATTCTCTAAGGGAGCAAATGATGCTCCGCCCCTTTTTCTTGGCGCAAAATTAAACAAATAAATTTTCTTACAATAAAACTTTGCTGCTTTTTTTCAGTAATTTTGCGCCTATCTTATAGGAAAAGCGGGAAAGGCTTGGATAAAACGCTCCTGTTCGGCTTGTTTAGGAGGATAAAAACCAAATAAAACAGCTTGCTGCGGGCGAAGCCCTGTCGGGTTTACCGCAGGCATTAACGCCGAGCCTAAAAGCCTCTGGGCTTTTGTCTCGCCCTTAATGTCTGTCGGCACGACCGTGCGAGCACGGTCGCTTTGCCCGCAGCAAGGTAAAAACCATTAAAAACCCGTGAGACCTTATTCCCTCACGGCGGTTCGCAGCAGGTTTGTGGCATCAAGGCGGTTTTTTCTGGTTTTTCCCTTGTTCTTTGTGAAGCGGACGGGTACCGGCCGCAGCCTTAGCGCATAAGGCATGAGGCGTGAGCCGATAGGCTCGCAGACTCTGGCTTTATGCGCTAAGGCGTAGCCCAAGGGGCTTCACAAAGAACAAGTTGTTTTTACCGGTTTTTATCCCCTTAAAAGCAATTTAGTGTTTTAAGCAACCACACAATATTATATATATGGCACCACTTCTTGACGTGCAGCATCTCACCAAACGCTTCGGCGCATTGGAATTGCTCGACGACGTGAGTTTCTCCATACACGAAGGGCAAAAGGTGGCCCTCATCGCCCGCAACGGCACGGGCAAATCCACGCTTCTCGACATTCTCACAGGGCGCGAGGACTACGAAGAGGGCAGCATCATCATGCGCAACGGTACGCGCATGGGCCTGCTCCGCCAAACGCCCGACTACGACCCCGCGATGACCGTCGCCGAGGCCTGTTTCCGCGAAGCGGGCGAACTCTCTTCGCTTATCCGCCGTTACGAGGAATGTCTTGCCTCGCCCGAGCAAGAGGGGCTCGACGCGCTCATCACGGAAATGGAGCAGCGCGACGCTTGGAACTTCGAGCAGCGCGCGGCACAGATTCTTTCTAAACTGAATATCCACGACCTCAAGCAGACCATCGGCACGCTTTCCGGCGGACAGGTGAAGCGCGTTGCGCTGGCCAACGTGCTGCTGGCCGACCCAGACCTGCTGATCCTCGACGAGCCGACCAACCATCTCGACCTCAACATGACGCTCTGGCTCGAAAAGTATTTGCAGCACGCTTCCTGCGCCCTGCTCCTCGTGACCCACGACCGCTACTTCCTCGACAACGTCTGTTCCTCCATTCTCGAACTCGACGGCAAGCAGCTCTCGGTCTTTCGCGGCAACTATGCCTATTATTTGGAGAAGAAGGGCGAAAACCTCACCGCCGCAGAGGCGCACCACGAGAAACTGCAAAATCTTTACCGCAAGGAACTCGACTGGATGCGCCGCATGCCCTGCGCCCGCGGCACTAAGGCGCGGTCGCGCAAGGAGGCATTCGCACAACTCGAGCGCGACCTTCAGGCGCGGCGCACGGAACGGCAGGCACGGCTCGAAATCAAGAGCGGCTACATCGGCAGCAAGATTTTTGAGGCGGAATACGTGAGCAAGTCCTTCCCCGACGCCGTTTCCGAGGGTGGCCGGAAGATTATCCTCAACAAGTTTTATTATAATTTCTCGCGCTACGAGAAGATGGGCATCATCGGCGGCAACGGCACGGGCAAGTCTACGTTTGTGAAAATGCTGCTCGGGCTGGAACGCCCCGACGAGGGCCGCTTCGTGGTGGGCGAAACGGTGCGCTTCGGCTATTACTCGCAGGAGGGCATGGCATTCGACGACCGCATGAAGGTCATCGACGCCGTGCGCCGCATTGCCGAGACCATCGACCTCGGCGGCGGCCGCCAGCTCACGGCCATGCAGTTTCTCACGCACTTTCTCTTCCCGCCCTCGCGCCAGCAGGACTATATCGCCAAGCTCTCGGGCGGCGAGCGCCGCAGGCTTTACCTCTGCACGGTGCTGATGAAAAATCCCAACTTCCTTATTCTCGACGAACCGACCAACGACCTCGACATCCCCACGCTGCAAGTCCTCGAAACCTACTTGCAGGACTTTCGCGGCTGCGTCATCGTGGTGAGCCACGACCGTTACTTTATGGATAAGGTGGTGGATCATCTTCTGGTGTTTAAGGGCGACGGCGTGATCGACGATTTCCCGGGCAACTACACGCAGTATCGTGAGTTTGCCGCCGAGAATGAGGAGCGCGAGCGTGCCGAGCGTCAGGCCGCGCCCAAGCCTGCGCCTGCCAAGGCCGAACCTGCCCGCGCGGAGCGCAATGCCAGCCGTCCGCGCCGCCTTTCCTACAAGGAGCGTCAGGAACTTGACGCGCTCGAGCAGGAAATGGCTGCGCTCGAAGACGAGAAGAAGCAAATAGAGGCTGCCCTCTGCTCCGGCCTCCTCTCGGTGCAAGAACTCACAGAAAAGAGCATCCGCCTGCCGCAAATCGACCAACGCCTCGACGAGGCTATG
>JALFJC010000055.1:0-22564 GCA_022775595.1 Bacteroidales bacterium | reverse complement strand
CTTATATCGCGGATTTTACCGCTTGAGAATCGAATATTTTGGGAAAAACATCAGAAATCGGTCGCCTGAAAAATATCCAAAACTCTGTGGCTAAAAAGAAGAGGCCGCGCCGTAAACCTTAATTACGACACAGCCTCTTTTTTTCGTAAATGCGCAAACATTTTTTTCTTTCATATAGATAGTTTTTGTTACAAAGTTTGTAACACGTATTACAAACTTTGTAACATGTGTTAGAAACTTTGTAACGGCCGTTACAAACTTTGTAACAAACTTTTTCTTAGCAGATAGTGAAAAATATCTGCGTCAGAGTAAAAACTTTCAAGCAGATAGGAACATTTTTAATGCGGAAACAAAAAACGCGGTGCCTGGAAATTTCCAAGCACCGCGTTCGCAATACTAATAATCTTCCTTTAATCTTCAATCAGGTTCTTGCCCGTCATTTCGACTGGCTGCTCCAAGCCCATGATGTGCAGGATGCTCGGGGCCACGTCGGCCAAAACGCCGTTTTGCACCTTTGCACCTTTGTTTTTCGTCACGTAGATGAAAGGCACGGGGTTGAGCGAGTGCGCCGTGTTGGGCGTGCCGTCCTCGTTGAGGGCGTTGTCGGCGTTGCCGTGGTCGGCAATGATGATGGTCTCGTAGTCCGTCTCGTTGGCGGCGGTCACCACGTCGCGTACGCAGGCGTCGACAGCCGTTACAGCCTTTTCGATGGCGGGATAAATGCCCGTGTGGCCCACCATGTCGCCGTTGGCGAAGTTCACCACGATGAAGTCGTACTTGTTTTCGTGGATAGCGGCCACGAGCTTATCTTTCACTTCGTAAGCCGACATTTCGGGCTTCAGGTCGTAGGTAGCCACCTTAGGCGAAGCCACGAGAATGCGGTCCTCGCCCTCGTAAGGCGTTTCGCGACCGCCGTTGAAGAAGAACGTAACGTGGGCGTACTTTTCCGTCTCAGCGGTGTGGAGCTGCTTCAAACCCTTAGAGGAAAGGTATTCGCCGAGCGTGTTCTCCACATTTTCCTTCGGGAAGAGAATATGTACGCCGGTGAAAGAAGCGTCATAAGGCGTCATGCAGTAATATTGCAGGCCGGGAATGGTGGTCATGCCTTCCTCCGGCATGTCCTGCTGCGTGAGCACCATGGTAAGTTCCTTGGCGCGGTCGTTGCGGTAGTTGAAGAAAATTACGACGTCGCCCTCCTGAATGCGTCCGTCGACGTGCGCATTCACGAGCGGTTCCATAAATTCGTCGGTGTTCTTATGCTCCTCGGAGTCGGTGTCGTAGCAGCTTTGCACGCCTTCCACCATATCTTCCACCTTGCGGCCAACTCCGTGGACGAGCTGGTCGTAGGCAATCTTCACGCGGTTCCAGCGCTTGTCGCGGTCCATAGCGTAGAAGCGGCCGATGATGCTGGCGATATGCGCGCCGTTGGCGGCACAATGCTTGTCGAGGAGTTCTATGAAGCCCTTGCCGCTCTTCGGGTCGGTGTCGCGGCCGTCCATGAAGCAGTGCACGAAGGTGCGCTCGGCAACGCCGTATTCCTTAGCGATTTCCACGAGTTTGAACAAGTGGTCGAGCGATGAGTGCACGCCGCCCGTGGAGGTGAGGCCCATGAGGTGCAGGTTCTTGCCGTGCTCCTTGGCGTAGCTGTAAGCACTTACGATTTCGGGATTTTTGAGAATGCTGCCGTCCTTGCAGGCGCGGTTGATCTTTACAAGGTCTTGGTAGACGATGCGTCCTGCGCCGATGTTGAGGTGACCCACTTCGGAGTTACCCATCTGTCCGTCGGGCAAACCTACGTTCTCGCCCGAGGCGAGGAGCTGGGAGTGCGGATAATCGGCGTCCAATGAATCCATGAAAGGCGTGGGCGTCTGATAGATTACGTCGCCTTTGCCGTGTGTGCCGATGCCCCAACCGTCGAGGATCATCAGCAGAGCTTTCTTTGCCATATTTTGAATAGAAATTTAGAGGTTTTCCAGCAGTATGCTTTACGTTTACAAAGTTAGTAATTCTTTCACACGCAAAACGCGGCCACGGGGCAAAAAGTGCGATTTTATAGGCAGAGAGTTGCCTTTTGCGTGCGGTTAATACGGCGTTTTGTCCGTTTTCTGCTCCCATGCCTCGAAGGTGGCGAGGGCTTCCTTGCCGAGGAGTTGCTCTGCGCGTAGGGTGCGTTCGGAGAGCGGCAGGGCGAGTTCTTTGTAGATGAAGGCGTCGTCGAAGCCGATGCGGGCGGCGTCGGCCTTGGTGTTGCCATAAAAGAGGCGGTCGAGGCGTGCCCAGTAAATCGCGCCGAGGCACATGGGGCAAGGTTCGCAGGAAGAGTAGATTTCGCAGCCTGAGAGGTTGAACGTGCCGAGTTTCTGCGCCGCCGCGCGTATGGCCGACACTTCGGCGTGTGCCGTTGGGTCGCAGTTGGCAGTGACGCGGTTTACGCCTGTGGCGATGATTTCTCCGCCGCGCGCTATGACCGCTCCGAAGGGTCCGCCGCCGTTTTCAACGTTTGCCGAGGCGAGGCGTATGGCCTCGCGCATAAGTTCTTCTTGGTTCATAGTTGGAGGTTTTTTATAGTGGCTATGATGTTGATAGTCTCTACTCGTTGGGTGGATGAAACAAATGATATTAGATAAAAACCAGTAAAAACATCTTGCTTCGTTTGAAGCCCAAGGGCTACGCCGCCGGTCTTAACGCCGAGCTTGTGAGCCTAATCGGCTCACGCTCGCCCTTAATCCCTGCGGCTGCGGTCGGTGCCCGCCCGCTTCAAACGCCGCAAGGAAAAAACCATTAAAAACCCGTGAGACCTTGATGCAGCCTTAAAGGTAAAGAGAAGGTTGTCCATTGAAAACGGGTTTTTCCTGGTTTTTCCCTTGTTCTGTGTGGGGCGGGCGGAAACCGACCGCCGCCTTAACGGATAAAGCACGAGACGAAAGTCTGCAGACTTTCAGGCTCGGGGTTTATACGATAAGGCGAGCCGCAGGCCCACACAGGACAAGCGGTTTTATTTGGTTTTTATCTTAATTCAACCAACAGGCTATTTATTAAAAAAGGAGGAAGAGCGTGTGCTCCTCCTCCTTTTTACTAAACTGTCGGTGTCTTTATTCCTTGAAGTCGGCGGGGAGCATCGAAATGGTGATGCAGTTTCCGTCTTTGAGCAAGTGGTTCTTGACGAAGTTCTGGATATCTTCGGACTTCAAGCCGCTGATGGCGGCTTCGTAGCCGGTCTGCTCGTCGAAGCCCCACATGTTCTTGCTTTCGATGAGGTTCTGCCAGTAGCCGTTCTTCTTCTGCTTGTCGGCATAGTCCTTGAGTTCGAATTTCTGGAACTTGTCGAGTTCTTCGGCCGTTACGCCCTTGGCTGCGATGTCCATGATGCCCTGCTTCATGAGCAAGAGGGCGGAGTCGCGCTTTTCGGGCTTCACGGGGCAATAGATTTGCAGCTGATACATTTGGTCCTTGCCGAAGTATGCGCCGCCGGCTGCGCCCACGCTGTAAGCCATGCTGCCTTCTTCTCGGATGCTCTTGAGGTAGCGCTGCGAGAGGATTTCGCCGAGTGCGTTGGCCACTACGCCATCCTTCATCGTGTAAGGCAGGTCACCCCACCAAACCTGAACGATGTTGGCCTTAGGCGTTTCCATGGCGCGGGTGAAGAGGTTGTCCACCTTGCCCTTTGCAGGTTTGATGTTGAGGTTCGTCATTTCCTCGCGCTTGGCAACTGCGGGCATAGAGGCGATGTAGGTTTCCACGAAGAGGCGGAGGCTGTCTTCGTCGAAGTTACCCGTGAAGTAGAAGTCGAAGTCTGCGCCCGTGGCGAAGCGTTCCTGATAAATCTGCTTGATGCGCTCGAAGCTGACCTTGTCGAGGTCGGCAGCCTTCATCGTCTTATGGCGCGGGTGGTGCTGGTAGATTGTAGACTTGACAGAGTCGGAGAAAGCCATTTCAGGCAACTTCTCTGCATTTTCAAGCTGCGATTTGAGCAGGGAGATGAGGTTGTTGTAAGCGTCTACGTCGTCGCAGGGCTTCTGGAAGCGGAGGTAAATCAGTTCGAAGAGCGTGCGGAGGTCTTTCGGCGTGGACGAACCCGAGAGGTTGTCGGTCACGGCGCCGAGAGCGGGCGAGCAGCTTGCCTGTTTGCCTGCGAGTTTCTTTTCGAGTTCCGTGCTCTTGAAGTTTCCTAAGCCCGTGGAGCTCATCACCATGTCGAAGAGGTCGAGGTTGAGCTGGTCTTTCTCGCTCACCTTATATTCGCCGCCGAAGCTGGTGGCAGAGAAGAGCACCTCGCTGTCGTTGAAGTCCGTCTTCTTGAAATATACCTTGGCGCCGTTGCCGAGCGTCCAGCAGGTGTAGCCGAAGTCAGCGGGCTTTTCGCTGATGATGTCGCCCTTCTGGGGAACGACGGGCACGAGCGGCTCGTTCTTCACATTGTCCACGTAGGCTTCGAGCTTAGCCTTGGCGGCCTGTTCGACAGCCTGCTTCAAAGCGTCGGCGGTGGGCACGGCATAGCCTTCCTTATCGGGATACATGCCGAAGACAACGAAGTTCTCTTCCGTAGAATTTTCCTTAAACATCTCGTCGATGCCCTGCTTGAGAGCGGCAACGGGCATCTGGGTAGCAAGCGCCTGATAAAGCTGATACTCCAGTTCGATGCCGGGAATAGGCTCGTCTTCGAGGAAGTGGCGCACGTATTGCGGGATATAGAAGCTGTTGTACTGCTTGTCGCGGTTGTTGTAAATCTTCTCGATTTGGCTCATAAACTCATCGCGGGCGCGGAGCAATTCCGTTTCGGTCACGCCGTGCTGGCTTACGCGCACGAGTTCCTGCATCACTACATTGAGCGCCTCGGCGTCTTTGCCGGGTTTGGGAAGAATGTATACAGAAAGCGCATCTTTGGTCTTGCTGACAATATAATTGCCGTAGCTGCAACCGGCGGCGGTGAAGGGGCAGTCGGCCTTTTGCGTCAGTTCGTTAAGGCGGGCGTTGATGACATCGCAACCGAGGTTCATCATCAGTTCTATGACGTACTGCATCTGCGTGCCGCGAATCTCATCGGGCATGGGGTCGGCCTTGAAGAATACCTGCATAACGCCGGAAGCCTGTTCCTTGTCCTTATCTACAACATAAATCGGCTGCTTGGTGTCGGGCACGGGGTAGTGCTCGTAAGCGGCAGCGTTTTCAGGCATCTTGATGGAAGAGAAGATGTCCTTGATGCGCTGCTCGACTTGGTCGACATCGATGTCGCCCACCACGATAATGCCTTGGAGGTCGGGGCGATACCACTTCTCGTAATAGTTGCGCAGTTCCTGCGGCTTGAAGTTGTCGATAACGCTCATAAGGCCGATGGGGAAGCGTTCGCCGTAGCGCGAGCCGGGATAGAGTTTCGGCAGGCAGCGCTCCATAATGCGCATTGAGCCGGAAGAACGCATGCGCCACTCTTCGTGGATTACGCCGCGCTCCTTGTCGATTTCGCTCTCTTCGAGCAGCAGACCGTCGGCCCAGTCGTGCAGGATGTAGAGGCAGGAATCGACGTTCGTGGCCGAAACGGGCACATCGTTGATGTTGTAAACCGTTTCGTCGGTCGAGGTGTAGGCATTGAGGTTCTCGCCGAACTTAACGCCGATGCTTTCGCAGAAGCCCACGATGCGGTTGCCGGGGAAGTGCTGCGTGCCGTTGAAGCACATGTGTTCGAGGAAGTGGGCGAGACCGCGCTGCGACTCTTCTTCCTGCACCGAACCTACCTTTTGCGCGATGTAGAAACTGGCGCGGTCCTTCGGCAGTTCGTTGTGACGGATGTAATACGTCAGTCCGTTGGGCAGTTTGCCGTAGCGCACTGCGTTGTCAATCGGCAGCTTCGGCATCTGCGGCATTCCCTGCGCGTCGATGCGCTGCGCCGGCGCGAGGACAGCCAGTGCAAAGAGCGACAGGAGGATTTTCTTGATGTTCATAATGGTAAAATATTAGTTGATTAAGAGTTTCTTAGTGGTTAGACGCAGCAAACGCGCGGTTTGCTACAAGATAAGATGAAAAACTTGCGATACAATATTAATATAGGTACTCAAAGCCTCTATTTTGCATAAAGGGCGCACTTTGCGAATATAATCTGCCTGCAAAATTACGCATTATCTGCTATTATAAGGGCAGATAATGGAAAAACATTTGTAGATTTGCATCAAAAATAACGCGCGGAGGCAAAACGATGCTTGTTTCAGTGCCGCGCCGCAGCCTATTTCCCAAAATCTGGTAAAATGGTACGCAAATTTGATTTTCTGATTATCGGTTCCGGCGTTGCCGGAATGAGTTATGCCCTGCAAGTGGCAGAAGCCGGCAAGGGCAAAGTGGCACTCGTTTGCAAAACATCAATCGAAGAAGCCAACACAGCAAAGGCACAGGGCGGTATCGCCTCCGTGACCAACCTCGAAGTAGACGATTTCGAGAAGCACATCAAAGACACCCTCATCGCGGGCGACTATATCAGCGACCGCCGCGCCGTGGAGCAGGTGGTAAAAGGCGCGCCCGATGGCATACGCCGGCTCGTGCAGTGGGGCGTGAATTTCGATAAGAAAGAAGACGGGCAGTTTGACCTGCATCGCGAAGGCGGACACTCCGAATTCCGTATCCTGCACCATGCCGACGACACCGGCTTCGAGATACAGCGCGGCCTGATTGAAGCAGTGCGCCGCCACCCTAATATTACGCTGCTCGAAAATCACTTTGCCGTGGAAATCATCACGCAGCACCACCTCGGCGTAGAGGTGACCCGCCGCACGCCCGACATCGAATGTTTTGGCGCGTACGTGCTCGACCCCGATACGCACAAGATCGATACCGTGCTCTCGCGTGTCACGGTGCTCGCCACCGGCGGCTGCGGCGCGGTGTATGCCACGACAACCAACCCTAACATTGCCACGGGTGACGGCATCGCCATGGCCTATCGCGCCAAAGCAACCGTGCAAGACATGGAGTTCATACAATTCCACCCCACTGCCCTGTTCCACCCCGGCGAGACGCACCCCGCCTATCTTATCACCGAGGCCATGCGCGGCTACGGCGGCATACTGCGCCTGCCCAACGGCGAGGAGTTCATGCAGAAGTACGACAAGCGCCTCTCATTGGCTCCGCGCGACATCGTGGCGCGTGCCATCGATAAAGAGATGAAGAAGCACGGCATCGACCACGTGTGCCTCGACGTCACGCATAAGCCGGCGGAAGAGACGCGCCGGCATTTCCCGAATATCTACGCCAAATGCCTCTCCATCGGCATCGACATCACCAAAGAGTATATTCCCGTCGCGCCCTGCGCCCACTATCTGTGCGGCGGCATCAAGGTAGACCTCAACGCCTGCTCGAGCATACGCCGCCTCTATGCTATAGGCGAATGTTCCTGCACGGGACTGCACGGCGGCAACCGCCTCGCCAGCAACTCGCTCATCGAAGCCGTGGTGTATGCCGAGGCGGCGGCGAAGCACAGCCTTGAGCATGTCGGCGAGTACGAGTTCAACACCGCCGCGCCCGAATGGGACGACGAGGGCACGCTTTCCAACGAGGAGAAAGTGCTCATCGCGCAAGATGTCCGCGAGGTGGGGCAAGTGATGTCGTCGTATGTGGGCATCGTGCGCAGCGACTTGCGCCTGAAGCGCGCCTGGACGCGCCTCGACCTGCTGTATGAAGAGACGGAAGAACTCTTTAAGCGCGTGAAAGCCACGCGCGACATCTGCGAGCTCCGCAATATGATCAACGTGGGCTATCTCATCACGCGCCAGGCCATGGAGCGGAAGGAGAGCCGCGGGCTGCACTACACCATCAATTATCCCAAGCACGCCTACGACCAGAAGTAAAAAGCCTAAATCTATAACTCGCGGCGGGCAAGAAATGCAGAAGCATTGCTTGCCCGCCGTGCGTTATTCCGCCTTCGCGCCCGCCAGCCACGGCACGGTGCGCGTCAGTTGCTTCCAGCACCATTGCCTTGCCTGGTCGAGCAGGGTGCAGAGCAGATATACGCAGCACATCGTGCTGAATATCAGGAGTGGGCAGGCGATGCCCGAATAATTTTTGTAGATATCCTTTACAATGGGGTGATAGACCGTTTCGATAAACGGCGCGGTGCAGTGCAGCACATAGACCGCAAACGAAGCCGTGGCTAAGATGCCGATAAGGCGGTTGCCTCTATTGATGCGCAATTTTGTGAAGGCTAAGAGCAGGAAAGTCGCGCCGGCAATTGTGAGCGGGTTGGTGTAGTGCAGGACTATCTTTCTTAAAAATGGCAAGACGTGCCAGCCGTTACAGAGAAAGAGCAGCGTACCCAAGAGCGTGCCGCAGGCAAGGTAGATGAGCAGGTCGGTGCGTGCCCGCAGCTGCGTCCAGCGCGGCCGATAAAGTCGCATGTAGCGTGCCAGCAGGTAAAGCCCGATGAACGAAAGGGGCGAATAGCCGTCGGAGAAGAACTGCTTGCCGCCGTCGGCGAAGAAGTTGAACACCGTTTGAAAGATGAAGAAACCGATGAGCGTCGTGGCAAAGGTGCGGCGGTCGGTGTGGTTGACGAAGGCGTTGAGTATCGGCGAAAGGATAAGCAGCATCAGATATGCCTTGGTGAACCACAGGCATTTGCTCAACTGCAAAGCGTCCAGCACGAGGTCTTTGTCGAATGTCACGTAGCCCGTGGCGGCGAAGAACACCGCCGAGCCGACGGAAAAGAAGAGGGCGGTGAAGATAAACGACGTGTAGCTGCGGCGGCGGGCGTTGAGGCCGAACCAGCCGGAAATCATTACGAACACATCGACTGCCACAATCGTCATCGTCTCAATCCAGCAGCGCGTGAAGGAGGGTAGGGCGGCGTGGAGGCATTCTTGTTTGTTGGGCATGCCGAAGGGGTTAAAGTTAGCGTGCAGCGCGAGCACCATCATCATGCATACCACGCGCAGCAGTTCTACGTTCATCTGCCTTGGCGCTTTCTGCAACTTGATGTCCATATATATATATAATATTGTATGGGGTGGGGGAAAAGAAAAGCGAGGGCATGCTTCGTGCACGCCCTCGCGGTTAGGTTTATTTTAGAATGGGAAGAAGAGCGGTATCATGAAGATGGCCACAATTCCCATAATGATTTGCAGCGGCAAGCCTACCTTCACGTAGTCGGCAAAGGTGTAATGGCCGGCGTTCATCACCATGGCGTTGGGCGGCGTGCAGATCGGCGTGGCGAAGCAGCAGCTGGCAGCCACGGCGGCGCACATCATGAACGGCGTGGGCGATACGCCGAGTTGCTGGGCCGATACCCAGGCGATGGGGGCTACGAGGATAGCCGTTGCAGAGTTGCTGATAAAGGTGGAGAGCAGCGACGTGACGAAATATACGCCTGCCATGGCGGCAATGGGTCCGTAGTCGCGTAGCATTTCAACGAGCGAGGTGGCGATTGCGGCCGAAAGCCCCGTCTTGGAGAGCGCCGTACTCATCGGCATCATGGCGGCAATCAGCACGATGCTTTCCCAGCCGATCATCTTGTAGGCGGCATCGACGCTGCGCACGCAGCGCGTCAGCACCATCAGCAAGCCGGCAATGATTACCGAGGCCACGGGCTTGATGCCGATTTGGTCGGCAAATACCATGCAGAACACCATGGCCACCATAATGCCTGCGGCAAGCGGTGCCTTGTGGTCGAGCGCAACGCTCTCGGCATCTGCTTTCGGGTCGCCGAATACCACCCATTCGCGGCTCTTCTTGGCCATGCTTTCAATGCCTTTCCACGAGCCGTGTACCAAAATCATATCGCCGGCCTTCACGGGCGCATCGAGCATATCGTCGAAAATATATTTGCCGTTGCGCTTCACGGCGAGCACGTTGAGGTTGAAGCGCTCGTTGAAGTTGGCGGCGCGCAGCGGGCGGTTGATAAGTGCCGATTCGGGCGTGATGAGCACTTCGGAAAGGCCGATTTCGTAGAAGTCGAGCTTTGCTTTCGTGCCGCGCTCCTTGTCTTCGTGAATGATGAGGTTGTGCGCATCGGCGAAGGTGTGCACGCGGTCGTATTGGCCGAGTACAAAGAGCGTGTCGCCCCTTTGGAACACCGTGTCGGCCTTGACCAGTTCCTGTATCTTCGTGCTGAACATCGACTTGTTGGCGCGTCGGATTTCGAGCAGCGTGATGCCGTAGTTGTGGCGTATGTTAAGCTCGCCTACCGAGCGGCCTTCGAGCAGCGAGTGCCCCTCGTCGACTTGCAGGCGGAACACACAGTCGTCCAAGTGATATTCCTGCAGGAGCGAGGCTATGCTTCGCTCGTCGCCTTTCTCTGCACCATCGCGGTCCTTTTTGTTAAGGAAAAATTTGCAAAGCGGATAGAGTAGCAGCAAACCTGTGAGGAGGCAGATGAGGCCGATGGGCGTGAAGTCGAAGAAGCCGAAGCCCGGCAGGTTGTTGTCGCGCAGGTAGCCGTCCACGATGAGGTTAGGCGGTGTACCGATGAGCGTGAGCACGCCGCCCATGCTGCTGGCAAAGGCGAGGGGCATCATCAGTTTTGCGGGGTTGGTGCCGGAGGTTTTCGACATGGCGAGGATAATGGGCAGCAGGAGTGCTACGGTGCCCGTGTTGCTCACAAAGGCTGCCACCACTGCGGTCACGATCATCACGAGGAAAAAGAGCCGCTTCTCGTCCGTTCCGGCGAGGCGCAGCAGTTTTCCGCTGATGGTCTTGGCGAGGCCGGTTTGGAACACCGCGCCGCCCACGATGAACAGGCCGATCATCATCACTACGGCGGAGTTGGAGAAACCGGCGAGTGCTTCAGAAGGCGTGATGACGTTGGTGGTGAGCAGAATGGCCATGGAGCAGAGCGCCACAATGTCGGAGCGCACCTTGTCGGCCATGAACGCCACGATGGTCAGCAGGAACGTGAGCACCACGATGGCCTGCTGCGTGTCGAGGAAAGGGAAAATGAAATTTAGGATTTCCGTAATCGTTTCCATTTCGATTTTGGGGAATGATAATTATAAATGAGTAATAGATTGAAGGTTTTGTGTTTTAGTAGACGAGTTTATTATTCCAACGACAACTTAGACAACTTTTGACAACATAGTTTGCAACTTTTTGTTGCCATTATTAAGACGACAACAGGGACAACTTCTGACAACTTACAGTTGTCTTTCAGCGTGCGAGGCGGGCGTATAAAATACGCCCAGTTGTCTTTGTTGTCGTCATATTAAGCGCAAAATTGTCAGACTCGGAGTTGTCTTTTGTTGTCTTTGTTGTCGTTTTAACTTAACTCGTTCGCACTTGAAATAAAACAGCACAAGAGGCGTCTCATTTAGGACGAAACGCCTCTTGCTGCGCGCAAAGTTAGTATTTACAAACGAATTAGGGACTTAAAAACGCTGCTTTTTCGTTTTTAAGCCCCTAATTTGTCAGATTTTCTTAGTCGATGTCTTCGTCAGCCTCGTAGCCACCCATTTCGCGGATAGCATTCTTCAGCATCACGTACTGTTGGAATAGGTGGTTCACGGGTACTTCGCCCTTTGTGTAGTCGTGCATCGGGCTCTTCAAGAAGAAACTCAGGAAGCGCTGCGTACCGTAGCGACCCTTGCGGGCAGCAAGGTCGGAGAGCAACACGAGGTCGAGCAGCAGCGGTGCGGCGAGGATAGAGTCGCGGCAGAGGAAGTTGATCTTGATCTGCATGGGATAGCCCATCCAACCGAAGATGTCGATATTATCCCAGCCTTCCTTGTTGTCGTTGCGCGGCGGGTAGTAGTTGATACGCACCTTGTGGTAGTAGTCCGTATAGAGGTCGGGCTGTTCTTCGGGCACGAGAATGCTTTCGAGCGTAGAGAGCTTGCTCACTTCCTTTGTGTGGAAATTGGCAGGTTCGTCGAGCACGAGGCCGTCGCGGTTGCCGAGGATATTTGTGGAGAACCAGCCGCTCAGACCGAGGCAGCGCGTGCCGATAATCGGGGCGAAGCCCGACTTCACGAGCGTCTGACCCGTCTTGAAGTCCTTGCCGGCAATGGGCATCTTGGTCTTTTCTGCCATTTCCCACATAGCGGGAATGTCCACGGTGGTGTTGGGTGCGCCCATGATGAACGGTGCGCCTTCTGCGAGGGCGGCGTAGGCGTAGCACATAGAGGGTGCGATGTGCTTGCGGTCGTCGGCCTTCATGGCTGCTTCGAGGGCGGCGAGCGTGCCGTGCACCTCTTCGTCTACGGGTACATAGATTTCGGTCGATGCGGCCCAGATAACGACGATGCGGTCGCAGCCGTTCTCTGCCTTGAACTTGCGAATGTCCTCGCGCAGGGCTTCAACCATTTCCCAACGTGTGGCGCAATCTTTCACGTTGTCGCCGTCGAGGCGCTTGGCGTAGTCGCGGTCGAAAGCGGCCTTCATCGGCTTAATGGCTTTCAGCTCGTCTTCAACGGGGAGAATGTCTTTGGCTTTGAGCACTTCGGCGTTCACGGCGCTTTCAAAGGCGTTGGCGGGATATACGTCCCACGCGCCGAACACAATGTCTTTCAAATCTGTGAGCGGCACGATTTCGCCGTAGTGCAGATATTTCTTGTTTTCACCGCGGCCCACACGGATTTTGTCGTACTGCGTCATTGAGCCTACGGGCTTTGCGAGACCCTTGCGTGTCATAAGCACGCCGGTGATGAATGTGGTGGTCACGGCGCCGAGGCCGACGCACATCACACCAAGTTTTCCTTTTGCTGATTCCATAATAACAATTATGTAAGTTTTGATTTTGTACTATGCAAAGCGCAAAATTACGAATTGTTTTATTATAGGTGCTAAGATATATTTTGACTTTTCTCCTAAGAAGAACTTTTGAATGTTTTTGTGGAGTTTGCGGACAATCCAAACGCTTTTTCTTACCAGTTAAGCGTTAATTATTACTACTTGCTTGCGCTTGCAGTCCGTCGCGCAGCACGAGGCGCGCTTCTGGACCAAGGTTACACAAGAGGTCGAGTATGCTGAGGTTCGGCAGAAAGCCCGTGCGCCTTTGAAATACCTGATAATAGGGCCGCGCCACAAAACCGCTCTCCGCCGCCGCCCCTTTCTTAGGACTGATGGCGGTGCGCAGGTCGAGAGCCTCGGGATATTCCGAAGCGGCATTGATATAATGTGTGGAGGGCGTTACGTGCGTGTGCAGTCCCAGCAGTTCGCAGCACACGTCGCGCAGGGCGGCGTTGAAATCAACCAAAAACTCATATTCTCCAAAGAATGCCCCTCGCAAATCGTCTTCATAATATTCAAAGAAAGGGCTGCTCTCGTAAGCGGAGGCAATGGCCTGCCAATGCAGCCGCTTCCAGCCGCCGTGGTCGCTAAGGCGCACCTCACCGATCGGCGCGTGCGACGCGCCGCTCCGTTCCACGGGCACCGTGAGCGGCAGCGGCCCCGTGGGCGTGGCTATCAGGCAGCGGTTGCGATACGTCTGTTTCAGATAATGCTCGTGCCGCTCCTCAATGGCCGCGTCGGCGGCATAGAGGTGACAGTAATATTCTATCGGTGCAAAGTAGGCGGAAGAAAGCAGAACGAGCATGGACCTCAATACTTACTTAACGTGTTGGTTGAATATGTGCTAAGTGCCTGGAAGGCACTACGGAGCGTAGCGACGATAACCGGGTACGCAGTGCCCGGAAGGACGATGCATGGACGATGTGCCTGGAAGGCACTACGCCACAGGACAGGCTCTTAAACATTTCCACAGGCGTACTGCCTTCCAGGCAGAACTTTTGCAACTGCCTGTTCCGAGGACTTCGTCCCCGGTTATCGTCGCTTCGCTCCGTACTGCCTTCCAGGCAGTTAATACCTTTGTTATATTAGACAAGTTCGACTAAAAAGTTCTTGAGACAAAATAATGGTGAGGGAACTAACGTGCCGAATGGCAAGCCCCTACTTGATATCCCCCACCCACTTGAAGAAGCGGCTCCAGCGCATCTTGCCGTCGAAGAGGCCGTAGTCCGGGTCGAGCGAAATCCAAATAAAGAGCGGTTTGCCCACGATATGGTCTTCCGGCACGAAGCCCCAGAAGCGCGAGTCGGCGGAGTTGTCGCGGTTGTCGCCCTGCATCCAATAGTAGTCCAACTTAAAAGTATACGAGTCCGCGATTTTGCCATTTATATAGATTTTGCCGCCGCGCACTTCAAGGCTGTTGCCCTCGTACACGCGGATAGGCCGCTCGTAAATCGGCAGGTTGGCGAGCGTGAGGCGCAGCGTTTCGCCTTTCTTCGGAATCCACAGCGGCCCGTAGTTGGCCGTCGTCCAGTCCTTTGCCATATTCTGCGGATAGAGCCAGCCTGCATCGGGCACGGCGCGGGCGATTGATGCCACGATGTCCTTACGCGCTTCCAGCTGCTTGCGCACCTTGTGCGTCAGCGGCATCCACACCGTGTTGCCGTTGCGCTGCGCGTAGAGGTCCTCTTCCGTGATGCCCAGCTCGCGTTTCAGTTCGTCGGGCAAGTCTTGCTTGAAGGTCACCTCATAGGCATACTGCACGTTTTCCGGCTCGGGGTTCGGCTTTCCGTCGAGATAAACCGTGTCATTCTTGATTTGCAGCGTCTGTCCCGGCAGTCCCACGCAGCGCTTCACGTAGTTCTCGCGGCGGTCGGTGGGGCGGCTTGCGATTCCGCCGAACTCCTCGGGGTGCTGGCGCATATAGGCTGTTCCGGCGGCGTATACATTATTATATATACGTTGCTGCTCCTCGTAGCTTGTTTCTGGCAGGAGCGAGGCGGTGGCGGGAATGATGATGGTTTGCGGGAAAATCGACGTAGTGTCTGCCGTCTGCGTGCCCAGCAGCTGGTCGCCAATCTGATAGGCCAGGCGGTAATAGTCTTGATTTTGCTGCGCGAGCGCCACGGTGTCGCCGGCGGGATAGTTGAACACCACGATGTCGTTCACCTCCACGTTGCCCAGTCCCTTCACGCGGCGGTAGTCCCAGTGCGGGTACTCGAGATAGCTTTTGCAGTTGATGATAGGCAGCGTGTGCTGCGTCATGGGCATCGTGAGCGGCGTTTGCGGAATGCGCGGGCCGTAGGCCAGTTTGCTCACGAGCAGGTAGTCGCCCGTGAGCAGCGTCTTTTCGAGCGATGAAGAGGGAATCACGAAGTTTTGGAAGAAGAACTGCGTGAGGAAGTACACGCCGATGAGCGCGAACACTATGGCGTCTACCCAACTCATGATGAAGCGCGTGGCAGGGCCTACTTCAGGCTCTTTCCACCAGCCCCATTTTATTTTTTTTGTGAAGCAAATGTCGAAGATAAAGGGCACGACAATCAGTCCCCACCACGATTCCACCCAATAGAGGAAGGCAAGATAGGGGATAAGGTAAAGCGCGAATTTTACGTAAGGCATAAATAATAATTTGTAGTAAACGAGTTGACAAGTAAACGAGTAAACGAGACAGGAATGTTATGAAAAATATATTTATACGAGTAACTTGTCTTGTTTCATTGTCTACTCGTTTACTTGTTTACTAAAAGTCAAACAAATCGTCCATGGTGAGCAGTCCCGAGTGCGTGGCGGTGAATTCGGCGGCGAGCACTGCGCCGAGGGCGAAGCCCTTGCGGTTGTGCGCGTCGTGGGTGATGCTGATGCAGTCCGCCTCGCTGTCGTAGCTCACGGTGTGAATGCCCGGCACCTCGCCGCGGCGCACCGCGTCGATGCGGAGCTTTTCGCCCGGAGTCTGCTTCGTGCCGCTCACCGTGCCGTCGGGCTGGAGGAGCGTGCCGCTGGCCCAGCCCGTCTTGCGATCGAGGGCGGCGCACACCTGTTCGGCGAGCGTGATGGCCGTGCCGCTCGGCGCGTCGAGCTTGTGTACGTGGTGCGTCTCCTCGATGCTCACGTCGTAGGCCGGGAAACGGTTCATGATGCTGGCCAGATATTTGTTCACCGCCGAGAAAATCGCCATGCCGAGCGAGAAGTTCGAGGCCCAGAAGAGTGTGTGCCCTTCCTTCGTGCAGAGGCGGCGCACGTCGTCCTCATGCTCTGCTCGCCAGCCCGTAGAGCCGCTCACCACCTTCACGCCTTGCGCGAAGGCTTTCAGGTAATTGCCATAAGCAGCAGCGGGCGAGGTAAACTCAATGGCCACATCGGCCGAGCGGAAAGCGTCTGTGTCGAAGTCTTGGGGGTTGTCAACGTCAATAATCGCCACAATCTCGTGGCCGCGTTCGCGGGCGATGCTTTCAATCATGCGCCCCATTTTGCCGTAACCGATAAGCGCGAATTTCATCTTATATGAGGGTATACAATATATTATATATAGGATAACGAGGCAAAGTTATAAATTCTTTTTCATATAAGCACCCCCGAAGTATCCAACGTGACCGTTTTCGCTTCCTGCCAAGATGATTTTTCGTTGCTCCTTGATAATTTTCCCTTTCTGCCAAGACATTTTCTTCTTTCTCCTTGAAAATTTTTCCTTTTCTATAAGAAAGTTTTTGTTACAAACTTTGTAACATGTATTACAAACTTGCTAACATGTGTTACAAAGTTTGTAACATGTATTAGAAACTTTGTAACAAACTTTTTCTTGGAGAAAGGAAAATCTGTCTGCGCAGAAAGCGAAAAATTGCTTGGGCTTAGTAAAAAATATCTCGCTTAAAATGGATATTTGCCGTGCAGGCCGCGCAGCGGCCATAGCAGATAGGCGGCACAGCAGCGGGACAGAAATAAGCGGGCTGCGTTATGATTCATCGTATAGGCAGCAAATGACAAATTATTAAGTTTTGTGTTGTTTCATTAAATAAATTTGCATACATTTGCAGACGTTATATTCTTAATTATTTTGTAATCATGAAACGGATTGTCCCTCTGATTTTATTTTTTATCCCGTTTGGGGGCGGTAGCCTCTATGCACAGAGCAATTTGGAAGAACAGGAAACCGTAATTGCAGAGCGCAAGAACCTGCAAAATCTGACCGAGGCCGACCTTAAAGCCCGGGTGACGAAGAATGCCCGCAAAGATGCCAAGGCGTTGGCACGCGAGGGCTGGAAACCCATGCCGGGAACGACAGATTTGGCACAGCAGTTGTCCGAAGTGCGTTTCAGACAATATGCGCTCGCCGGCAAATTCCCGAAATACATTGTGGGGCGCGGCTCGTCGGTAGCCGCCACGCCCGGCATGGCACGCAAGCAAGCCCTTGCCCGTGCCCGCGTAGACGTGGCCTCGACCATGGCGGTAGAAATTGCAGCCCTGACCGAAAGCACCGAGAGCACCACGGAACTCACCGGCGGAGAGGCTGAGACCATTGCCAAGACCGTGGAGACAAGCAAGGCGATGGTGCAGCAGAGCCTCGGACGCACCGACGCTATCATGGAGATATATAGAGAGAAAGACGGCAAGGCAGAAGTGCAAATCGCCGTGAGCTACGACGGTGGCCGTGCCAAGGCAGAAATCCTCAAACTCTTTGGCGAAGAAGAAAAAGAACTGAAAGCGAAACTCGAGAAATTGCTCGACGGAGCAGAGTAACAGCATCCGTGCCTGCCTGCCATGAATAACGCAAGCGACCATAACAGCGTGCAGCCTCCCAAGACGGATCTGAGAAAGCATTTGGGAGTGACTTTTCTTGCGATTGCCATCACCGGCTTCTTCGCCCTGATTGCGGTGAAGGCCAAGCCGCTCGACCCTATCCGTCGCGCCGTCAGCGAGTTTTCCTTTACAGATATTTACTACGAGATACAAAAGGAGACGAGCAGCGCAGACACAAGCCGCGTCATCACCATTGTAGACATTACCGAGCAGCAGACGCGCGCCGAAATGGCCCAGACTTTATTAGACATCGAAGCCTGCCGTCCCACGGTGGTGGGTGTCGACGTGTGCTTTGAGGGCGAGCGCGGCGACATCGGCGGCAACGACTCCCTCATACACGTGGCGGAGACCTATGATAATATTGTGTTCGCCATGAAGTTCTACGACTGGAAAAACGAGGAGCGCGGCTGGACCACGGCTGTGCACTCCTTTTTCCATGACGTGCTGCCCATCACCGAGGGAGCGAGCAATATGCCCCGCGCTCTTTACGACAACATGAAGCGCAAAGTGTCGCTCGCAGAGCGTTATGAGGGGCAGAATTACCCTTCCTTCGCGCGGCAAATCATCAACAAGTATGCCGGCGAGGACGTGCTCGGCGACCGCACTGACGAGGTGAACATCAATTTCTCCCCCACCTGCTTCCGCGTGTTGCGACCCGAGGAGGTGAAGCAGCATCCCGAGCTGATAGAGGGGCAAATCGTGCTCTACGGCGCGATGTACGAGGCCAGCGATATGCACTGGACGCCCCACGGACGCATGGCGGGCGTGAACATCTGGGCATACGCCCTGCAAAGCATCATCGACCGCAACGAGGTGCACAATGTGCCCTTTGTGTTGCTTTGCGTCATCTCGCTGCTGGTCATCTTCCTGGTGGAGATGTTGCAGTCGGGCTACCTCGGGCGCACGCAGGCCTCGAAGAGCGTGTTCGTGAAGTACATCGTGGGCTCCACGTATTTCCTCACGGTGCTCACCTTCCTCTTCACCTCCGTGTTCCTCGGCATCTCTTACATCGTGTTCAAGCAGTTCTACATCAGCTTCAATCTCGCGTGGGCACTCACAGTGATTACCTTCCTCGGCACCTCGCGCAGCATGTACACCGCCCTGAAAAACTACGTGTTGGCACTGCGCGAGCAGCACGAAATAGGCTATATTCACCGCTTCTTCAACTTCGTGGTGCGCAAAATCAAAGAAGGGAAAGAGGCATGCGGGCCACGGTTTAAGAGAATGCAACAACGTATAAAGCATAATAAAGAGAAATGAGATACTTCTATATAAGCGCAGAATGGGGTAGGGGCGTTCTGCAAAACGCCCGCCCATTTATCCGCAAGGCTTCCATTAAAATTAAATATGTATGCCTCGCCTGCTTGGCTATGACGTTTGCCGGCACGGCCCTGGCGCAGAAACTTATTGCCTATCACGTGGTAGGCGACGTGGTGCGCTATAAGGACGGCAAGGCGCAGCCGCTCGTGATGAACGCGGCGGTGGAGTGGGGCGACGTGATCAATGTGCCCTATGCCGGCAAGGTGGAGTTGCTCGACGAAAAGAACGCCCGCCGCATCACCATCAAGAAAGCCGGAAAGGGAACGGTCAAGGTGCTGAGCGAGAACAAGAACAACAGCATCGCCGCCCTGTCGCTGGGCTATGTGCAGTATGTCAAGAAACAAATGACCAAGAAAGGGCTCGTGTCCAAGCAGCGTTACAGCGACTTTGCCTGCGTGACGCGCGAGCGCGACTCCGTGGCAGCAACCCAGAAGCCGGGCAAGAAGAAAAACCCCTTTGAAGAAGAGTTTCAGAAATTCAAGAAACAGGCCAATAAGGAGTTCGACGACTTCCGCGAAAAGTGCAACCGCGAATATCTCGCCTTCGTGCGCGAGGCGTGGGCAGAGTTTGGCATGGAACCGCCCGTGCGGCGGCCGCAGGAGCCGCGGGTGAAACCCGTGGTGTGCAGTGACACGGCGCGGCAGAACATAGCGATCGGCAAGCCGCCTGTGAAACGCCTGCCGCAAAAAGTGAACCTCGTGCCCGCCGACCCCGAGCGCGTTGCCCCCAAGGTGATGCCGCCCTTTAAGATAAAGCCCCTGCCCATCGGTGAGGAGGACAAAGAATACCAAAATATGCCCGTCACTTTCTTCGGAACGGAGTTGCGCGTGCACCTCGGCGAAGACCAGCGCATCAACCTTGGCGAAATCTCGCCCGACCGCGTGGCCGATGCCTTGGAATATTTCTCCGGCGGCGACTACGACAACCTGCTCTACGACTGCCTGCAAATACGCAAGAACCGCAACCTCTGCGACTGGGCGTATCTGCTCCTCGTGCAGACCATTGCCGACCAATTCTGCGGCGCGCAGACCAACGAGGCTGCCCTCTTGGCAGGTTATCTCTACTATCAGTCGGGCTATAAAGTGCGCTTCGGCAGCGTGGCCGATAGGATTTACCTGCTCGTGGCCTCGCGCCACTTCATCTACGACAAGGAGTCGGTCATTGTGGACGGCGAACGCTTCTATCCCCTCGAGGACGTAGGCGGCAACCTCAGCATCTGCCGCGCCTCTTTCCCCAAGGAGCAAAGTCTCTCGCTCTTCATCCCCCAAAGTCCCGCCTTTGCCGAAACCGCCGCAGCGGAGGAGCGGACCATTGCCTCGCACCGCTACGACGGTCTCGAATGCAAAGTGCAGGTGAACAAGAACCTCATCGACTTCTACGACTCTTACCCCACCTCTATCGTCAATCAAGACGTTACTTCGCGCTGGGTGATGTATGCCAACACGCCCATGAACGAGGCGGTGAAAGAACAGGTGTATCCTGCCCTGCGCGAACGCCTCAAAGGCTTGGGCGAGCTGGAGGCTGTGGAGCGGCTGCTCAACCTCGTGCAGACCGGGCTGGAATATGAGTACGACGACAAGGTGTGGGGCGGCGACCGCGTGTTCTTCGCCGAGGAAAGTCTCTACTATCCCTTCTGTGACTGCGAAGACCGCGCCATTCTCTTCACCCGCCTCGTGCGCGACCTGCTTGGGCTGGACTGCGTGCTGATATACTATCCCGGACACCTCGCCGCCGCCGTGCGCTTTGCCAAAACGCCGACCGGCGTGTGCTACTCCCTCAACGGCAAAGACTACACCCTCTGCGACCCCACCTACATCAATGCCCGCGTCGGCATGGAAATGCCCAAGATAGACAATACCAACGTAACACTGATACCGCTATGATGCGCCGACTCTATACATTTATATATATATTGCTCCTTACTGCCACGGCTGCCGCTTACGCCGACAAGGAAGCCAAGCCGCGTAAAGTGCACGGCAAGGCAACGCTCATTCTCTCCGAAAACGACAACATGACGCTTATCGAAGCCAAGCGCGAGTGCGTCAAGCGCGCCCGCTACGAGGCCATTAAGGAAGCCTTCGGAGAAAGCCTCTCCTCCACGACCAACATCGTGGAGGGCACGGTGAACGGCACGGACATCTCCAACTTCGTGGAAGAAACCACGATGAGCGCAAAGGCAGAGTGGGTGGAAGATACGAAAGAGCCCGTGGTGAAATACGACTCAGACGGCGAGCGCATCGTATTCACCGCCGAAGTGTGGGGCATGGCGCGGCCCATTACAAGTGCCGCCATAGAACTGGACTGGAAAGTGCTCTGCGGCGGTACGGCCGACAGCAATGAAAGCGACGAGTTCAGACATAAAGAGAGAATTTACATCAAATTCCGCGCGCCCGTGTCGGGCTTCCTCGCCATTTACCTGCTCGACAGCACCAACAAGGAAGCCTCCTGCCTCCTGCCTTACAAGCACAACCTCACGGGGCGGCACGAGGTGACCGGCGGCAAAGACTACATCTTCTTCGACAAAGAGACCGACCCCCGCGCCATACCCTATTGCCTCACCACGGGCATGCCGCTCGAAATGGACCAGGTGGTGCTGATCTTCTCGCCCAACAAGTTTACCAAGTGTAACGAAATCACCGGCGACCGCCGGCACCCCAACTCGTTGAGCATCGACGACTTCGAGGCGTGGCTCAAACGCCTCAAGCAGCAGGACGACGATATGGTGATAGACCGCAACAAATGGATTAAAATATATAACAAACAATAATACCTAATCACAATGAAAAAACAACTAACCTTGCTGGCGGCCTTGCTCTTCGCACTGACCGCCGCGGCACAAATCGACGAGCAAAAACAGCAGTTGCTCGATTACGAGGAAGACACTGCCAACGTGGTGTCACTCGCCGACATCTTAAAGATGCAGCAGGAGGTTTATAGCAAAAACTACAACCGCGAAAACCTCCAGCAAGTGTGGAAGCGCAAGAAAACCTTTACCGTGAGCCACAACACATCAAGTCTGACAGCCAAAAGAGTGCCTTTCTACGAGGCAAAGGAAGACGCCTACAATGAGAAAAGCTACAAATTCAAGAGCGATTGGGGCTTTTCGCTGCAAAGCGCCAACACCTTCCGACTGCACAAAAAGCCTATTGCCAACACCGTGTCGTTCGGACTCGAGTTCTCGCCGCTCAACCTTTCGGTGAACCACTACAAGCAGATGCCCGACTTTGCTTACAACAGCAGTATCGTGAAAGACGCGTCCGACACGAAAAATCTTATCTATTATTCGCCGTGGGGACTTGAAATGTACGACATCTCCTACGGTATGCACATCGGTCCCTCAATCACCGTTGCGCCTTTCACCGCCTTGAAAAGCAAAGGACTGGCACACCTGCGCCTACAAGCCTATTTCGCCCTCGGCTATCGCTTCGACATCATGTTTCGCAGCAGCGACAAGGACAAAGACGTCAACGACCCCGATGCAGCCGACACCAGCGATCCTGCCAACACTGACAAAGCGGCGCAAACGGCTTACGACAAGGTGAACAGCAGTAGCCTTATCACGTGGGCGCACGGCCTCTACACGCAGTTCGGCTTCCGCATCAACTGGAAATTCATCGGTATCTCCTACGAAATCACAAAAGGCGACTGGAAGCACAAATCGGTTGAGACAAAAATCTTCGGTTCGCAGAAAGAAAAGTTTAACGCCACCAGCAGCCGCATCGGCCTCACCTTCTTCTGGTAAAATTAAAACCCGTTT
>JALFJC010000162.1:0-39355 GCA_022775595.1 Bacteroidales bacterium | reverse complement strand
GACATTTTGGAAAATGGCAAATGTCAATGAGTCAACCATTTTCCGGGCGTTTTGCAAAACGCCCCTACTCGCGAACCTGAGATTTTGGTTACTTCGACCAACAGGTAGATTTGCTTTTCTTATATCCCAAACGGGCGTTTTGCCCATTTTGCTTTGCAAAAATAGGTCTTTTTGCCAAGAAAATAAAAACGCGCCTCCGCGGGCACGCCTTAAAAACCGCCTTTTGCCGCTTTTCTTATAAGGCAAACGCTCTTTTTGGTGACATAAAAGGCACTTAATTATAAGAGAAACCGCTTTAATTGAAAACTACAAATTACAAAACGGGGGGGCAATCATAAAAATATTTAATAATCGGAACTTTCCTATTTCTTTTACGTGATAGTTACTCAAATTTTAAGGAACTTTGCAGCCGAAATCATTTATTTTATAGGTTTCTCTCTCATTGAGAAGATTTTTATTCTTATTATTTCAACTAATATCAAAAACACTATGAACAAAAGGTTTTTCTTTTTGCTTACGCTCCTCTTTGCCTTTCTGGGGGGGGTGAAATCTGAAGCGCAGATTTCTGCGACCAGTGAAATTACCAATCAAAAGGCTTACACAATTAAAAGTGTCGATCGCGGTTACTTTTATTTTAACACAGCGGATAACACGACCCTTTATAGTTCGGGCGTTGATAACGTACCACCGACAAGTTCTCAAGCAAACAATCAGTTTGCTTTTCTTCGAGGACTTAACACACCTTCTGGTGAATATTATCTTTATAGTGTAGGTGCGCAGAAATTTGTTGATATTTCTGCCGCTACTACTGTGGGCGGCGAAAGCATCCATGGTATGCTGTTGTCGGATACTCCCTCAAACGCATCAAAGATTACCTTAACGCAAACGGATAATGCAAGGTATACGGGTTACATTATAAAATATGTCAGTCAAAGCGGCAAAAAAGTTAATGTTACAAGTTGGCATCATTACGGAAATACATATATAAAAATATTTACTTGCGATACCGATGGGGGTAACGTAATGAAGATTACACAGGCCGCCGAAAGTTTCGTTGGCTTTGCCGATGCGATGAAAAAGATTTATGCTTTTGAGGGCACAACGACAATCAAAACTAACTGTGAAAGCAAAGTTGGTTATCCTAAAACATCTACTACTGCCTATCAAAACTTTGAAAGTGCATTTGAAAACGGCACGCTCGAAAGTTCTCATTTGACAGCATTGTACGGAGTGACCGATGTAAACATGCCCGAGGACGGCAAGGCTTATAGGGTTTATGCCAAATATCTCAATGGCAAAAAGCAACCTCTTTATTGGAATGGTTCTGCAATTCGTGCCAAAAACCTTGAAAACATAACAAATCCAGACGATGCAGTGTGGGTGTTCCATAAAATTCCCGAAACAGACAATAAATATTTATTGGTTAACCACAATGGTAAATATTTAATTTTCTTTGAAAGCGAAAGTTCTACAAAGGGACAAAACACTAATGGTTGTACAGACGATTATTCAGCAACCAACAATAACTTTACCATTTCCCGTGCAAACATTACTAAAACTGGTGCCAGCAATATACCTTCTACTTTGACAAATGCTGATTTGTTTGGTTGTTTCGAACTGAATGCAATGGGTAAAAATAATACGAGTTATTACCTTATCCCTCGTTATTTAGGTGATAATACCGATGCTTCATTCCATGCTGGTAGTGCTAATGAAAAGTATTATATGAGCAATGGTAATACTTATATTTTTGAGATTGAGGAAGTCGATTATTACAACAAACTCAAATTCCAAACGCCCTCAACGCCCGACGGCAACGACTACGCTTCTATTTATTTGCCTTATGCTGCTACCGTGCCCACGGGGGCAACGGCTTATATCGGCGCGATCAATACCAACAGTAACACACTGACGCTTACAGAAATCACCGACGGCATTATTCCTAAGAACACAGCAGTTGTGATGTCGGCTCCCACCGAGTCCGCGCTCGGCACGGTGTACGTTGCGCCGGCTACAGAACGTGGTACGACTGAGACGACCAATAATATTTTGAAGGGTACGGTTAATGCAAACGACCGAGCAAGAAATCTTTTGCTTTATACCTATGTGCTTAACGGCGGTTTCGGTGAAATCGGCTTTTACAAATATACCGCAAGCAACTTGCCTTTGGGACGTGCCTACTTTGAGGTCGCCACTGATTTTCCCGCTTCTGGCACAGGCGCAGGCGTTCAAGGTTTCCTCTTTGACTTTGAGGGAAGCGAAACGACCGGCATCAATGCCGCTACTCTTTCCGAAGGCAATACTGCCAAGACTTACTACGACCTCAGCGGCCGCCGCATAGCCAACCCGAAGAACGGCCTTTACATCTGCAACGGCAAGAAAGTTTACATTAAATAATCCCTCTAATCCCACATACGACAATGAAAAAGCAATATATTTCCCCGAACCTCCAAGTTCACTTTCTCCAAATCGAGGGCGGTATGCTCTGCGGCAGCATTGATATTGTCAATAACAACAGCAATGTGATTACAACCGATGAAAATAACATCGAAGGCGGTGCTTGGACCAACAAGAAAGGCAACTCCATTTGGGACAACATGCGCGAGAATGATGAATATTGATCAAGCAACACTTAGTTAAATCTTCTCATAATAATTGTTTTCAGGGGGGAGCGAGTTCGTGAGAACGCGCTCCCTCGTTTTTTATTCCCAATGCCGATGCAGGCGAAATTATCAGCGGGATATTTTTTCTTTTCTCCTTGAAAAATCTTCCTTTCTCCTTGAAATTTTTTCCTATCCGCTAAGATATTTTTTATTCCAAAGTTTTGAATATATATTACAAAGTTTGTAATACGTGTTACAAAGTTTGTAACACGTGTTAGCAAGTTTGTAACAAAAAATATCTCCGAGAAAATGAAAATTGTCATAGCAGACAGGGAAAAATTGCAAGGAGAAAGGAAAAAAATCTCCCGTGATAGTGTTTGCTGTCACGGGAGATAGTGGGGCGATTGATGTTTTAAAAAAATAATTGTGGCGGGCTGACTAATATTTTGTGGCGGGCTGAAAATAATTGTGGCGGGCTGAAATGTCGTGCAAACGAGGGCAATTGAGCTTGCTCAAATTGCCGAGTGCAGCCGACATTATGAAAAGCCCAATTGTTGCCCATAGCCCAGGGCAACGCCCTGGGTAGGCGTATTCCGCGATTAATACATTTGGCATTTTTGCGCTGCGCAAAAATGCCACGCGCCTCGAGCGCGTAATTCCCGCAGGCACTGCCACGGGGCGTTGCCCCTCATAATGAAGGCTGCTCTTTTCATAATTTCGGCTGCACTCGGCAATCCAAGCAAGCTTGATTGCCCTCGTTTGCACGACATTTCAGAGCGTGACACTTTAATCAATGCATAACGCTTCCCCAGGGCGCTGCCCTGGGCTAAGGGCAACAATTGGGCTTGCAGCCCGCCACAATGACGTAAACATACTGTGTCATGCGGCACGCACACGGCGGGCGTTCTGCAGAACGCCCCTACTTTGGGATACTAAGGTTTGAGCACCTGCATTTCGCAGCGATGGCAGTCGAAGCGCAGGGGAAAGGTGCGGCCGTCGGGCAGGCGGAGGCTCACGGGTTCTTTCCAGCGCGGCGCGGCCGCTTTGTCCGCCTGCTTGGGACATTGGCCGAAGGCAAAGCGCAGGCAGTGGCGGCAGGTCATGAGCGGCACGGCGGCGGCAGGCTGCAAGAGTTCGAAAGCCGGGGCCACGTCTGTCGCACCGTGCTCCTGCAAAAAGGCTCGGGCCTCGGCATTGGCCACATTCCCCTTAAAGTCAATACTTTCGGGCATCAGCGTGCGCAGGGCGGAAGGGTTGAGCGCTGCGGCGCGGTCGCGGCTGTACGATGCGCGGTGGGCGGCGAGCAGGGCGTCTACTGCCGTGCGCCGCCATTCCGTGAGGAGCGAGGCGGGAATAAACCGCTCGCCGTTGAGTTTCAGACAAATATCTCCCACGGCAAACGGCGTGTTGCCGAGTTTGGAAAGCGTGCGCTCCTGGGCAGCCTGCTGCGGCGTTTGCGCCGATGCGTGGTCGGCCTCAAATTCTTGCGACACGGCAACGCCTGCCTCGTCGCGCAGGTCGAGGACATAGCCGCGCGGCGTTTCGCGCAGCGTGATGTCGAGACGCAGGCGGCGGTCGGCGGTGTCGGGACGCAAGAGGATTTTCTCAAACGCAAAGTTCTGATTGCGGTAGAGCGTCGCGCCGCGACCGGGACGGGGGAAGTCGCCGGCGGGAAAGAGCGTGCTGCCCTCTGCCCTGTTCACGCGGAAACCGCGCAGCCGTCCCTCCTCGTCGATGAAGCACAGGCCGTCGCCGGCGTTGATGCCGCCGTCGGCACAAGCGGGCAGCATCTTGACCATGATGCTCTTCGGCGCAACGCGCTCCACGGTGCAAACGGCGGGACCCATGGCCTTGGGCGTGAGAAAGTTGTGAATGGGCTGCGGCGTGCGGCCATGCAGAAAGTAGTCCGTGAAACCACGGTTGAAACTCTTGGCGGGGTCGGGCGAAAAGGCGAGAACCGACGTGCCGTAGGAACTGCGGCGCAGCGTGTCGGGGTGGCGGGCGATGACCTCGTCGATGCGGCGGCGATACCACGCCGTAACGTTCTTCACGTAGGAGGCATCTTTGAGCCGCCCCTCGATTTTGAACGACGACACACCGGCATCAATCATGTCCTCGATGCTGTCGGAGCGGTTCATATCGCGCAGCGAAAGCAGGTGCTTGTCGCGGGCGAGGACATTGCCGTCGGCATCTACCAAGTCGAACCCGAGGCGGCAGAACTGGGCGCAGCGGCCGCGGTTGGCCGAACGCCCGAAGCAATATTGCGAGGCATAGCAACGCCCGCTGTAACTCACGCAAAGCGCACCGTGCACAAAGGCTTCGAGGGGTACGCTGACCGCTTGCGCAATCTCTTTAATCTGCGCGAGTGAAAGTTCCCGCGCCAGCACGATTTGTCGAAAGCCGGCAGCCTCCAAGAGCCGCGCCTTCTCGGGCGTGCAGTTGTCCATCTGCGTCGAGGCGTGGAGGGCAATGGGCGGCAGGTTGAGGCGCAGCAACGCCCAGTCCTGCACGATGAGCGCGTCCACTCCGGCGCGGTAAAACTGCACGATGAGTCGTTCGGCGGCTGCGAGTTCGCGGTCGTAGAGAATCGTGTTGAGCGTCACGTAGACTTTCGCTCCGAAGAGGTGCGCATAGTCGCAGAGTCGCTGTATGTCGTCCACGCTGTTGCCGGCAGCGGCGCGTGCGCCGAAGTCCGGCCCGCCGATGTACACGGCATCTGCGCCGTGGCGTATGGCCTCGATGCCGCAGTCGGCATCGCGTGCAGGAGAAAGCAGTTCGATGGTGCGCATATTAGTAGAGAGGGGTAAGTAAATGGAAACTGGGGGATTAATTGAATGGGAATCTTATGCGTTAGTCAAAATAATTCAAAGGGTTTTGGATAAAAACCATGAAAAACATCTTGCTTCGTTTGAAGCCCAAGGGCACGCCGCCGGTCTTAACGCCGAGCCTGAAAGCCTTGCGGCTTTCGCTCGGCCTTAATCCCTGCGGCTGCGGTCGGTGCCCGCCCGCTTCAAACGCCGCAAGGGAAAAACCATGAAAAACCCGTGAGACCTTGATTTGTTGTCCATTGAAAATGGGTTTTTCCCGGTTTTTTCCTTGTTCTGTGTGGGCGGGCGGGGAACCGACCGCCGCCTTAGCGGAGAGGACGCGAGACGAAATGGCGTGCAAACGAGTGCAATCAAGTTTACTTGAATTGCCGAGCGCAGCCGACATTATGAAAAGTCGACAGACTTTCAGGCTCGGGGACTATCCGATAAGGCAAGCGATAGCCCACAAAGAACAAGCGGTTTTTAATGGTTTTTATCCATATAAATCAGAGGACGTGATTTATACCAATTCAGCCAGTTGTTCGGCCAGCCGCGCGGCTTCCTTGCGGGCAGGCTTGCCCGTTTCGGTGCGCGGCAGACGGGTGGCGCGGAGAATATGGCGGGGCTGCTCGTGGCGGGCGAGGCGTTCGCGGCAAAGGCGGAGCAGAAGGGCGGTGTCAGCATCTGCGCCCTCGTAAATCAGGGCGAGTGCCTGCCCGAGGCGGGCGTCGGGAATAGCGGTAAGCAGAAACGGCACCGGCAGCGGCGCGAGTTTTTCCTCCAATGCTTCAATCTGGAATTTCAGTCCGCCGGAACATATAATATTGTCCGTGCGCCCGAGGATTTTGAACGAGCCGTCGGGCAGGATTTCCGCAATATCGTTGGTTGTCAGCCGCTCGGGGCAGACGCTGGGCGCGTCGATGAGCAGGCGACCATCGCTATCGGTTGCGATACGCACGCCCGGCAAGGCCGTGTAGGCGGCAGCCGCTTCTGCGCCGCTCAATCGGCGCAGCGCGATGTGCGAGAGCGTTTCCGTCATGCCGTAGGTGCTCCACACTGCATTGGGAAACGAACGCAGCAGGCTTTCCAACTCCTTGCTCACCGCGCCGCCGCCGATAATCAGGCACTTGATGCGGCGCAGCAGGCTGCGCGTGCGGGGCAGGCGCAGGCATTCGTAGACCTGCATCGGGGTCATAGCGGCGAAATGCGGCGGTTCGTGCAAGTCTTTCAAAGGGTTGGCGCACGGCGCGACGGGCACGAGGCGCAGGCCGCACTCGAACGCGCGCACTGCCAGCATCTTCCCCGCAATGTAGCGCAAAGGCAGGCAGAGCAATGCCGTTTGCCCGGCTTGGAGATTAAGGAAACGGCACGTGGCGAGCGCACTGGCACGCATACGGCTCTTTTCCACAATCATCTCTTTCGGGTTGCCCGTCGAGCCCGACGTTTGCACGCGCAGGGTGGGGCAGGGGCTGTGCCATTCGGCCGTAAAACCTTGCAACTCCTTGCGGAAGGCGCGTTGCTCGGCGGTATCGTAGAACAGCCGCTCGCCCTCGATGCAAAGATTTATCCCCGAATAGTTTTCCACGAACAACTGTCCCGTGCCAAGGCCTTGCGGCAGCGCGGCGAGGCTGGGCGGGAGTTGGGGCAGCAAATGCGCCACCCACTGCGCGAGGGCGTTGAGCCCCACGTTGCTCTCCAAGGCACTCGTCACCCAAAAGCCGACATCGCGCCGCATCGCCGCGTCCATCCACTCCGCCGCGCCCGAGAGGCCGCCGTGGAGCGTGGGTTTCAGCACGATGAACTGCGGACGTATCTCGTTGAGCAATTCTTCTTTTTCCTTGTTGCCGTGAATGCCGATGAGTTCCTCGTCGAGGGCAATCGGCAGCGGCGTTTGGCGGCAGAGCCTTGCCATTTCTTGCCACTGCCCGGCACGAATGGGCTGCTCGATGCTGTGAATGCCGTAGCGGGCGAGCAGTTCCAATTTCTGCAGCGCCTCCTGCGGGGCGAATGCGCCGTTTGCATCGACGCGCAGCGTGACGCACTCTTGGCTGAAACGGGCGCGGAGGCGGCGGATAAGGTCGAGCTCGGCGGCGAAATCTATCGCCCCGATTTTAAGTTTCACGCATGAGAACCCTTTTTCGAGTTTTTCCTCCATGCGTGCCAGCATCTCTTCGTGCCGCCCCATCCATACGAGGCCGTTAATCGCAATGCCCTCGCCGCCGTCGGTGAAAGGCGTGTCGAAGAGCCGGCGATAGTCGCCGCGCAGGGAGGCTGCGGCAGAGAGCATGGCGGTTTCAAATCCGAAGAGCATGGACGGTTTTTCGCGCAAGGCAGCCAGTGCCTCGCCGCCCCGTTCCTGCACCTGCCGCGCAGCGTCCTGCAACTGCGCCTCATAGTGGGCGGTGTAGTCGCTGCTGAGGTCGAAGAGCGGGGCACATTCGCCCAAGCCCGTGAACCGCCGCCCCTCGTGCGTGCCATATATAATAATGTACCACAGCCGCCGCTCCGTGTAAACGCCGCGCGAGGTGCCCGCCGGTTGCTTGAACACCAGCGTGCGCGGCACGACACGCACTGAAAACGGGGGCAGGGAGGGGAGGGAGAATAGCATATCTGCGAATTTTGAAATTATGCTTGGATTAAATTAACCGCAAAATATTTTGCCCACGAATTTCACGAATTTTCGTGCAAGCGGGCGCAGAGGCCAAGTTTACTTGGACTATGCCGAGCGCAGCCGAAGGTGCATATTGATATGACCGTTTGTGCAAAACGCCCAGTAAATGATTGGGGCGGGCTGTAAGCCCAAATGTTGCCCATAGCCCAGGGCAACGCCCTGGGGAAACGTAGACCGCGATTGATACATTCGGCATTTTTGCGCCTGCGCAAAAATGCCACGCGCTGAAAGCGCGTAACCCATTACGCCCTTAACGCCACACGGGGCGTTGCCCCTCATAAAGCAGGTTGCTCTTACAGAGCGCGACACTTTAATCAATGCAACATCGTTCCCCCAGGGCGCTGCCCTGGGCTATGGGCAGCAATTGGGCTTACAGCCCGCCACACTTGTGCAGCCAACGCAGTGAAATCATGCATTTATATGAAGCATTTATTGAGGCGGAAAATTTACGGCAGTTTGGGATATTTCTTGAAATCGGGCTTTCGCTTTTCGAGGAAAGCGCGGCCGCCTTCCTGTGCCTCGTCGAGCATGTAATAGAGCATCGTGGCATCGCCTGCGAGCTCCTGGATGCCTGCCTGTCCGTCGAGTTCGGCGTTCAGTCCGGCCTTTATCATGCGCAGCGCCAAGGGCGAGCGTTCCATCATCTCCTCAGCCCAAGCCACCGTCTCGTCTTCTAACTGTTCGGCCGGTACTACCTTGTTCACCATACCCATGCGCTCGGCTTCGGCCGCACTGTATTGGCGGCAGAGGAACCATATCTCGCGGGCCTTTTTCTGCCCGACCATACGGGCGAGGTACGACGCGCCGAAACCGGCGTCGAACGAACCAACCTTGGGACCCGTCTGCCCGAAAATGGCATTCTCGGAAGCGATGGTGAGGTCGCACATGAGGTGCAGCACATGCCCGCCGCCGATGGCGTAGCCGTTCACCATGGCGATGACGGGTTTGGGAAGCGAGCGGATTTGCTTCTGCACGTCGAGGACGTTGAGCCGGGGCACGCCGTCGCCGCCCACGTAGCCGCCGCGGCCCTTGACGTGCATGTCGCCGCCCGAGCAGAAAGCCTTGTCGCCGGCGCCCGTGAGCACCACGACGCAGATGTCCTGACATTCGCGGCAATAAGCCAACGCCTGGCTCATCTCCCACACCGTGAGCGGCGTGAACGCGTTGCGATAGCGCGGGCGGTTAATCGTGATGCGGGCGATGCCGTTGAATTCGTCAAAGAGTATTTCCTTGTATTCCTTGATGGTTTTCCAGTTTCTCATGAAAGGGATTTATTTTAGGTGGACAATTGTATAGTAGGGGCGTTTTGCAAAATGCTCCTACTCTTCTCTAAAAATTTCTTGGTATTTAATGCGTGCCTCTTCGTTGTCGGCCGAACGGGTGAAGATTTCCGTGAGCTGCGCCTTGCCGCTGGTGGCGAGCATCGCCGTGAACGCGCTGTCGGCTTCCGCCAGAGAATGTGCGGCATGGTATTCCAGTCCGAAGGCGGCGGCGATGTGCTCCAACGAATAGCCGTGGGCGGCGGCGATGAGCCCGGGCGCGGCTTCGCTGCAATAGAGCCCCGGCAGGCGGGAAAAGATTTGTCCGCCGCCGTTGTTGAACACCACGATGCGGAGGTTGGGCGGCAGTTGCGTGTTCCACAAGGCATTGGCATCGTAGAGCGCACTCAAATCGCCGAGCACTGCCCACACTTGCCACGTTGTGCCTAAGGCGTGCCCCACGGCCGTGGAGAGCGAGCCCTCGATGCCGTTCACGCCCCGGTTGCAATGCACCCGCAAACGGTGGCTATCGAAAAAAAGCGCCGCATTGCGCACCACGGAACTGTTGCCGAGGTGGAGCACCGTGCCGTCCTGCCGTTCCAGCCGCTTGGCAAGCAGGCGCATCGCCGTGAGGTCGGAGAAGGGCAGCGCGTCGAGGTTGGCTGCATCGGCTTGTGCCGTACGGCGGTCGAAGGCCGCGCTTGCATTTTTCACATTCTGGTTTTCGGGCAGAGCGTAAAGCAGTTGCGCGGCGGCATCGATGGGATCGGCCTGCACGTGGTGCGTGAGGTGGCAAAAGGTGTCGCAGAGTGTGTCGCTGAGGTCTATGCGGATTAAGTAAAAAGGCAAGTATTCTCGCAATAATCTCTTGACCGCCTTGCCGATAAAGTTGCCGCCGATATGCACCACCACATCGGGGCTGTACAAGATCAGCGGATAGTCGTTGGCTTCAAGAAAAGCCGTGCGGCGGCAAAGGGCGGAGGGCGTGGTGAGTTCCGTGAGCACGAGCATTTTGCCCGTGTTGTCGAGGCGGTCGAAGATTTCTGTCCCGCGCTGCTCGCATTGCCCCACCACCAAGAGCGGGTTGCTTGCCTCGGCAATGAGGCTGACGATTTCGTCGGGCAGGGGCGCGGGCGCGGAGGCGGCGCAGGCTTTCACCATGCGCTCGCAGGGCAGTGCGGGGGTGGTGAACGCGAAGAGCGGTTCGCTGATGGGCAGGTTGAAATGCACGGGGCGGCCCTCCGGCTCTTGGCAGCGGCACAGCGCCTCGTTGATGAGGCGGTTGTTGCCCCAACGCTCCGTTTCGTTTTGAGGTTCTATAATATTATATGTATCGGCATAGGGTTGCAAGGCATGCTGCTGCGGCAGCGTCTGCCCGTCCATCTGCCCAATCCATTGCGGCGGGCGGTCGGCAGAAATCACGATGAGCGGAATGTGCCGATAGTACGCCTCGCTCACGGCGGGCAGCGTGGCGAGCAGCGCACTGCCCGAGGTGACGCAAACCGCCGCCGGCCTGCCCGTAGCCAAAGCCAGTCCCAGAGCCACGAAGCCCGCGCTGCGCTCGTCGGTCACGGGGTGGGCGTTGAGCAGCGGCGCGGCGTGGAAATTGTGCGCCAGCACGCCGTTACGCGAGCCTGGACACACCACGATGTCTCTGATGCCGTGGGCAATGAGCAAGGCGGTGAGTTGGTTGGCGTTGGCTTTATTGCAATACATTTTTATGGGGATTATCGTTGTTATGATTTCTATGATATTTATAGTGGCAACCCGTAGGTTGCATTAAGCGCTATAATGTTTACCAGAAAATATGGTTGATAAATTATTTTGCGCGGCGGGCGTATGAAATACGCCCCGTTGTCCCAGTTGTCGTCATATTAAGCGCATGATTGTCATGCTCGGAGTTGTCTTTGGTTGTCTATGTTGTCGTTTTTATTTTTACGACAACCGGGACAACTTTTGACAACATTTATTTCTGCGTTGCCGTTTTCATTATGACGACAACTAAGACAACTTTTAGACAACTTTCAGTTGTCTTTCTGCGCGGCGGGCTTGTTTTACTAATCCCACCAACGAGTATATTCTATATTATTCTAAGAGAGATTGAAAAGGCGGAGCATGGGTTGCATCTTGCGCTCCGTTTCGCGCCATTCGTCCTCCTCTGTGCTGTCGGCCATCAAGCCGCCGCCAGCGTAGAGCACGGTTTCGGTGGGGCGGAGGTTCATGCAGCGCAGCGACACGAAGAAGGCCGCGGGCGCGTGGTCGGACGCATAGCCCGAGAAGCCGCTGTAATAGCGGCGCGGCGTGGTTTCGAGTGAAAGGATAAGGCGGCGAGCGAGGTCGGTGGGGTGTCCGCAGACGGCGGGCGTGGGGTGAAGCGCGTGCAGGGCGCGGAGCACGCCGGCAGGAGAAGGGTCGGGGAGGGCGAAAGAGAAGTCAGTGCGCAAGTGACATATATTGCCCACGCCAAACGTCCGCGCCTCGCCTTGGCTAATATCCGTGGCGAAGAGGCGCAGCCTTTGGGAGATATAATCGCTCACCACGGCCTGCTCCGCCCGGTTCTTTTCGCTCCAGTCTTGCAAGGAGACAGGCACATTCAAACCGCTTCTGCTCATCGTGCCGGCCAGTGCCATGGTGTGCCACGCACCGCTCTCTGCGTCGCGTCTCAGCAGCAACTCGGGTGTAGCCGTGAGCCAGCAACCCGTTTGCGGCGTGTGCCACAGGGCTACATAGCAGTCAGGATTTTCGGCGCAGGCACGCAGGAATAATTGTTCGGGAATAATGTCCGCTTCGAGGCGCAGTCGCTTGCGACGCGAAAGCACCGCCTTTTGCAGTTCGCCGCCAGTGAGGCGGGCATGGGCGGCGGCAAAGGCTGCGCGATAGGCTACGCGTTGCGCGGCTTCAAATTCGGCATCGAGCGTGGCGGCGGGCAACGGGGCGTTTGCCTCAACATCAATAGGCAAAACCTCATGGTGCTCCTCCTCAATGCGCACGGCGGGCGCATCGGCAGTTTCGGCAAACGGCACTATAAAAAAGCCGCCAGCCGGCAGGGACGCGCTGTCCCCGCCAGCCGTGGCAGTTCCTTCTATTCTATGGTATGCGGTTTCTGCCGGCAGTCGGAACAAAGCCTTGCCGCGTGAAAGTTCTCCCTCTGGCATTAGTATGCGTAGTCGGCAGTAGTGCGGCCTTCGTTATAGGTGCAAAGCACCGTGTTCTCTCCGCGCCGTGTGTAAACAAAATTAGTGGTTGTCGGCGTGTCGCTGCCTCCTGACTCCTTCGTTACAGAGGCTGTGAGGTGGGCTGGTGCTTTCCCGAAGAAACCGCCGTAGTAGAGGGCTTCGTATCCCTCAATGCCCATTTCTCGGGTTACGGTTTCGGGCAGCAACCCGTTGATGTTTTCGTCGGTAGAGGGTGTGAGCGTAACCTTCGTCACGCGATCCTTTGTGTCGAGATAAACAATGGTTTTCAGGTCGCCGTCTTCGTAGCCAATCGTTCCCGAAGAATAGTATCGCGTTACTTGCCCGAGGCTACTTGTGCGCTCAATTTTGCTCCAACCCGTGAGCCAGCCGTCGGTGTATGTGAAGGTATATTCGTTCAGCCCAGCTTTCATGCTTTCTATGCAGCCTGACGCATTGAGAGTCACGCTGATGCTTTCGCCTTTGGAGTGGGCGATTGTTACACCTTTTGCATCGTAGGCAAACGTCAGGGCATAGGCATACGACATGTCGTCTTCCAACGCGCCACGGCGCAGCATACCCGATGCGCTTGCAAGGCGTCCGTCGGCGTAGGCGAGCGTCCAGTCGTAGCAGTCGCCCACTTCGCCGTTATGCTTAATTTGTTTCACGGCAGCACCCTTGCCCGAGGGTAGGGTGGGTTTAATGGCAGGTTTCGCGGGCGGTGTGAGTTGCGGGTCGTCGTTGTGGCAAGCCGTGAGGGCAAGCAGTGCCGCGAGGACTGCCAGCAGCGGAGCTTGGAAGATTTTATAGATGTTCATGATATTCATTTTTCATTTCTTTTCGCCTCTTCCCAAATCGCGTCCATTTCCGCAAGGGTCATGTTCGTGAGTTTGCGGCCTGCTTTGAGCGTGTGGTCTTCGAGATAGTTGAAGCGGCGGATAAATTTGCTGTTGGTGCGCTCGAGGGCGTTGTCGGGATTGATGTCGTAGAGGCGGGCTGCGTTGACGAGGCTAAACAGCACGTCGCCGAATTCGCTTTCCGCTCGGTCGGCGTCCATGCCCTCCACTTCTGCTTCAAACTCCGCTATTTCCTCTTTCACCTTGTCCCACACCTGTCCGCGCTCTTCCCAGTCGAAGCCCACGTTGCGCGCCTTGTCCTGAATGCGGTAAGCCTTGATGAGCGAGGGCAGTGCGCGGGGCACGCCGCTGAGCACCGACTTGTTGCCGTCCTTCTCCTTTTGTTTGAGTTGTTCCCACTGTTCGCACACCTCCTCCGAGGTTTTGGCGTTCGACTTAGGTTCGTTTTGCGGCGGGAACACGTGCGGGTGGCGGAAAATAAGTTTGTCGCAAAGGCGATGGCATACGTCGGCGATGTCGAAGTCGCCCGTTTCCTGTCCGATCTTTGCATAGAAGCACACGTGCAGCAGCACGTCGCCGAGTTCCTTGCACGTCTCCGCCTTGTCGCCGCGCACGAGCGCGTCGCAGAGTTCGTAAGTTTCTTCAATCGTATTGGGGCGCAGGCTTTCGTTGGTCTGCTTGCGGTCCCAGGGGCATTTTTCTCGCAGTTCGTCGAGCACGTCGAGCAGCCTGCCGAATGCTTCCAGTTTTTCTTCGCGTGTGTGCATGATATATATGTTATTGTATGGAGTAGACGAGTAAACTAGTAGACGAGTAGACGAGACAGAAATGTCGTGCAAGTTCTATTGCAATCGCTTGCACGAAAATTTCTTTGTTTACTATAAACTTATTTACTCAAAAATATATTTATACTCTTGCAAAATTAGCAATTTTCATATAAGCAAAGGCAGAAACGCGGAGATAATGTGCATTATTGAGGCAATATCGGCGAGGCCTAAGCAGCATTTTCGCCTTTGCCCCTTGCCAGCCGCAGCCCGATGGCGTGCGCGAGCCGCAGGTTGGCGGCCACGGCGAGGCTGCCCGCCGCCGCGAGCGCAAGGATTTTCGGCGCGGTCCACACGAGGCTGATGCTCCACACGCCGTAGGCGGCGTACGGCAACAGCAGGAGCGACGTGACCAGCCCCGGCACGTAACCCCGCACCATCGCCGCCTGCACAACGTGGATAATCAGATGCAGGGAGAAAGCGAGAAACAGCGCACCCCACACCTCCGCCGCCCATGCGCCGCCGACGAAAACGTAGGCCGTGGCGGCGAGCAGCACGACCAGTTCCTCGGCTGCGGCAATGGCAAACGCTCCTGTGCCGAGAGTGCTGAGCCGCGCTATGATTGCCCTAAACTTTGGAAAGCATTGCGCCAGTTCCGCGCCGTGCGCCCGCATCCATCTGTGCTGCACCGCAATCTCCTCCGCGTCGTGCAGCACGAAGGCCAGCGGCAGGGGTAAAACAAGATATAACACCGTAAGTGCGCTCATGGGAAAAAGATTTTATTCGTATCACCATTAAAACGGCACCGCTTGTGGATTATTGTGCCGCCCGTTTCGCCTGCCTAATTCCCCATTGTCTGCCAAGATAATGCCCACGTTGATTTTATTTTGTAACTTTGCGCCTGAAAAAGTAAAGAATACACTATGTTTGATAATCTTAGCGAAAGACTTGAACGCTCTTTCAAAATCCTCAAAGGCGAGGGACGCATCACTGAAATCAATGTGGCGGAGACGCTCAAAGACGTGCGCCGCGCATTGCTCGATGCCGACGTGAACTATAAAGTTGCAAAATCATTCACCGACCAAGTCAAGGCCAAAGCACTCGGGCAAAACGTGCTCACGGCCGTGAAGCCGGGACAGCTGCTCGTGAAAATCGTGCACGACGAACTGGCGCAACTTATGGGCGGGCAGGCAACCGACATCAATCTCAAAGGCCACCCCGCCGTGATTCTCATGGCCGGTCTCAACGGTGCGGGTAAGACGACCCTCAGCGGCAAGCTCGCCCTGCTGCTCAAGAACAAGCGAGGCCGCAAGCCGCTGCTCGTGGCGTGCGACGTATATCGCCCCGCAGCCGTGGAGCAACTGCGCGTGCTGGCAGAGCAGATAGAGGTGCCCATTTATATGAACCTCGAATGCAAAGACCCCGTGCAGATAGCCCGCGAAGGTATCCACGAGGCCAAGGCAAAGGGTTACGACACGGTGATTGTCGATACCGCCGGCCGCCTCGCTATCGACGAGGAACTGATGCGCGAGATTGCCGCCATTAAGGAGGCCGCGCAGCCCGACGAAACGCTCTTCGTGGTGGACGCCATGACGGGTCAGGACGCCGTGAACACGGCTAAGGAGTTCAACGAACGCCTCGACTTCGACGGCGTGGTGCTCACGAAACTCGACGGCGACACGCGCGGCGGTGCTGCCCTTTCTATACGCACCGTGGTGGATAAGCCCATTAAGTTTGTGGGCACGGGCGAGAAAATGGAAGCCCTCGACGTGTTCCACCCCGAGCGTATGGCCGACCGCATTCTCGGCATGGGCGACATCGTGAGCCTCGTGGAGCGTGCGCAGGAGCAGTACGATGAGAAGGAGGCGCAGCGCCTGCAACGCCGCATTCAGAAAAACCAGTTCGACTTCAACGACTTCCTCGCCCAGATACAGCAAATCAAGAAGATGGGCAACCTCAAAGACCTTGCCTCGATGATCCCCGGCGTGGGCAAGGCCTTGAAAGACGTGGACATCGACGACGACGCGTTTAAGGGTATTGAGGCCATTATCCTTTCCATGACTCCCAAGGAACGCCAGCGCCCCGAAATCCTCAACCAAAGCCGCAAGATGCGCATCGCGAAAGGTTCCGGCACCAGCATTCAGGAGGTGAACCGCCTCGTCAAGCAGTTCGACCAGACGCGCAAGATGATGAAGATGATGACCGGCTCGAAGATGAAGGCCATGATGGGCAAGATGCCGCAGATGCCGGGAATGCCGAAGTTGAAATAAAATAGATTTGGGGCGTACTTCGGTACGCCCCAAATCATATATATAAATATGTCTATCCAATCTATTACTTCCCTCAACGACCCCGGGCTTGCCGTCTACGCCGCCCTGACCGAGGCGCAGCTGCGCAGCAGGTTGGAACCTGAGAAGGGCGTGTTTATCGCTGAAAGCCCGAAGGTGATCCGCGTGGCGATGAGCGCGGGCTACGAACCTTTGTCGCTGCTCTGCGAGCGGAGGCACTTGACGGGCGATGCCGCCGACATCGTGGCGGCGTTGCCGCAGGACTGTCCCGTCTATACGGGCGAGCGCGAGTTGCTGGCAAGTCTTACGGGCTATACGCTCACGCGCGGCGTGCTTTGCGCCATGCGTCGGCCAAAACTGGGGAGCGTGGCAGAGATTTGCAAGGCTGCGCGGCGCGTGGTGGTGCTGGATAATGTGGTGGAGGCAACGAATGTCGGCGCCATCTTCCGCAGTGCCGCCGCTCTCGGTGTTGATGCCGTGGTGCTGGCTGGTACGGCGTGCGACCCGCTGAACCGCCGCGCCGTGCGCGTGTCGATGGGTACGGTGTTCCTCGTGCCTTGGACGGTGGCAGCCGACCCGATTGCCGAACTTTCCGTCCTTGGCTTCCGCACGGCGGCCATGGCACTGACCGACCGTTCTATCTCGCTCGACGCGCCCTGCCTGAAAACCGAACCGCGCCTTGCGCTCATCATGGGTACGGAGGGCGACGGACTGCCGCAGGCCACGATTGACCGCGCCGACTACACAGTGCGCATTCCCATGCACCACGGCGTGGACTCGCTCAACGTGGCGGCCGCTGCGGCCGTGGCGTGTTGGGAATTGAGGCAGTAGGGGGAAAGGCTTCTCGTGCGGGGCAAGCTATGTGCTTCCTCGTGCTGCTTTTGGCGCAAAATATAGAGGATGGGTCAATCTCAAGCCTTATGCCTCTATCATTTAACGCGTCCACCGTATTTTGTATAGCAATATCTAACGTCTTTCAGCTCTTCTTATCCTCAGACCGCCAAGAAAAGAACAATTTGTATTGATGGTTCATAATATCAGTTGGCGTTATTCTTCACAATTACCCACATTCCGTCGTTGTTGTCATCGTATTGGTGGAAATTGTTCAGCTCCGCCACGTCGAACTTATCGGAGATGGCGTCGTAAGGAATATCAAAAGGCACATAAAGAGCCTGCCGCCCCTGTGGGTAAAGTTGCGGGTGTAGGTGACATGTCTTTCGTTGCATCTTCTGCGAGTCCGTAAATAGTCGCGCCGTTGTCCGTGATATTGAGCGGGTCTAATAATTCCACAATCTCATAATTTTTCCAAGGCGAAACGTTATAAGCAGCTATTGCTCCTTTCGGAATATAAAGAGTTTTGAGAGAAGTAAAGCCAAAAACTGAAGTTCCTAAGGTTGGCGGCGTTGAAGACAGCATCCTAATATTGGTCAAGTGCGTACAATATTCGAAAGCATTGTTGCTAATTTCTGCAACCGAATTGCCTATAGTTACCGAGGTTAAGCCAGAGCAATTCCAGAAAGCTTTCGATCCAATGCTCGTGACTGAATTGGGGATAGTTACCGACTCCAAGCGCGAGCAACCAAAGAAAACTCTATTTCCGATGCTCGTGACGGAATTGGATATAGTTACAGAGGTCAAGCCCGAACCATAAGGAATTTGCAAGTTGCTTTGTATCTGCTATTTGCAAGTTAAACGGTAGAAAAGTGATGATGGAGATTTTGGAGAGGATGAAAAAGAAGAAGATTTAATATATTTCACTTTTATAAACAACAGAAGAAGCATGTTTGTGCAATTGTTTCGGATATACTAATGTCAATACCACTGATATTGACGCAGATGTGGTGATGAAAAAGAAGGTGGACGTGATTACTCGCATGAATGGTATTATCGGGTAATATGAGGTCGCAAATGGTGAAAATTCATTGTTACTTCCTTCAAAATAGTAATAATTGAAGAATCTTTGAGTATTGTAGTTCGGAGTATTGGCAAGAAATTCGCTCATTGCCGAAATTTTGCTTATTTTTGTAATCAACAAATTGAATTATAATGAATAAATACAGTCAAGACATAATGACCTTTGCACTCTCGCAATCCCAATCTGGGTTGCATGAGTTATACGCGTATCTTGACAGGAAAGGTAACACAGATATATCCCATAAAGCGGCAAAGACGAGCCAGTTGTTAAAGTTACAAGATAAAACCTGACACTCAGAATAAGTAGAAATGGAATAATTCTATGAAATTATAAAAAGCAAGAACCTCTGCCACGATATGGCACACCCTTACCGTACCTTTGCAGTAAATTTATAGTTTAACGTGCAACATAAAGTTTGGAAGATGGCAAACAATGATAGAGGCCAAAGCCTGATAAGCAAATATGTCTGGGTGATAGAAACTATCTATCGCGCCAAGAAAATCTCATTCAAGGAACTGAATGAGAAATGGCTTGATAATGACATTAGTCGAGGCGTAGAGATTCCCAAACGAACTTTCGACAATTGGCGTTATGTCATTTGGGATATGTTCGGCATTGATATAGCCAACGAGAATCGTGGTGAATACCGATACTATATCTCCAATGTGGAGGACATCAGCAAGAACGGCTTGCGTTCTTGGCTCTATAATACGTTCTGTGTGAGCAATGCCTTGGCAAATAGCCAAAGTATCAAAGACCGTATCATACTGGAGTATGTCCCATCAGGACAAGAATATCTCCAGACCATCATCGAGGCCATGAAGGAAAACCGTGTCCTGAACATTACCCACTACAACTATTGGAAAGACCAGGAGTATAACTTTGATGTACAGCCTTATTGTGTAAAACTTTTCCGCCAGAGGTGGTATCTTATTGGACTCAGTACTTACACGTATTTCCGTGAGCAAGGACCAAGAATCTATTCACTTGACCGACTCAGGCATGTTCATGTGAAAGATGAAACGTTTGTCATGCCTAAAGATTGGGATGCAAAGGAATTCTTCGCTGGCTGTTATGGCATCATAGCGGGTTTGAACAAGAAGGTCAAGGACATTAAACTGAAAGTGTCGGCTGGTCAGGCGAACTATATCAGAGACCTTCCCTTGCACGAGTCACAGGAAGAGATTGAGCGCAATAATGAATACAGCATTTTTACCTATCAGATGCGCACGACCTTTGACCTCTTGCAGGAACTGTTGTGGAATGGTGGCGATGTGGAAGTTCTTGAACCTGCATCCCTACGCAGGGAGATGGCAGATATGGTAGAAAGGATGTGGAATAAATACAAGAATGACAAGAAATGAAAGATTTTGCAGCAATAGATTTCGAGACAGCGAACAATGAGCGCAGTAGTGTTTGCTCTGTTGGTATCGTCATCGTTCGGAATGGTGAGATAGTTGATACCTTCTACTCTCTCATCCAGCCGGAGCCAAACTATTATAATTACTGGTGTAGTCAAGTACACGGTCTGTGCTGTGATGACACAGACAATGCACCTGTTTTCCCTGAAGTGTGGAAACAGATAGAGCCGCTGATAGAAGGTCTGCCGCTCGTAGCACACAACAAGCCCTTTGACGAAGGCTGTTTGAAAGCCGTGTTCCGCGTCTATCATATGGACTATCCAGATTATGAGTTCTACGATACGCTTTGCGTTTCGCGTCGTGTGCTGCCAGGACTGGAGAATCATCAGCTTCACACAGTAGCCGCTGCCTGTGGCTATCAATTAGAGAATCATCACCATGCGTTGGCAGATGCTGAAGCATGTGCCTGGATTGCAAGAGAGATATTATAAAGATGTAGTATGGAAAATCAGATTGTCATATACAAGGATGAGAGCAATGCCATTCAACTTGAAGTCAAGATGGACGGTGATATGTTGTGGCTGACACGTGGACAGTTGGCCACATTGTTCGGTCGTGATTACAAGACCATCAGCAAGCATATCAACAATGCTCTTAAAGAGGAATTGGCCGATGAAGTGGTTGTCGCAAAATTTGCGAATACCACTCAGCACGGTGCCATTGAGGGCAAGACCCAGACACATGAAGTAGAGTATTTCAATCTCGAAATGGTAACCTCCATCGGCTATCGGGTAAAGAGTGCCAGAGGTGTTCAATTTCGTAAATGGGCTAATCGCATCTTGAAAGAATACCTCATCAAAGGCTATACCGTTAATGACCACATCCGCAAGGAGCAAATTGGAGAGTTGCGCCAGTTGGTGGGAATGATTGGACGCACCCTGCAGAACCAACCGTTGATTTCCACGGATGAGACCAATGCCCTATTTGAAGTGGTGACAGACTACACATACGCCCTTGATACCCTTGACAATTATGACTATGAACGTCTGACCATTGACAAAACCACGAAGCAAGAACCTTTCCACGCCACTTATGAGAATGCGATGGAGGCTATTGACGGGTTACGCAATAAGTTTGGAGCATCGTGGCTCTTTGGCAACGAGAAGGATGACTCGTTCAAGAGTAGCATTGGTCAAATCTATCAGACATTCGGTGGCGAAGAACTCTATCCCAGCGTAGAGGAGAAAGCTGCGATGTTGCTTTATCTTGTTACTAAGAACCACTCGTTCAGCGATGGCAACAAGCGTATTGCCGCTACACTTTTCCTCTGGTTCCTAAATAACAACGGCATCCTATATCGGGAAGACGGTACCAAACGGCTCGCAGACAACACTCTCGTGCCCTGACATTGATGATAGCCGAAAGTCGCACAGAAGAAAAGGATGTGATGGTAAAGGTGGTGGTGAACCTCATTAACCAAAGAAATAACTGACAACAACAAGACAATATAAAAGTGTATATATGGAACAATTTCTATTAACAGACGCAATGATACACAACTCCTTCGAAAAGACAGGAATTGATATGAAATACTTCGCGGTTTATGAAGCAGAAGCCAAACGCTGTTTCCAATCACTTCAAGGTGACTGTCCCGATGATGAGGACACAACAGAAGATGACAACAATGCTCTCAGTAGTTTAGCACTTACAGATGATTATATTAAATTCTATGTTCAAGAGGCAGAAAAAGGCCATAATAATGTATGGTGTGAATCAGTTGCCAGAGACAGTTCTTCTGGCGAACATGAGATATGGGTTGTTCGTAATGCTTTAGAAGAAATTGATGACGATAAAGAAAAGGAAAATGAATTAAGCATTCATGCTCATTCTCTCAGTAACGACCCCATATTCGTTAAACGCTATATTTATTTAATCCACGAAATCGTACCTGAAGCAAAAGAGAAAGCGGAGGATTATTGTAAAGCATATCATAAATGCATAAAAAACGGCAAATCCGAAATCTATGCTCATGCTTATGCCGATGCGGTGAATGAGGATTTCTATCCAGACTTCTGTGAAATGTATGCAAGAGCATATGAATTGGCAGTTCAACACGGAATGGATGATTTAGATGCACATTTCTATGGAGACTTCTGCACGGACGCTTTGGATCAAGGCTTGTGGCTATATATGGATGACTATCTCAAAAAGTACAACAAAAAGTGGCAAGTCGATTTCCTTATAGAAATACTTTGCGAAGACATAAAGGAAGAAAAACACAGAGATCTTCACAAAGACGAATATGAGGAAATCAAAAATGAGGTAAAATGGCACCAAAACAAAATACGATAAAGAAATGGCAATTATTATAAAACACTTTGTTGATTTGTTTAATTACAAATTCAACATCCCATCTTACCAAAGAGGTTACAGATGGGAAAAGAAGCAGATAGAAGACTTGCTTTCAGACTTGGCTGAATTCAAAAACTCTTGTTCAGAAAACGAGAGCTTCTATTGCTTGCAACCAGTAGTTGTTACAAAGAACAATAAACTAAGTTCAGAACAAGGTGAAGACGTTTATGACCTTATTGATGGGCAACAACGTCTGACGACTTTACGACTTATATTCCATCAAATAGCGGAGATGTTGCCAGAAGACATACAATCACAAATCTACACTATAGATTACGAGCGTAATGATACGCCCATAGATGATTTTTTTGTCGATTGTGCAAACAACACTATAAAAAAATGGTTTAAGCAACATGGGGCGATGACCAAAGCTCATATAGCAGAAGTGTTGTGTCCTAATCCAGACCACAATGAACATGATGTGAGGGTTATTTGGTACGATGTAGATGAGGAAACTGTAGCACTTTATGGTTCAAATATGGAATCTGTAGATATTTTCAATCGTCTAAACTATGGTAAGACCAGCCTGACAAGTACAGAACTTATTAAGGCTCTATTTTTCCAATGTGACCATTATCCTGACAGCGAGAAAGCATTGCGAAAGCAAATAGCCTTTTCCCGGTCTTGCGAATGGGATATCATGGAGAAAAATCTACAAAACCCATTCCTATGGGGTATGCTTGGCGTGATGGACTATAGTTCCCACATAGATGTTCTCCTGTCTTTTGTTGTCCGCCGACTTCTTACTGAAAATCCTACATTAGGGGAATATATTTCTGATGGCAAAGATTATAATTATCGTGTAATAAACAACTATATTGGCAATAATCCAAACCTATGGGGCAAAATGGTTGATGCGCTATGGGAAAAACTTCAAGATTCCTATGTAGTAATTACCAATTGGTATAGCGACCACCAATGGTATCATCTTGTGGGACTGTATGTTTCTTTGTTTAAGTTGAGGAACAAGAAAGCAAAAGATAAAGAGTTTTCCAACCTTATTTTCAACCTTTTCCAAACGTACATATCGCTTCCAAAATCAACATTCACCAATCATCTGAAAGGACTGATAGGCAAAGAAGTAAAGATTTCAAGTACGATAAGTGAGAAAAGCATCATGTACAGAGGAGAATCTGATAAAGGCAGAAAGTATGGACTACACGAGATTTGCTACAATGAATGCAATCAAGACCTAATCCGAATACTTTTGTTGCTGAATGTCGATATATCCCTTCACGACATTAATGAGCGCATGTGTTTTCCATTTCATTTGTTTCACAAATGCAAGACAACAAGTTTAGAACACATCCACCCTCAAAATCTTTCACTCGAAGGTATCGCTTTTGACGAACTTTGCACTTGGTTTCAACGAAAAGAACAAGAGTTAAACCGAATTGGCCAAGCAGACAAGATGTCAGAATATCTGGAGGTGTTAAAGAATGCGAAGAAAGAGATGGAGAACGACAAAAAATGGTTTGACAATGACAATAACAGAATCAGTTGTCAAAAGGCGGTAACGGCTATTGACGCTTATTTCAACGAATTGGCGAAGATGGACGAAAGACTGATGCACTCCATACAGAATATGGCATTGGTTGACAAGGACACGAATGCCGCACTGCAAAACTATATGATAGACAAAAAGAGAAAAATCCTCAAAGAGCGTGAGAGACATGACCAGAAGAATCCTGTCATGGTACCTATAGCAACAAAAATGGTTTTCAACAAAGCCTTTACAGCATCCCCAACCGACATGAAGTTCTGGACAGAAGAGGATCGCAACGCATACTTCAGCGAGATAAAACGTGTTTATGAAGAATATATCAATTTAATATAATGTGCGTTATGGACACCAAAAAGACAAGATACACATTCATGGAATTTGTGAAAGAGTATTCGATACGGATTCCATTGATTCAACGTGATTATGTGCAAGGGCATGACTTCACAGACAAGCACAAACTGGAGAAAAGACAAGAATTTATTCACCTGTTGATGAATGCTTTAAAGAGTGGACATGCTTATCATGTGGATTTTATATATGGTTCTTCAATTCAGAATAAGGCGACACATGCTGGAAAGATTTTTTTCATCCCTCTTGACGGGCAGCAACGCCTCACAACGCTTTTTTTGCTCCATTGGATACTTATTTCCAAATCCAACATGGCAGAAGATGAGAAGGCAAAGAATCTCCATCTGTTAGAAGGTTTCTCCTATGAAACCCGCTTAAGCAGTGCTGCATTCTGTGATAAACTTACGAAAACCTTACTGGGAAAACTCCCAAGTGGAAAAGTGCGAGAGGTGATAACTGATTGTTCATGGTATTCTAATGACTGGGATTATGACCCGACAATCAACAACATGGTTTCAATGTTGGAAGCCATGAATACCATGTTGGAAGATGATTATCTTCCATTCATTGATGACATGCTGAAGAATGCTTTGAGTACATCATCGTCAATCACTTTCGACCGTCTTGATATGGATGAATACAGTCTGACCGACGGTTTGTATATAAAGATGAATGCACGTGGCAAGGAATTGACGGCTTTTGAACATTGGAAGGCATTGTTCATTCAGTTCCTTGAAGATACATACCAAGATGTAGAACTAGTAACACAGTTTACAGAGAAAGTTGAGCACGAATGGGCAAACCTGTTTTGGGAGTATGTAAAGGATGAGAATCAGGAATATCCCGTGATAGACGATTGCTTTATGTCATTTTTCCATTATCTGACACATCTTCTCTATTACACTTACGTGTACCCGCAGCAAGGAAGCACAGCTTCCGACTATATCGGAACGATAGAACAAATCAATGCTGTGTATAAAATCCGAGACAATGTTGATTGTCTCTTCTCGGCATTGGACTTCATTTCTGTAGTGGGCAAAAAAGATGCAACGTTTTTTGATGACATGTTCAAACATGGCAATGAAGAAGTGTTTGATACAAGAGTACGACTCTTTAGCAAAGGAAGACTAAATCTTTTCCAGCGTTGCATACTTCCCCAGGAGAACGAAGACTTTGACATCTACGAGAAAACATTGTTCTACGCGCTGATAAGATATTGCATAAAGCATCAAGTCGTGACAGCTACTACAGAATTAAGACAATATATTCGAGTCATCAGGAATTTGCTGCTTAATACTAATCAACTTATACAGTCGCAAGTAAACCTTGTGTCCAATCTGCGTATTACAGAGTTCGCTACTTATAGTCAAGTCATAGAAAAGCTTGCTGTAACGACGGACGTAAGAGATTCCTTGTCAGAATCCATAACAGGACTTGGAGGAAAGAATGCAGCAATGGTAGAGAGGTCAAAACTGGATAATCAGCGCAGGAACATCGTGTGCTGGCTGGAAGACATGCAGTTCTGTAGAGGTAACATAAGAGCTATCAGCTTCTTGAATGACTATTCCGAAGATGTGCTCATAAAGAATATGCAGAAATTCATAGATGCCACAGACGCAGAGAGAATACGCATCTTGATTGCATCTGGCTATAAGGGCTTCGATATAGGATGGTGTTCTTATGGCAATCGTTATTTCTTCGGCAAGGAAGGTCGTTGGGACATCCTCTTCTCTCGCGACCACGAAAAGGTCGGCAATGCATTACGCCAATTCATAGATGCCGACTGCTCAATAGAGGAATACTGCCTGAAGCACATCCCTACGAAACATAATTTCAAGTATTATGCACTAAAGTATAAGGAATTCCTACGTTCTGCAGGTTATTGGCAGGCGAAGGATGACGAAAGTTCAAACTATTATTTTGCTGCAATCGGCGACATGGATGAACTTGACATGATTGCCTTGAAGCGATATTCTCGCAGTCCACTGCTGGCATATCACACAGAGCCATTTGCCTCCGTTGTCTTATGGGAACTTATCGAGTACAATGCTGATAAGTTCGGACATAACAAACTGCGAAATGACTGTATCTATAGCGAGAAGGCTTGTCTCAAGTATATAGAAAAAGGTGAGAAAGTTGTTCTATCATTGATCGTTGAAAATAAAGCGTGGCATATTAAAACTGTTCCACCCATCCCGCAACACATAATAGCTAAATATGACATCGTTAACAACATCATTTCTGAGAACGAGGACATGGATCTTGTTGAAGTTGCCGTTGAATTTGTCAAAGATATAATCAATCTATGATATGCTCTCTTACATCTCCAACACTGCCCATTATAAAGAAGTCTTGTCTCGTGTTCCCAAAGTAAGACACAACCTTTGGATTGGAACGGCTGACATCAAAGACCTCTATGTAGAGGATGGCAAGCAGAAGAAACCTTTTCTTGCTGTACTTGCCGGCCTCATTCGGCGTGGTGTGGAGGTGCGACTCATTCATGCCAAAGAACCTGGTCCGAACTTCAGAGAGGATTTTGACAAGTACCCGGTACTCTATGACCGTCTGGAGCGTGTCCAATGTCCACGTGTTCACTTCAAGATGATTGTATTCGACTGTAAGGAGGTGTACCTTGGCAGTGCCAACCTGACTGGAGCAGGCATCGGCATGAAGACAGACAACAAGCGTAACTTCGAGGCTGGCATCCTGACAGATGAGTCAGAAATAGTTGAACAGGCTATGAAACAGTTCGATGAAGTATGGATGGGAAATCATTGCAATACCTGTAAGCGAAGAGTGTACTGTTCTAACCCAATAGTATAGACAACATGAGCGATAGAATTATATTCCTTGATTTCGATGGTGTCCTGAATACAGAACACTATCAGAACTATCTCTACCACGAGGGCAAACCATGGCAGGATGAACATGGTGCATTCTTTGATCCCGAAACCGTAGAACAACTACGTCGTATCATTGACATCACTCATGCGGACATCGTGGTAGAATCGTCTTGGAAATACCTTGGACTGGAAGCGATTCAGGAAATGTGGGAAGTACGAAACATGCCAGGACGAGTGATAGACATCACACCTTCGACGGTCAGTGACAGTTGGTTGCTCAACGCTAACCTTGATGAACTGGATCCTGCCATGGGGCATTGCAAGGGTATGGAAATAGCCTCTTTGCTGTCAGACCATGCGGACAAAGATACACGGTATGTTATCATTGATGATGAGTACGTCATCTTCGATTCTCAACTACGACATTTCCTTCTGACAAATCCATACGATGGCATCACAGAAGATGTCGCAAACAGGGCTATTTCTATCTTAACGAGCTAAATCAACAAGATTTTTTTCAAAATACATCACTTTTCTCAGACCTCTGCTACAAGTTGGCAGAGGTCTGTGTTTATTTTGCAACGTAATTTGAAAAGAAGTAGTATTATGGTTGACTTACACGACTATGACATAGAACTCATAGAGAAAGAGATTCTGTGGAAGTTCAACGACAATCGGCACGACTATTCCGATTGCGGCTGTTTGCTGTCCTTGCGCAAGGATATGATTAACAAAAGGGTTTTGGCTCACCAAGAAGAAATTCTGCCGGACATTATAGCCTTTAATGATGCCCTGCGAGACGCATTAAAAGAGATGTATGACCGAGCACACGGCAGATGAAGAAAAGGCTATTACAGAAGGGTTGGAACTCTTCTGCAAGCATTTCCGTAACCTTTGGGATTAACAACTAACGATAAACGAATTATGAATACCAAACAATTTATACACCTGCATGTGCATTCCCATTACTCAATTATGAACGGATGCAACACGGTTACACAGTTGGTGGACAGAGCCATAAGGAACCGCATGAAAGGCATGGCACTCACCGACACGGGAAACATGAGCGGCATCATGGAGTTCTTTGACTATGTGGGCAAAGTAAACTCAGAGAGGAAAGAAAAAGGACAAAGTTCATTCAAGCCCATTCTGGGATGTGAGTTGTACTTGTCTCCAGACAAAGGAGAAAGTGCCTATCCACTTACGTTGCTGGCAAAAAACCTCATGGGATATAAGAACTTGATGAAATTGGTGAGTTCGTCAGGCCAAAAACATGAGGATGGTACAGGATTTATAGACTATGCTACATTGGAGCATTACCACGAAGGGATAATTGTATGCTCTGGCGGTATCGATAGTGAGGTCTCTCGCTATGCCCTACAGGGTAAAAATGGAAATCTGACCAAGGTTTTGGAATGGTTCAAAAGAGTGTTTGCCGATGACTACTATGTCGAATTGCAAAGAACAACAGAGGTCACAAAATACGAAAAGGCACTACAAGTACTTGTGAAAGCCGCAAGAGAAAAGCAGATAAAGTTGGTTGCTGCCAATGATGTGCGCTATATAACCAAACGCTACGTTGAAGCGTATGAGTATCAGAACCGAATAGCATTGGGGGATTCGATGCCTGAAAACTGGCCAGAGTCAGATAATCAGAAATGGCTGAAGAGCCGTAATGAGATGAACGAGTTGTTTACTGACATCCCCGAAGCCATCGACAATACGATGGAAATTCTGGAGAAAGTGGAGTTCTACGACATCCATCATGCTCTTGTCTATCCCAAAGTTTCACTGGATAATACAGAACAGACACAGGGAAACTCCGATGATGCCAACCTTCGCGAATTGGTCTATGAGAAGTCTCGACAGATATATGGCAGCCCACTTCCAGAGGATGTTGATGACCGCTTACGCTTTGAACTCGACGTAATCAAAGAACACAATTCGTCAGGTTACTTCCTCTTTGTGCAGGAACTTGTCACTGTTGCCAAAGAACAACTGGGCGTATTGGTAGGCCCCGGACGTGGTTCTACTGCTGGCAGTTTGGTGTCGTACTGTCTGGGTATTACCAAGATTGACCCTCTGAAGCACGACTTGCTCTTTGAACCGTTCCTCTGTCCCGAACTGCCTTATCTTCCTGACATTGACCTTGATTTTGGTACAGCGGGTCGGACGCGAATCATAGAGTGGCTGGAGCAGAGATATGGCAAGGAATGCTGTGCCCATATCATAACCTTTACAAAGTTGTCTGCAAGAAAAGTCATCTTACTGTTGGGACAAGTGGAAGGATGGTCAAACCTTTTCTCAAAAATTGTATATCATTTATTTCTTGATGATGCCAATCTAAGCCAAAGGACACTTGCCGTGAAGAAACAATTGCGGTCAAAGGCTGATGTGAGAAGGGTGTTGCGAATTGCAAAGATGTTGGAAGGAACCATCTATGATACAAGCATTCATGTTTGTGGATTTGTGGTTAGCAGTAAGCCGATTGATAATTTTGCCCCAACGTCACAGATGGAGGCACAAGATTGGGATAGAGGTGTCAGCCGCTGTGTTCAGTATGACGGAAACCATGTGGAATCTACAGGATTAGTCAAGATGGATTTCCTCCAGTTAGACACCCTTACCGTTCAGAAAGCCGTCTGTGAAAGAATTAAGGAATCACGGGGCATCGACATCAACCTTGACCTTATCCCAATAGATGATGCCAAGACATTCAAACTATTCCAGAATGGCGAAACAGAGAACGTTATCTGCTTTGATTATGAAGGGATGAGAAAATGTCTTCGCAAACTGCTTCCAACTCATTTTGAGGATTTGGTGCTGTTGAATGCTCTCTATCGCCCAGGCGCTAAGAGCAAGATACCCAAGTTAATCGCCCACAAGACAGGCAAGAAAGAAATACGCTATGACATACCCAGTATGGAGAAGTACCTGAACGATTCGTATGGTATCTTGGCTTATCAGGAGCAGTTGATGCTGCTTTCGCGTTTGATTGCCGATTTCAGCAGAAGAGACAGCGACTTGCTGAGGAGACATTTAGGCAAAAGGAAGCAAACCCCATTGTTAGTTTTGAGAAGATGGTTTATACAAGGAGGTCTGGAGAACGGACATGGGAAGAATGTTCTCAAAAAGATTTGGCACGATTGGGAGAAATCAGGGACGTATCTCTTCAACAAAGCCCATGCCGTATGCTATACTTGGATTGGCTATCAGATGGCTTATCTGAAAGCCAACTATCCGAATGAGTTTGCAGAAGTGATTTCAAGTAAAGAGCAGTAAAAGATGAAGACTGAAGCAAAAATAAAGTCCATGTTGAAAGTGATGTCCGAAGGCATCTACGAGAAGGAACATATTCTTGCCATGACACTGTTGTGTGCCATAGCGGGCGAAAGCGTTTTCCTGCTCGGTCCTCCTGGGACTGCCAAGAGTCTGGTGGCTCGTCGGTTGAAATTGGCATTCAAAGATGGCAAGGCATTTGAATATCTAATGTCACGGTTTTCTACCCCCGATGAAATCTTTGGGCCAGTATCTATCTCCTTGCTGAAGAATGAGGACAAGTACGAGCGTGTGGTGGACGGATTCCTGCCTACAGCAACCGTGGTATTCCTCGATGAGATATGGAAAGCCAGCCCGTCCATACAGAATGCCTTGCTGACAGCCATCAATGAACGTATCTTCCAGAACGGTCGCAACACCTTGTTCTTGCCTATGAAAGCGTTGATTGCAGCGAGCAACGAACTTCCTGCCGAGGATGAGGGATTAGAGGCTCTTTGGGACAGATTCCTCGTGCGTATGGTATCGAATTGCATCCAGACGGAAAGCACGTTCTACAAGATGATACGCCAGAAATCTGTTGGGGAAGTCGTTATGCAGCAAGATTTGCAGATAACAGATGAACTATACGAGATATGGCAAAATGAAATAGGCAAAGTGACTATTCCCGACGATGTGTGTGGTGTGGTAACTGCCATCCGCAAGCGATTGAGAGAGGAAACCACTAAAGATGGCAACAAGGAAATGGACTACTATGTGTCAGACCGACGGTGGAAGAAGTGTTTCCACATCATGCAGACAGCAGCCTTCCTCAACGGACGTAAGGCGATTGACTTGACAGACATTCCCATCCTTTTCCATTGTCTTTGGAATACAGCGGAAGTGATTCCGACCATTATTGACATAGTGGCTGGTTCTCTGACCGCAGACCTAGACAAGCAAATGGAGAAACTGCAAAAGGAGATAGACCAGGCTATCAAGAAGAAATCGCAGTCAGTCAAAAATGAAGAAGATACGCGCAACCAACCAGAACAATTCTCGTTGGTCAGCTATTTCTATTACAGCATCCGTAACTTTCCGCAGGGGAAGTGCCTTTTCTACAAGGCCGACTACAGCCATGTCGAGGTAGATAAGGCATCTGATGGTATTCTCTACCGAGATGAGGAGAAGAACGCATGGATTGTCCATGCCATTTATACCGCCGCACCTTTCGACTACAAAATCAAGAACGCACAGAACGTGCGAAAGATTAAACTCCAGAAATGCGATGGTGGTATTATCATTGATAAGACCCCATACGCTTTTGAGCGGATGATGTCATTGTCCATGACCTCCACATCTTCCGATGGAGTGCAGGGACTATTTGCTGATGACAGCTTTATGGAACAGTCGGTAGCCGATACCGCACTCTCCACACTACAAAAAGACATCATACCAGGTCTGGCGAGACTTCAGACTCTCTTCGCGGGTTCCAAGCATCTGTTCTTGTCAGACAATGACAAAAAGATTGCCAAAAAGTATCTTGACGGATGTGACAAGCACATAAAGGAGTTGGAAGTGAAAATCAAAAATGCACGGCAACTATTATGAACTACATCGATACAGATAGTTTTGTCCAGAAACTCAAAGAATACGATGAAGCCTTCGATTTCTATATGGACTACGGGAAGCTGCCTGATAACTTGCCGTCAGGTGACTTGCTGGGAGGGTTCATTGGTCAGACAATTCAGGACAACCCACAGCTTGAAAGTCAAGACCCACTGTGGACTGAACTTCTGAAAGAGGAACTGATGAAATTCATAGAGGCTATGTTGCAACTTTTCCAACCCATTGAGGAGTATCATCGCAAGGAGCAGGCGTTTATTGCTGTTTTCGTTCGTGGCGGCATAGCGCAGAAACGCAATATGTGGGGACAAGCGGTAAAGGTCATCGAGTCACAATATAACCCCGTTGAGCTAAACCTTAAAGGCTACAAATTACAGCTGAACGATAGCGAATCAGAAGAACAAGCAGAAACCATCCTGAATACGATGGGTAAGGAGTGGAAGCAAGCCAGCGACGATAAGGAGGTGGAAAGGAAAAAGAAACTGATAGAGGATCATCAGTCGCGTTGGGAACGTCAGATCAAAGAACATGGTCTGAGTGACTATAAAGAACGACGCAAGATAGAGCGTTTCTTTTACTCATTTCCCGAACTGATAGACTTGTTGCGCATCATTGGCAGAGAACAACCGAAGCGGGAGGACGAAATGGACGATACCGTGAAACGCTACCTTCCATTGTTGCCATCACCGCCAAAGCAAGCAGCCGAAGCAGAAGAGGTTGCCAATGGCAATGACCTTCAACACTTATTGCCTTCCGAAACAGCTATTCTTTCGGAACGCAAGACGGAAGGGTTGTTCTACTATAAGTATGCCACAGGGCAACTCCAACTTTTTGCCAATCGACCAAAGAATGAAAGCCAATTCAAGACTGAACATACACAAAAGAAAAAACCGCGACTGGAAAAAGGCCCAATCATTGTGGCTGTTGACACCAGCGGCTCCATGAGCGGACGGCCTATGCAGATCGCCTATGCTGTTCTGTTGCAACTTCTTCGACTGGCAAGAAAGCAGAAAAGGAAGGTCTTCCTGATGTCATTCTCTGTAGGGGCTAAGTTCCTGGACCTGTCACTTCCACGGAACTGGATGCGGTTGAAGTCATTCCTCGAAAACCGTTTCTCTGGAGGTACGGATGGTGAAGAGATGCTGAACCTCTCTATCAAGATGCTGCAAAGTAAGACATTCGGAATGGCAGATGTGCTTATCATCAGCGACTTCTATTTTCCTCTTCCGAAAGACAGCACATGGAAAAAGATGCTTAAAGAGCATGGTAAAGGCACTTGCTTCTATGGTTTGAAGATAGGCAGCACCGACCGATTATATGACACAATCCTTGACAAGACATGGAACATTAAGTAAAGCACGCACCTCCTTTCTGGATTAACCCAAACTTTCGGCTGAACACTCCAAACTTCCGCTTTTCGTGGTACATGGCAGATATAAATTCATTATGGCACTTTGGAGAATTGTTGTCAAAAACAGCGGCAATGCCGCTTGTAAGAACAAGAGACAACGCCTTGAAAAAGGTATGTTCATCGAGACAAGCACGATGTCAACCACACCGCCTATCGGTGTTACCCGTGAGCAGCCGATACTCGCACAACTGTTTTTAAATAAGTACGGCATCGAGATTGACCCTCATCACATGAACAGGTCGTATTTCGACTGTGACAAGATAGGGTAACTCTTGTATCTTCTGCCAGTCGTCATCGCTAACATTGACAGACACCTTCAATTTTGCAGGTGCATCTTCAATCGCTTTATCAATATGGTTGTTGATGGTGTCAACTTTACCGCTAATGGTATCTACGGCATTACCCAGTTTATCTTCGGCTCGCTGATATTGCTGGATAACCGACTCACACTGAAGTGTGGCATTCACAACACAGCGTTTCGAAGAACCTTCAAAGTAACAGTAACCCAAATTGCTTGCTATTTTATCTGGTCAGTCTCCCAGGCATCGATAGATGGTTGGGGTATTAGGCTTCCCGATGCCAGAATAATCTGGCACATGGGCAAGCCCAATGCCCGAAGATATGGAATACAGCTAACCAGGTGTTGCTAATTTTTCTGTACGATAAGTACCATTGCTGAACACAATTTTCTTGACCATCTCCTTGAGCCTGTCGGCAATGCGGTCACCATAATGCTCTCGGATTTGTTGCGGTGTGAGGTTGGTTGTGATAATGGTGAAAAGCTGCTCTTCATAACTCTTTGTCAGCAGGTCAATAACAGGGGTATATACGTTGCCATAGTCCAACACCTCTGATGGTTCTGTGCCAAGGTCATCAATGCCGAGTATATCAGTACTGATGAGTTTACGGTATGCCTCATAGTTGTTCTTGCAGAGGTACGCAATGTACGTTGCATCCACAATTCGGATTCCGAATGTGTCTTCGTTGTATGGTTTGGGAATATGCAGCGCGTTCAGCAATTGTTCGTTTTTAACAGGCGTTTTCCTTTGACATTTTCGGCTGTGCTCGGCAATTCCTGTAAACTTGATTGTGCTCACTTGCACGACATTTCAGGGGACATCTGAACAATATTCATTTTGACACACCCTTTTTTATTTTGCCAACTATCCTCCGTGACAAGGACGATTCCTTACGCAAATTTTTCCCCTCGAAAACCTTTCAACCATTCATTTATTTCACTATATTTTTGTTTATAAGCAGTTTACCGCTGAACGGTTGGGCGTGCCAACCATTCATTGCTGAAGGGCTTGGGCCGGAGGGGATTTATTAGCAGACTATATTTTACTTGTTTCTCTGCCCTTTGTATTCGTTTTTTCAAAGGTCATTTTTACTTCCCCACAATTGCGGGGAAGGTACACCACAGTTGTGGGGCAATAACGATAAAGGGGATAAAAACAACTTTCTTGCTTAAAAGAACAACTTTCAAGGAGAAAAAAACGGGAGAGGTTTTTGAGTGGTTTTCGCATCATACTTTTCTGTTTCGATGAACTGGTGGTCGAAATCAAAGTCATACTCGATGCCTTTTGTCAATTGCCCTGTTGTTTGCAATGCCTCCAGCAGCAGAGTGTTAAGTTTCTCCGCCTTGTTGAACTCATAAGTTTTGCCATTGTCAGAAGTATAGGAGATATTGTCTTCGGTCAGTTCTTCTATCGCACGAAGTATCGTGTCCGAACTGCAAGTACGGAGTTTGGGATGCTGGGACACACAAGGTATAAGGTGTTTGCTGAGGTCTTCGATGCAGGTACCGCCACAAAAGTACACGCACATTATCGAGCGAATGATTTCGCTGTACTGATAGCCGAAAAGTTTGCATCTAAAACCGAGTGTCGAGTCTACAAATCCGCTCAAAATTCGGTTAAATTCGTCCATAATTGGAAAAAGTCCGCCAAAAGCGGTGATTTTGCCATATTTAAGTTGTATTTTTGCCATGTCAGTGAACTTCCCAATGAAGTTGAGTCGTATCACTAAGTTTGGTGAAATTTCTGACATAGCAAAACCCTGGGCAATATTTTGTTGCCCAGGTTATTATAAAAAATCTCAACAAACTACCAATTATGCAGAACCACATTTTCGACATTACCAACACCCGCGATTTTCTACAGCATTTCCTTACAAATTGGCGCACCAAAAGCATTTCACCCGAGATGGTGGAAAAACTTAAGGAAAACAGCAAGAGCGATCCTTATGCCGCCTATGGGTATGGAAGATGGCTATCGCTGGTAAACCCTGACGGTAAAAGCATCAGAAAAGCAGAACTGCTTCTAACTTGGGCAGGAAGTAATGGTGTACAGGATGCCAATGCCGCCCTTGCCAGAATGTACTATGAAGGCCGGATTGAGGCTGATGAAGCCATGCCGCAAATGCACGCCTTTATGTTAGACTCCGCCTATAAACTAGGTAGCGAACTTGCCCAATATCAGACGCTTGAGAATCTCATTTATGGAGAATATGGAGTACGGAAGGATCCTGCTCTGGCGGCCGATATCCTGAGGAAGCATTTGGAGAAAAATCCAGAGAGTGATCCGATTTATTATGACCTTCTGGGACAGGCTTTGGAATCGTCCGATACGGAATCTGCGGAAAAAGCATATATTTCCAGTTTGGAACGAGGTAATACGGAGAGTTATTTTTCCCTGGCCAATTTTTACCGGACTCAGCGTGAAGAATCCAGAGCTTGCGCCATAGCGGAAGAAGGAGCACGACTTGGAGCCGTAAACTGCCGTCGTTTCAAGGCAGGGATGGAGTATGACGATTTTCTGGCATTGTCTCCGGAAGAGCAGACAATCCTTCACCAAGAAATTGACGAAGGATTGGATTATGCCATTGCACACCATGACGGTTTTGCCTGCTACCTTAAGGGGGTCTTATTGTATTTGGGACAACTCGGTTATTCCGAAAACCATGAAGAGGCATTGAGACCGTTGTCTCGTGGCTGCGAGTTGGGGAAGGCCAACTGCTTTTGGCTTAAAGCTTCCATCCAACACATGCACGGAGACAATCTTTCGGACGAAATGAAATCATCAGCCCAGGATATTGCGAGAGCCTGCCTGCAGGCGGCACGCTTGGGCGACAGGGAGGGATTCACCCTTGAGCAAGTGGCTCGCGGATATGTTACCGGCTTGCTCTCCAAGTACGAAAAAGAGATAGAACGGCTTTGGCTCAAAGAATACCTTGCCGCAAATCCGGAAGAAGATGACACAAAGGATTGTGCTGCCGTCACGTTGGTTTATCCCCAAGGCTTCTACTATGCAATGGATGTAGAAGAAGGAGAAGACGATCTCGACTTGGAAGCGCTCTCCTCCCGGACGGAAGCCCGCGGATATGACGTCGTTCATTATTCGCCGATTCTGAATCGCATTACAAAGACGCTTGCTTTGGATAAAGAATCTTGCCATTTGGCTATGCTTGTGGATAAGGATGGGCTTATGAGAGACCTGCCTGATAATATGGTGGGGACTCTTGTCTATGGCCAGGGACAGGAAATTCGTGGCACGGTAGTGTTTGTTCTGGAGGATGACAACACATATCGCTTGATGCCAATGAAAGGTCTTCAGCGAATCTATATGTTTTTGCAGATGCTTGGAGCCGCTACAGGAGACCTTATGCGTCAGCCATCTTCGGAGGAGTTGGAAGCCATCGGAGTGGAAGATTCGGGTGGCTTCGAAGAATATGACGATCCGGATATTCTTGACGATGAAAGCGGGCAGGAGCAGGAAATTGAAGAGGACATGGTGGCTGTCGATACTTCCAGGGAGGAAGAACCACGCGAACTGGTAGTGCCAGTGGCGGAGGTGAAAGAAGGTATCAATAATTGCAATCTTTGTATTGACACGTTGATTGTCACACTTCCAGACAGTCGGGAATTCTGGTTTAAGTCAACTGATGATCTCATATTGGAACTGGGTATCAAAAGCACTATCGAGGAGAATATCACCCGGCACGGCGGCTATATGATTGACGGGTGGCAATATGTGGACACACGTCAGATTCCCATTGATATCCGCTCACATATCTGTTTCAAATTCACCGACGAGCAGTGAAAGCCTGATCAACATCTTCAGCCACTTTTGTGTGGGTAAGTGATTTATCGCTTGCCGCAATTATATAAAAAATTTCCTGCAATAAGGGGAAGCCACCGAAGGCCACGTTGTCTATTGGAGCCAGCTGGTCCGCACCATAAAGAGCCACCGCGAGCGCCGAATTGACGACAGCGACCTCCGAGCAATAGCAAGAGAAATCCGCACCGCCAACATCACCGACAAAGAAACCCGCTCCAAACACAACGCAGGCGTCAAAGGTGCAGCCCGCCGACCAGCCCGCCAACCAGCGGCGCTACAACCTCGCGGGCCAGCGCGTGCCTGCCAGCTACAAGGGTCTCGTCATCCAGAATGGCCAGAGACACCTGGTAAAATAAAGAATCATTCGCCGTTGTACGGCATAACCTAAACTCATCCGCCCGTTATTTTGTGAGGACAAGATAACGGGCGGATGAATTTTTGCGGTGGCACTGAAGGGGCGGAGAGGCGCCGGCGGGGTCAGGAGAGGTAGCGATAGTGGCGGCGGCGGGCCAGATAGTCGGGCTCGGCCTGGTGGAGGTAGGCCTCGCGCTCGAAGCGGATGCGGTAGTAGGCCTCCATGCCGTTGCGGTAGCGCACCATGAGCACCAGCCACTCGGCGGCGTACCACAGGAAGAAGGGCAGGAAGAGCAGTTCGCGCTGCTGGGCGGTGTGTATGCGCTCGTGGTTAAGTTCCTTGGGCGAGAGGTCGCGCAAGGCAAATATGAGGCCACAAAGATTGATGGCCAGGAAATCGCCGCCGAAGGGCAGCTTGCGCACGTGTATTACCATATTATATACTTTCTCTCTGTTGTTTTTGTGCGGTAAAGGTACGATTATATTCATATAAATGCACCTTTTCTTGACATTTTCGGCTGCGCTCGGCAATATGAGCAAGCTCTATTGCACTCGCTTGCGCGAAAATTGGCGGCGGCTCGGCATAATCCAAGTAAACTTGGCTTCTGCTCTCGCCTTGCACAAACGTTCTTTTTACCAAACGAATAGACGAGCAAAACACGGCATGCCTACTCGTCATCAGTTTACTAATTTGCCTTTATTTATAGCTTTTTCGTTTTTAGGGCTTACCCGGGCAGCCCTCGAAGGCCCCATCTCCAATCCACGTGAACGAGTTGCCGATATTGACGGAGGTCAGACCAGTGCAGTCATAGAAGGCACACCTGCCAATCTCCGTGACAGAGTCGGGGATGTTGATAGAGGTCAGACCAGTGCAGCCCTTGAAGGCATTATCGCCAATCTTCGTTACCGAGTTGCCGATATTGACGGAGGTCAGACCAATGCAGTCACAGAAGGCATGATCGCCAATCTCCGTGACAGAGTTGCCGATATTGACGGAGGTCAGTACCATGCACCCCTGGAAGGTAGAACCGCCAATCTTCGTTACCGAGTTGGGGATGTTGATAGAGGTCAGACCAGTGCAGCCATAGAAGGCACTCCAGCCAATCTTCGTTACCGAGTCGGGGATGTTGATTGAGGTCAGACCTGTGCAGCGAGAGAAGGCAACAGGGCCAATCTCCGTGACAGAGTCGGGGATGCTGACGGACGTCAGTCCCGTGCAGCCCACGAAGGCACAAAAGCCAATCTCCGTGACAGAGTTGCCGATATTGACGGAGGTCAGCCCTGTGCAGTCACAGAAGGCATAATCGCCAATCTCCGTGACAGAGTCGGGGATGTTGATTGAAGTCAGCCCCGTGCAGCCATCGAAGGCACACAAGCCAATCTCCGTGACCGAGTCGGGGATGTTGACGGACGTCAGACCAGTGCAGCCCTTGAAGGCTTCATCGCCAATCTCCGTGACAGAGTTGGGGATTTCGACTAAAGCCAGCCCCGTGCAGCAACGGAAGGCAGAACCGCCAATCTTCGTTACCGAGTCGGGGATAAGAATGGCGGCTATGTCGGTGCAGCTGCTAAAAGCATTTTCATTTATCATTTTAGTTCTTCTGGAAATCATCACGGCGAAGGGAGGCTTTATCCCTTCCATCTTTTCCAGCTTCTTCTCCAAGTCTTTGCTGTCGCTTGCCTCGATGACGGGCATTCCTTCGTAGATCTCAATCGTTTTTGCCATAGTATTAAATAGCGATATCTTATACATCGCGAGGTTCTTATGGTCTGTTTTATAATAAAT